>JANJTW010000223.1 GCA_024710925.1 Rhodocyclaceae bacterium | reverse complement strand
CCGCTGATCGCCGCCGGCGGCACGCACCGCCGCGAGCAGTGGCTGCGGCGCAAGGACGGCAGCACCTTCTGGGCGCTGATCAGCGGCCGCTACGTCGATCCGCAGCAGCCGGAACTCGGCTCGGTGTGGATCGTCGAGGACATGAGCGAAAGGAAGCGCCAGGACGAGCGCCTGCAGGCGGCGCTGGCCGAGCAGCGGATGATCTTCGACAACGCCGCCTTCGGCATCACCTACGTCAGCGGCGACCACCTGCAGCGCTGCAACGACCGCTTCGCGGCGATGCTCGGCTACCGTCCGGAGGAACTGGCCGGCCACCTCGTCGCCGAGATCTTTCCCGACGACCAGCGCTTCCGCGAATTTTCCGGACAGGCCGAGGACGACCTGCGCCGGCATGGCGCCTACGTCGGCGAGACGCAGGTGCGTCGGAAGGACGGCAGCCTGTTCTGGATCCGCGGCACGGCGCAGCGCGTGTCGTGGGAGCAGGGCGGCGGCGCCATCTGGATCGCCGAGGACATCACCGAGCGCCGGCAGGCGCAGGAGGCGCTGCTGCGCGCGCACGAGGAGCTGGAGCTGCGCGTCGCCGAGCGCACCGCCGAGCTGGAGAGCGCCAACGTCCAGCTGCAGTCGGAGATCTTCGAGCGCATGCAGGCCGAGGAGCGCATCTGGCACATCGCGCACCACGACGCGCTGACCGGCCTGCCCAACCGCAGCCTGCTGCAGGACCGCCTCGGCCAGGCGCTGGCCGGCGCCGAGCGCGCCGGCCACCGGGTGGCGGTGCTCTTCCTCGACCTCGACCGTTTCAAGAGCGTGAACGATTCGCTCGGCCACGACGTCGGCGACGCGCTGCTGAAGGGCGTCGCCAACCGGCTGACGGCGGCGGTGCGCGACGTCGACACCGTATGCCGCCTCGGCGGCGACGAGTTCGTCGTCCTCCTCGGCGCCATCGGCACCACCGACGACGCGGTGATGGTCGCCGAGCGCATCATCAACGGCCTCGCCCGGCCGCTCGACGTGATGGGGCACGCGCTGCGCGCGACGACCTCGATCGGCATCGCCCTCTTCCCGGAGGACGGGCGCGACGCGCAGTCGCTGATGAAGAACGCCGACACCGCGATGTACACGGCGAAGAGCCGTGGCCGCAACAACTTCCAGTTCTTCTCGGCGGCGATGAACGAGGCGGCGACGCGCTTCTTCCGCATGGAGCAGCGGCTGCGCCGCGCCGTCGAGCAGCAGGAGTTCGTGCTGCACTTCCAGCCGCAGGTCGACGTCGTGCAGCACCGCGTCTGCGGGCTGGAGGCGCTGGTGCGCTGGCAGGACCCGGACGGCGGGCTGGTGCCGCCCGGCGAATTCATCCCGGTCGCCGAGGAAACCGGCCTCATCCTCGAACTCGGCGAATGGGTGCTGCGCGAGGCCTGCCGCCAGCTGCGCGCCTGGCACGACGACGGCTGGCCGCGCGTGCCGGTGGCGGTGAACCTGTCGCCGCGCCAGTTCCAGCAGAGCGGGCTGGTCGAGCGGGTGCGCGCGATCCTCGAAGAAACCGGCGTCGAGCCGGCGATGCTCGAACTGGAGATCACCGAATCGAGCCTGATGCACAGCGTCGAGGAGGCGCTGGCGCAGGTGCAGGCGCTCGCCGACATGGGCGTGCGCCTGGCCATCGACGACTTCGGTACCGGCTATTCCAGCCTCGCCTACCTGAAGCGCTTCCCGGTCACCTGCCTGAAGATCGACCACTCCTTCGTCCGTGACCTGTGCGACGACCGCGACGACGCGGCCATCGTCGCGTCGATCATCGGCCTCGCCCGCAGCCTCGAACTGGAGGTGGTCGCCGAGGGCGTCGAGACCGCCGACCAACTCGCCGCGCTACGCGACGAGGGCTGCCTGCGCTGCCAGGGCTACCACTTCTCGCGGCCGCGGCCGGCGGCGGAGGTCGCCGCGATCTTTGCCGCCGGCGAGACCTGAGGCCGCCGCGTCAGCGCGCCGCTTCGGCGACGAAGATTTCCACCCGCCGGTTCATCGCCCGGCCGGCGACGGTGCCGTTGTCGGCGATCGGTTCGCGCGGGCCGCGCCCGTCGATGGCGATGCGGTTCGCGGCGACGCCGCGGGCGACCAGGTAGTCGCGCGTGGCGCCGGCGCGATTGACCGACAGCGGCATGTTCACCGCGTCCGAGCCGGTGCTGTCGGTATGGCCGACGATCTTCACCGTCGTCACCGGGTTCTGGTTCAGCGTCGTCGCGAAGCGGTCGAGGATCGGCCGCAACTCCGGCTTGATGTCGTACCGGCCGCTGTCGAACGAGATGTCGCTCGGGATGTCCAGCTTCAGCTGGTTGTCGGCGGTCTGGCTGACGCGCACGCCGGTGCCGGCGGTCGCCTGCTCCATCGACGCCTTCTGCTCCTGCATGCGTTGCGACCACAGGTAGCCGCCGCCGGCGCCGACCGCGGCGCCGAGCACCGCGCCGGTGGCGGCGCCCTTGCCGCCGCCGGAGACGCCGCCGATGACGGCGCCGGCCGCGGCGCCGATGGCGGCGCCGGTGCCGGTCGTGCGCTGCGTTTCCGTCATGTTGGCGCAGCCGACGAGACCGCTGCCGGCCGTTGCCGCGACGACAAGGGCGAGGGTAAGTTTCTTCTTCATGATCGGACCTCCGGGGATGTTGGCGGGATTTTCACTATAGCCGAGTGGCGCGGAATTGCCGGATGTCGCTGCCGCTTCGACAAGCGTGCCGTCGTCGCCTAAGGTGAAAGGGCGGGATTTTTCCCCGGCGATGGAGAGGATCATGATGCGGAAATCGATGGCGGTGGTTTTCGGCGCGCTGTTCCTGCTGACGGCGCCCCCGGCGCAGGCAAAAAAGGATGGCGTGCCCGGCGATGCGGGCGGCGGCAGGGCGGCGCAGCACATGAGCGACGAAGGGCGGATGAACGCCAACAGCCCGGCCATGGGGCAGGAGCGGGGGGGCATGCGCGCCGACGAACGCAAGAGCGAACAGGGCCTGCTGCACGGACAGGGCGGCGAGCGGGAAAAGAAAGCGAAACCGGCGGCGAAGGGCGCGAAGGACAAGGCGCGCGGCCGCGACCGCTAGCCTCGCCGGAGCCGCCTAGGTGTGATGTTTCAATAGGTTGTTCACCCGGCAGGTTCTGGGAAACTGGAGTTCTCGAGGGTTCAGTTACCCAAGGAACCCAACCGGATGAACAGTCACAAGAATGCCAGAACAACCTATGCAGGGCGCAAGTTGCTGATTGAGCGGATCGGAGTGATAGGGCTGATGCCGGCGGCCGAGGCCGCCGGCATCAGCGTCCGGA
>JANJTW010000178.1 GCA_024710925.1 Rhodocyclaceae bacterium | reverse complement strand
GGAATCGAAGCGCGACGAGATCATCCGCGACCTGCACGCCTGCCAGGAACACCGCCCGGCGCTGGCGATGGTCGACTCGGCCAAGGGCATCACCAACTTCCACTCGCCGAACGACATCATCGTCGACGCCTCGATGCCGGCGATGATCCGCGCCGGCGGCAAGATGTGGGGCGCCGACGGCAAGCAGTACGACGCCAAGGCGGTCATGCCGGAATCGACCTTCGCCCGCATCTACCAGGAGATGATCAACTTCTGCAAATGGCACGGCAACTTCGATCCGAAGACCATGGGCACGGTGCCCAACGTCGGCCTGATGGCGCAGCAGGCCGAGGAATACGGCTCGCACGACAAGACCTTCGAGATCGCCGAGGACGGCGTCGCCAACATCGTCGACCTCGCCACCGGCGAAGTGCTGCTGACGCAGAACGTCGAGGCCGGCGACATCTGGCGCATGTGCCAGGTCAAGGACGCGCCGATCCGCGACTGGGTCAAGCTGGCCGTCACCCGCGCCCGCAACTCCGGCATGCCGGCGGTGTTCTGGCTCGACCCGTACCGCCCGCACGAAAACGAGCTGATCAAGAAGGTGAAGGTTTACCTCAAGGATCACGACACCAGCGGCCTCGACATCCAGATCATGAGCCAGGTGCGCGCCATGCGCTTCACGCTCGAGCGCGTCATCCGCGGGCTGGACACCATCTCGGTCACCGGCAACATCCTGCGCGACTACCTGACCGACCTGTTCCCGATCATGGAACTCGGTACCTCGGCGAAGATGCTGTCGATCGTCCCGCTGATGAACGGCGGCGGCATGTACGAAACGGGCGCCGGCGGCTCGGCGCCGAAGCACGTGCAGCAGCTGACGCAGGAAAACCATCTGCGCTGGGATTCGCTCGGCGAGTTCCTCGCGCTGGCGGTGTCTCTGGAAGAGCTCGGCATCAAGGAGAACAACGCCCGCGCCAAGCTGCTGGCGAAGACCCTCGACGCCGCCACCGGCAAGCTGCTCGACAACAACAAGTCGCCGTCGCCGAAGACCGGTCAGCTCGACAACCGCGGCTCGCAGTTCTACCTCGCCACGTACTGGGCGCAGGAACTGGCGGCACAGGGCGAGGACAAGGAACTCGCCGCGCGCTTCGCCCCCCTGGCCAAGTCGCTCGCCGAGAACGAGGAGAAGATCGTCGCCGAACTCGCCGCCGTGCAGGGCAAGCCGGCCGACATCGGCGGCTACTACAAGGCCGACGCTGAGAAGTGCAATGCGGTGATGCGCCCGAGCGCAACGCTGAACGGCATCCTGCAGGCGGCCTGCGCAGCCTGATCCTGCGTCGTCTTCAGCCAACGAAAAGCCGGGGTTCGCCCCGGCTTTTTGTTGGGTGCGGCATCGGCGTTTCCGGGATCGAATCGTGCCTCTACGGCGGCCGGGGCCATGTATTCTGTCGCATCGAGCCGCCGGGTGCGCACGCTGACACCGGCCGCCGGATTGCCGCATAATCGTTTCCTCTGCCGCGCCGGGCGATCCCTGCGCCGGTGAAGATCGACTCGTACGAAGTCGCACACGACAACTCTGGAGACGTAGCCATGACATCCCATATCAAGGTGCCGCAGGGCGGTTCGAAGATCGTTCCCGGGCAGGTGGTTCCGGACAATCCGATCATCCCCTTCATCGAGGGCGACGGCATCGGCATCGACATCACGCCGGTGATGATCAAGGTGGTCGACGCGGCGGTGGCCAAGGCCTACGGCGGCAGGAAGAAGATCCACTGGATGGAGGTCTACGCCGGCGAGAAATCGACGCGGATCTACGGCGCCGACGAGTGGCTGCCGAAGGAGACCTTCGACGCGCTGAAGGAATTCTCGGTGTCGATCAAGGGGCCGATGACGACGCCCGTGGGCGGCGGCATCCGCTCGCTCAACGTCGCGCTGCGCCAGGAACTGGACCTCTACCAGTGCGTGCGTCCGGTGCGTTACTTCAAGGGTGTGCCGTCGCCGCTGAAGCAGCCGGAGCTGACCGACATGGTCATCTTCCGCGAGAACACCGAGGACATCTACGCCGGCATCGAGTGGGCCAACGGCAGCGAGCAGGTGAAGAAGGTCATCAGCTTCCTGCAGGACGAGATGGGCGTGAAAAAGATCCGTTTCCCCGAGAGCTCGGGCATCGGCATCAAGCCGATCTCGGTCGAGGGCAGCGAACGCCTGGTGCGCGCCGCGATCAGGTACGCGATCGACAACCAGCGCAAGTCGGTGACGATCGTGCACAAGGGCAACATCATGAAATTTACGGAAGGCAACTTCCGCGACACGGCCTACGCGCTCGCCAGGCGCGAGTTCGGCGGCGTCGAGATCGACGGCGGTCCGTGGCTGAAGCTGCCAGCGGACAAGGGCGGCATCGTCATCAAGGACTCCATCGCCGACGCCTTCCTGCAGCAGATCCTGCTGCGCCCGGCGGAATACGACGTGATCGCCACCACCAACCTGAACGGCGACTACATCTCGGATGCGCTGGCCGCGCAGGTCGGCGGCATCGGCATCGCGCCGGGCGCCAACATCTCCGACAAATACGCCTGCTTCGAGGCGACGCACGGCACGGCGCCGAAGTACGCCGGCAAGGACAAGGTGAACCCCGGCTCGCTGATCCTCTCGGCCGAGATGATGCTGCGCCACCTCGGCTGGAAGGAGGCCGCCGACCTGATCATCAAGTCGATGGAGGCGGCCATCGGCGACAAGGTCGTTACCTACGACTTCGCTCGCCTGATGGACGGCGCCAGCGAAGTGTCGTGCTCGGCCTTCGGCGACGCGATGATCGCGCGCATGTGATTTTGACTCACCGGCAAGGCCCTCGCGTCGCGGGGGCTTTGTCATTTGCAGGTTGAAGAATGAACGAAAGCACGAAGCCGCTCGCCGGCCTGAAAGTCCTCGAACTCGGCACGCTGATCGCCGGCCCGTTCGCCGCGCGCATCCTCGGCGAATTCGGCGCCGAGGTCATCAAGATCGAATCGCCCGACGGCGGCGACCCCTTGCGCAAGTGGCGCAAGCTCTACGAAGGCACCTCGCTGTGGTGGTACCTGCAGGCGCGCAACAAGAAGTCGGTGACGGTCAATCTCAAGCATCCGGAGGGCGTCGCCATCGTCCGCGCGCTGGCGAAGGAGGCCGACATCGTCGTCGAGAACTTCCGCCCGGGCGTGCTGGAAAAGCTCGGGCTGGGCTGGGATACGCTGTCGGCGGAGAATCCCGGCCTGGTCATGCTGCGCCTCTCCGGCTTCGGCCAGAGCGGGCCGATGGCGGCGCAGCCGGGTTTCGGCGCCATCGGCGAGTCGATGGGCGGGCTGCGCTACGTCACCGGCTTTCCCGACCGGCCGCCGGTGAAGACCGGCATCTCGATCGGCGACTCGATCGCCGCGCTGTGGGGCGCGCTCGGCGCGATGATGGCGCTGCGCCACCGGGAGGTGAACGGCGGCCGCGGGCAGGTCGTCGACGTCGCGCTCTACGAGGCGGTGTTCGCGATGATGGAGTCGCTCGTTCCCGAGTTCGACGTCTTCGGCTTCGTCCGCGAGCGTACCGGCAACATCATGCCCGGCATCACGCCGTCGAACACGCACACGACGAAGGACGGCCGGCACGTCGCCATCGGCGCCAACGGCGATGCGATCTTCCGCCGGCTGCTGCTGGCGATGGGGCGGACCGATCTGGCCGACGATGCGACGCTCGCCGACAACGCCGGCCGCGACGCACGCCGCGACGAGATCTACGCGCTGATCGACGCCTGGGTGGCGGCGCACGACGAGGCCGAGGTGCTGGAAAAGCTTGCCGCCGCCGAGGTGCCGGCCTCGCGCATCTATTCGGTCGCCGACATGTTCGCCGACCCGCAGTTCCTCGCCCGTGAGATGCTGCAGACGGTGACGCTGCCCGGCGGCCGCGAATGCCGCATGCCGGGCGTCGTGCCCAAGCTGTCGGCGACGCCGGGCGGCAGCGAATCGCTCGGACCGGCGCTCGGCGCGCATACCGACGCCGTGCTCGTCGGGCTCGGCTACGACGCGGCGGCCATCGCTGCGCTGCGGGCGGCGGGGGCGGTCTGAGCGACCGGGGCGCTTCGCTTCCGCGCCGGCGGCCGATCCGCTAGACTCCGGCTGGCGCGACCGCCCCGAACCGGGCGCACGAACGACCGTAGGAGATGAAAATGCAGATGGCCGTTGCCGGCAAACCCGCTGGTTGTATTTCCGCCCTGGACCAGGAGCGCCTGCTCGCGCTCATCGAGCGGACTTTCGCCGGCGACCGGCCGCTCGACCCGGCCGCCCACCTCGTCCTGCATCGCCTGCGCAATTCCGGCGTGATCGCCAAGCCGGACCTGATTCCGCCCACCCTGGTGACGATGAATTCGACGATCCGCCTGCAGGCGGAGGCCGACGGACGGGAATGGGAGGTGACTCTGGTCTATCCCGAGGATCACGACCCGGCCGAGTCCTGCTGGTCGGTGCTCAGCCCGACCGGCGCGGCGCTCTTCGGCCTCAGCGTCGGCGACGTTGCCGAGATCGCGGACGAAGGCGGCCGCCCCGTCCGCTGGCGGATCGCCGCCATTCCCTTCCAGCCGGAAGCGCGCGGGTTCCTGACGATGTAGGCGCGGCGCGCCCAGGCGGGCTCAGGCGGGCTCAGCGGCCGCCGGCGGCGCGTTCGTAGAGCGGCATCACCTGCGGCAGTTGCTGCTCGATTGCCTTGATGCGGTTCGGCCCGGCGGGGTGCGTCGACAGCCAAGCGAACGGTTCGCCGCGGCTGGCCGCGCCCATCTTCTGCCAGAGGCTGATGCCGGCGCGCGGGTCGAAGCCGGCGCGCGCGGCGAGTTCGAGGCCGACGATGTCGGCCTCGGTTTCGTCGTCGCGCGAGAATTTCAGCGTCAGCAGGTCGCCGCCGAGGCGGGCGACGTCGGTGTAGCGGCCGCCGCCGGCCAGTTCCCCGAGAATGATCGCGCCGAGCTGGGTCAGCCCGGTCTTGGCCAGGCGTTCGCGCGCATGCTCGCGCAGCGCGTGCGCCACTTCGTGCCCCATGACGACGCCGATCTCGTCGTCGGTGAGCTTGAGGCCGTCGACGAGGCCGCTGTAGAAGGCGATCTTGCCGCCCGGCATGCAGAAGGCGTTGATCTGCTTCGCCCCGATCAGGTTGATTTCCCAGCGCCATTTCGCCGCGCGCGGGTTGAAGCGTGCGGCGTGCGGCACGACGCGTGCAGCGATGCGGCGCAGCCGCTGCAGCTGCGGATGGTCGTCGCGCGCCAGCACTCCCTTCGTCGCCGCGTCGCGCATCATCTGCCGGTATTCGCCGGCGGCGGCCTGCTCCAGCTGTTCGGCGGGAACCAGGATGCGCAGCATCGACGGCTTGCCGATATCGACTCCCTCGGCCGCGGCGGCGGGCGGCAGCGGCGCGGCAAGCAGGCAGAGCAGGGCGGGCAGCAGGCGGAAAGGGCGCATCGGTGGAGCGGCGGTCTGGTCATGGTCGGGGCGGGAGGATACAGTAGCACAAGCCCGATCCATTCACGATTCCATGAACCAGCTTGAAGACCTGCGTGCCGTCGTCCGCGAGTTCGTCGCCGAACGCGGCTGGGACCGCCACCACAACCCGAAGAACCTGGCCATCGCGCTTGCCGTCGAGGCGGCCGAGGTGCTCGAACACTTCCAGTGGTGTTCCGAGGCGGAGAGCTTCGCGCTGTCGCCGGCGCGGCGGAAGGCCGTCGCCGACGAGCTTTCGGACGTGCTGATGGGTGTCATCCGCGTCGCCGACCTGCTCGACATCGACCTCGCCGAGGCCTTCGCCGCGAAGATGGCGGAGAACCGTGCCAAGTATCCGCCGGAGAAGGTGCGCGGGCGGGCGGTCAAATATACCGAGTTGTAGCCGCCGCCGTTCAGGCGAGGAAGGCGTGCGCCAGCGTGCGCACGCCGATGCCGACGCAGGCACCGAGCGCGGCCGGCTTCCAGACGGCGGCGACGCGCTTGCCGGCGGTGATGAGGACGGCGACGCCGGGAATGTCGAAGGGGTGGATGAGGAAGCCGGCGCTGGCGTTGAGCAGTTCGGCGCTCATCTGGCCGGCGCGGCGCATCTCGTCGACGACGCCCATCATCGCCGTGCCGCCGGCGAGGTACTTGGTCAGCGCCGGCAGGATCAGCAGCGGGTCGATCCGCGCCAGTTC
>JANJTW010000147.1 GCA_024710925.1 Rhodocyclaceae bacterium | reverse complement strand
TTCGCTGGCGCTGGTGGCGGCCTGGTTCAAGGTCTTCCGGCCGACCACGCACAAGACGAAGGTCGGCATGGCCGACGCCGGCGTGCTCGGCGAGGTGGGGATGCTGGTGCGCGACGTGGCGCCGTTCGAGAAGGGGCAGGTTCGCTTCCAGAAGCCGATCCTCGGCGCCGACGTCTGGGAGTGCATCGCCGACGAGGCGATCCGTAGCGGCGAGCGGGTGCGCGTGCTCGATGTCGAAGGCAGTTTTCTCAAGATCGGGAGGGTCTGAGCATGTCTGAAATGATGATTTTCGTCGTCGCGCTGCTGGTCTTCGCCGGCGTCACGCTGGCCAAGGGCATCCGCATCGTGCCGCAGGGCGAGGAGTGGATCGTCGAGCGGCTGGGCAAATACCACGGCACGCTGCACCCGGGCCTCAACATCATCATTCCCTACCTCGACCGCATCGCCTACAAGCTGGTCACCAAGGACATCATCCTCGACGTACAGGAGCAGGAGGTGATCACCAAGGACAACGCGGTGATCGTCACCAACGCCATCGCCTTCATCAAGGTCACCGACCCGATCAAGGCGGTGTATGGCGTGACCGATTTCGCCGAGGCGATCCGCAACATGATCATGACCACGCTGCGCTCGATCATCGGCGAGATGCAGCTCGACGAGGCGCTGTCGAACCGCGACAAGATCAAGGCCCGGCTGCGCGAGTCGATCGCCGACGAGGCGGTCGACTGGGGGCTGACGGTGAAGTCGGTGGAGATCCAGGACATCAAGCCGTCGATGTCGATGCAGAAGGCGATGGAGATGCAGGCCTCGGCCGAGCGCGAGCGCAAGGCGATGGTGACCAAGGCCGAAGGCGAGAAGCAGGCGACCATCCTGCAGGCCGAGGCGCGGCTGGAGGCGGCGCACCGCGACGCGACGGCGCAGGTGACGCTGGCCGAGGCCAGCGCCGAGGCGATCAAGCGCGTGGCGCAGGCGATCGGGCAGGAAGAGGGGCCGATGCGCTACATGCTCGGCGAGAAGTACGTGATGGCGATGACCAGGCTCGCCGAATCGCCGAACGCGAAGACCATCCTGATCCCCGGCGACCTGCAGGAGACGCTGCGCTCGGTGCTCGGGCGCGTCAAAGGCTGAGCGATACCGCATATCCGTTGCCGGCCGCCCGCCGGCAACGGACACCCATCGGCATCAAGCGCCAGCCGGCGCTCGCGTAAAATCCCGCCCATGCACGAAATCGACTCCTGGCGGCACCCCCATCGCTTCGACACCGGCAACGCGGCGGCCGAGCGCGGCGCGCGGCTGGTGCTGTGGATCACGCTGGCAACGATGGTCGCCGAGATCGTCGCCGGGCTGGCCTTCAACTCGATGGCATTGCTCGCCGATGGCTGGCACATGGGCACGCACGCCTTCGCCATCGGCCTGTCCGCCTTCGCCTACGCAATGGCGCGGCGCTATGCGCGCGACCCGCGCTTCGCCTTCGGCACCTGGAAGATCGAGATCCTCGCCAGCTTCACCAGCGCGCTGTTCCTGCTCGTCGTGGCCGGGGCGATGGTCTGGGAGTCGGTCGAGCACCTGCTCGACCCGCAGCCGATCCGCTTCCTGGAAGCGATGGCGGTGGCGGTGCTGGGTCTGGCGGTGAATATCGTCTGCGCGCTGATCCTCGGCAACGCGCACCATCACCACGGGCACGACCATGCGCACGATCACGGCCATGCGCATCACGGCCACGACCTCAACCTCCGGTCAGCCTACGTACACGTGCTGGCCGACGCGGCGACCTCGATCCTGGCCATTGCCGCGCTCGCCGGCGGCCTGTGGTTCGGCTGGGGCTGGCTCGACCCGGCGATGGGCATCGTCGGTGCGGTGCTAATCACGGTCTGGGCGTGGGGACTGGCGCGCGACGCGGGACGCATCCTGCTCGACTGCGAGATGGACCACCCGGTGGTGGCCGAAGTGCGCGAGGCGGTCGAGGCGCACCCGGACTGGGCGGCGACGACGAAGATCGCCGACCTGCACGTATGGCGCGTCGGCAAGGGGAGCTTCGCGGTGATCCTCGGGCTGGTGACGCACGACGCCGGGCTGCGGCCGGAGGCGGTGCGCGGCGAACTGGCGCGACACGAGGAACTGGTCCACGTGTCGGTCGAGATCAACTACTGCGGCTGCGACGGGACGGCGGGCTGATGAGGCCGCCGGCAGATTCTGCCGATCAGTGCGTGCGGCGGCGCGGCGCCATCGGGGCGCGGCCTTCGATGTGGCGGAAGGTGATGCGGCCGTTGTTCAGGTCGTAGGGCGACAGTTCCAGCGTCACCTTGTCGCCGGCGAGGATGCGGATGTGGTGCTTGCGCATCTTGCCCGCGGTGTAGGCGACGAGTTCGTGGCCGTTGTCGAGCAGTACGCGGAAACGCGAGTCCGGCAGCACTTCGTTGACGACGCCGTTCATTTCGATGAGTTCTTCCTTGGCCATGCAGGTCCTCCGTAAAAATTGGCATGCGACGGGCTGCGTCCCGCGACGGCGGGCTGCAGGGGCATCAAGACTGCGGGTGATGAAGGGAGGAATGCGGCGCGGACGCACGCATTGAACCGGACAGACACGGGACGGCTTGAAAATCGCAGGGACGAACTATGCGCCCTAATTCCGGATAACGCAAACCGGGGCGCCGAACGGTCGGTCGCCGGCCCCGGCCGCCCTTCAGCGCGGGCCGCGCCATTCCCACGGCGGCAACGGATTCTTGCCGGCCCACAGGCCGAGGCGGCGGATCTTCGCCGCGAACTCCGCCTGCTGGTAGTCGGCCGCCAATGCCGGCGGCTGTCCCGGCTGGCGGCGGTCGTGCCAGGCCAGGCCGCGCTCGACCTGGGCGAGACCGAGGTCGAGCGTCGGCGGGCAATCGGCATTGCCGCAGCGGGCGAGCGGCGGCGCCGCCCACACCCGCGCCGTCCATTCGCCGCCGGCGTCGCGCAGATCCTCCAGGCGCACGGCGCGTCCGGCGGCCAGCGCGCCGAGGCCGGAGCGGGCGGCTTCGCCGAACGCCTGCAGCCGCGCCGGCGCGGCGACCCAGGCGAGGCGCACGCGCCACTGGCCGCGACCGGGGATATCGACCTGCAGCGTGTCGCCGCTGACGATGGCGCTGACGCGGCCATCCACCGTCGCCGCCGGCGCCGTGCCGGCGGCAAGCAGCAGCGCCAGCGCGGCGAGCATGGCTGTCGGCCGCGGCCGCGTTCGCCGCTGTGTTTGCAGTTCCATCTGGTCCATGCCGGTGAACGTAGCAAGAAAAACGCCACCTTGCGGTGGCGTTCTCGTCGGCAAAGCGGAGGCGCCGGCGATTACTTCTGCTGGCGCGCCTCGATCACCGTCAGCGCGGTCATGTTCACCAGCCGGCGGACGGTCGCCGTCGACGTCATCACATGCACCGGCTTGGCCGCGCCGAGCAGGATCGGGCCAATGGTGATGCCTTCGCCGCCGGTCATCTTGAGCAGGTTGTAGCTGATGTTGGCGGCGTCGAGGTTGGGCATCACCAGCACGTTGGCCTCGCCCTTGAGCGGCGACTCGGGGTCGCAGTGGTCGCGGATTTCCTGCGACAGCGCAGTGTCGCCGTGCATCTCGCCGTCGGCTTCGAGTTCCGGCGCCTGTTCGCGCAGCAGGCGCGTCGCCTCGGCCATCTTCTTCGCCGAAGCGGAGGCCGACGAGCCGAAGTTGGAGTGCGAGAGCATCGCCACCTTCGGCTGGATGCCGAAGCTGCGCACCTCGGCGGCGGCGAGGCGGGCGATCTCGGCCAGTTCCTCGGCCCCCGGGTTCTCGTTGACGTGCGTGTCGCAGAGGAACAGCGCGCGGCCCGGCAGCAGCAGGTGGTTCATCGCCGCCATCGTCTTCACGCCGGGTGCCTTGCCGATGATCTCCTCGACCTGGCGCAGGTGGTGCGCAAAGCGGCCGGAAACGCCGCAGACCATGCCGTCGGCGTAGCCGAGGCGGAGCAGCACGGCGCCGATGATCGTCGTGTCCTGGCGCAGGCGCATCTTGGCGATCTCGACGGTGACGCCGTGGCGCTTCATCAGCTGGTGGTAGGCCGTCCAGCACTCCTTGTAGCGGTCGTCCTGGTTCGGGTTGACCACCTCGAAGTGCTCACCGATGTGCAGCTTGGAGCCGATCTTGGCCAGCCGCATCTCGATCACTTCCGGGCGGCCGACGAGAATCGGCTTGGCCAGCCGCTCCTCGATGACGATCTGCACCGCGCGCAGCACGCGCTCGTCCTCGCCGTCGGTGTAGATGATGCGCTTCGGCGCGCCCTGCTTGGCGGCGGAGAAGACGGCGCGCATGCCGACGCCGGTGTGGTAGATGAACTCCTTGAGCTTTTCCTTGTACGCCGCCATGTCGGCGATCGGCCGCGTGGCGACGCCGGAGTCGGCGGCGGCCTTGGCGACGGCCGGCGCGATGGTGGTGATCAGGCGCGGGTCGAAGGGCTTCGGGATCAGGTATTCGGGACCGAACGACAGCTCCTGGCCGGGGTAGGCCATCGCCACTTCGTCGGTCACCTCCTCCTGCGCCATCGCCGCGATGGCGCGCACGCAGGCCTGCTTCATCTCCTCGGTGATGCGCGTCGCGCCGCAGTCGAGCGCGCCGCGGAAGATGAACGGGAAGCAGAGGACGTTATTGACCTGGTTCGCGTAGTCCGAACGGCCGGTGGCGATGATCGCGTCCGGGCGCGCTTCCTTGGCCAGCTCCGGCATGATCTCCGGCGTCGGGTTGGCGAGCGCGAAGATGATCGGCTTGTCGGCCATCGTCTTGACCATCTCGGCTTTAAGCACGCCGGCGGTGGACAGGCCGAGGAAGATGTCGGCGCCGACGATGGCGTCGGCCAGCGTGCGGGCGGCAGTGTCCTGCGCGTAGCGGGCCTTGGTCTCGTCCATCTTGGCGTCGCGGCCGGTGTAGATGACGCCCTTCGAGTCGCAGACGGTGATGTTCTCCTTACGGATGCCGAGGTCGCACCACAGGTCGAGGCAGGAGATCGCCGCGGCGCCGGCGCCGGAGCAGACGACCTTGACCTTGGCGATGTCCTTGCCGATCACCTTCAGCGCGTTCAGCATGCCGGCCGCCGAGATGATCGCGGTGCCGTGCTGGTCGTCGTGGAAGACCGGGATCGACATCCGCTCCTTGAGCTTCCTCTCGATGTAGAAGCACTCGGGCGCCTTGATGTCTTCGAGGTTGATGCCGCCGAGCGTCGGCTCCAGCGAGGCGATGATGTCGATCAGCTTGTCCGGGTCGTTCTCGGAGAGCTCGATGTCGAAGACGTCGATGCCGGCGAATTTCTTGAACAGGCAGCCCTTGCCTTCCATCACCGGCTTCGACGCCAGCGGGCCGATGTTGCCGAGGCCGAGCACGGCGGTGCCGTTGGTGACGACGCCGACGAGGTTGGCGCGCGAGGTGTACAGGCTGGCGTTGTGCGGGTCCTCGACGATGGCGTCGCAGGCGTAGGCGACGCCCGGCGAGTAGGCCAGCGCCAGGTCGCGCTGGTTGGTCAGGCCCTTGGTCGGGCGGACCGAGATTTTCCCCGGCGTCGGGAACTGGTGGTATTCGAGCGCCGCTTCGCGCAGATCCTTCTCCATTGTGGCCTCTTCTGGTTGTTCTGGCGGCGGGGAAATCCGGACGATCATCCCGGCCGGCCGCGAAAAAAAGAGGTGCACTTTACTCCCGCCCGGGAGCAAAGCCAATTGCGGATTTACGCAGGTCGGGATGCGCCAAGCCCTTGTTCCGCAAAGGCTTGCGGCAAGCGGAAAGCGGCAATTTGTCAGTCAACTGGATCAGTGGTCGGACCGGGCCGGGACAGCATCGGCGCCAGC
>JANJTW010000059.1 GCA_024710925.1 Rhodocyclaceae bacterium | reverse complement strand
TGGCAGCGGCCGAACCTGCTGCTGCTGGACGAGCCGACCAACCACCTCGACCTCGCCACGCGCGAGGCGCTGGGCGTCGCGCTGAACGAATTCGAGGGCACGGTGATGCTGGTCAGCCACGACCGCGCGCTGCTGCGCTCGGTCTGCGACGAGTTCTGGCTGGTCTCGCGCGGCGGCGTCGCGCCCTTCGACGGCGACCTCGAGGACTATCAGCGCTACCTGCTCGACGAGGCGAAGCGGGTGCGCGAAGCGGCGGCGCTGGCGGCATAGGGTTTTTCGGCACGGTGGGAGTGCGCCGCGTCGCGGCGCTTGCCGCGGTTTCGCGCAGGCCGGAGCGCCGGCGGCGATCAGGCAGGGCTGTCGCTGCCGGCAGCGGGCGTTCCCTCGGCGGGCGGTGCCGGACGGGCGGCCAGGCTATCGACCAGCGCCGCGGCAAAGCCCGACAGCGTCGCCCGCTGCCGTACGCAGACCTGCAAATCCCGCTGCGCCCACGCTTCGTCCAGTTCGACCACCGTCGGCGGCTCGCGCAGGCCGCCGCTGCTGACCGCGCTCCGCGGCACCAGTCCCAGCCCGACGCCGGCGCCGACCATGCGGCAGACGGCCTCGAAGCTCCGGACCTGGATGCGCACGTCGAGGTGGCGGCCGAGGGCGGCGGCGGCGTTGGTCGTGAAGGTGTGGATCGCCGAGCCGGCGTGCAGCATCACGAACGGGTGGTCGAGCACGTCGGCGAAGCGGGTGCCCGCTTTGGTCGCCAGCGGGTGGTCGGGCGGCGCGATCAGCACCAGCCGGTCGGCGCGGTAGGGGATCAGCTCGACCTCGGCGCCCTCGACGCGCTCGGCGACGACGCCGACTTCGACCTCGCCGCGGGCGACGGCCATGACGATCTCCGGGCTGGTGCGTTCCTCCAGCGTGACGCTGACCTGCGGGTGGCTGCGCAGGAATCCGGCGAGGTCGCCGGGCAGGAAGCTGTGCGTCGCGTGCGTGTTCGCCCACAGCGCGACGTGGCCGCGCACGCCCTTGGCGAACGGGGCGAGGTCGGCGTGCATCTGTTCGAGCTGGGCGAAGACCTGGCGCGCGTGGCGCAGCAGCGCTTCGCCGGCGCGCGTGAGGTCGACGCCGCGCGCGCGGCGGACGAACAGCGGCGTGCCGAGCGCCGCCTCCAGCTGCTGCAGCCGGTGGCTGGCCGACGACGGCGCCAGGTGCGCGCGCCCGGCGCCGCGCGTCAGGTTGTGGGCTTCGGCGACGGCGACGAAGAGGCGGAGGTCGGTCAGGCTGTAGCGCATCGTTCGTATTTCACGAATTCACCGCTGCGATAATAGCAATTGTCGATGACCGGCAGCGACCTTCATCATTGGCGCCGTGTCTTTCCGGTGAGGGTGCGGCCCGCAGCCTGATTTCGCCGGAAGCGCACGCACCGCCCATTCGCCGCCACTTTGCCGCTGCCCTCATGCCCTGGAAACACTGGTCCGCCGAACGCCTCGGCATCGCCCTCGCGGTGCTTGCCGCCTTCGGCTTCTCGTTCAAGGCCATCTTCGTCAAGCTGGCCTATGCGGCGGCGCCGGTCGAGGCGGTGACGCTGCTGTCGCTGCGCATGGTCTTCGCGCTGCCGGTCTTCCTGTGGATCGGGATCAAAGCCAGCCGTTCGGCGCCGCCGCTGACGCGGCGCGACTGGGGCATGCTGCTCGCCCTCGGCCTGCTCGGCTACTACGCGTCGAGCATGCTCGACTTCCTCGGCCTGCAGTACATCTCGGCCGGTCTCGAACGGCTGATCCTGTTCACCTACCCGACGCTGACCGTGCTGATCGGCGTGCTGTTCATGGGGCAGGCGCTGGAGAAGCGGCAGGTCGGCGCCCTCGTGCTGTCCTACGCCGGCATCGGGCTGGCCTTCGCGCACGACCTGCAGATCGCCGGCGACATGAAAACGGTGCTGATCGGCGCCGGCTTCGTCTTTGGGTCGGCGCTCACTTACGCGCTGTACAGCGCCGGCGCTGAGCCGGCGATCCGGCGGCTCGGCTCGGCGCGCTTCGCGGCGCTGGCCATGCTGGTGTCGACGACGGCGACACAGATCCACTTCTTCATCGCGCAGCCGCTGTCGGCGCTGGCGCAGCCGCTGCCGGTCTATGCCTACGGCGCGGCGATGGCGCTCTTCTCGACCGTGCTGCCGGTGCTCTGGCAGTCGGCGGCGATCCGCCGCATCGGTTCGGCGCGGGCGGTGCTGATCGGTACGCTGGGGCCGGTGCTGACCATCTTCTTCGGCTGGTGGCTGCTGGCCGAACCGATCTCGGTCGAGCAGGTTGCCGGCGCCGGCCTCGTGCTGGCCGGGGTACTGCTGGTCAGCCGGAAGTGATTCCCGCGCCCAGTTCGCGCAGGAAATCCCAGACCACGCGCACGCGCTTGAGCCGCAGCAGGTCGGCCGGTGCCGACAGCCAGAGCGTGCGGCGCACGTCGATTTCGTCCGGCAGCACGATAACGAGATCGTGGCCGGCCGGCGGCACGTAGTCGGTCATCATCCCCAGCCCGATCCCGGCCTCGATCGCCGCGCATTGCGCAAGCATGCCGCTGGCCGTGAACACGCGGCGCGGTGCGGCGACCAGTTCGTCCAGGTAGCGCAGCGCATCGCCCATCGGCGTGTCCTGTGCGTAATCGACGAAGCGGTGGCTGGCGAGGTCGGTACGGTGGCGGATCGGCGGGTGCGTGGCGAGATAGTCAGGACTGGCGTAGAGCCGGTAGTGCAGTTCGAGCAGCGGCACGGCGACGTAGCGGCCGGCTTCCGGCGGCGACAGCGTCACCGCCAGGTCGACCTCGCGGCTGGCCAGGCTCGGAAAGCGCGGCAGGAGCAGGAGTTCGAGCTGCAGTTCGGGATGCGCGTCGAGCAGTGGCGGCAGCGCGGGCGTCAGCAGCCGGGTGCCGAACACTTCCGGAGCCCCCAGCCGCACCAGCCCGGCAGCGGCAATGCGCTGGCCGCCGAGTTCCTCGCGTGCGGCAAGCAGCGCGCTCTCCATCGCCTCGGCGTGAGGCAGCAGCGCCTGTCCGGCCTCGGTCGGCGTGCAGCCGCCGCGGTGGCGGTCGAACAGCGGCGTGCCGAGTGCCGCTTCAAGCCGGTCAAGGCGGCGGGCGATCGTCGTGTGCTCGACGCCGAGGCGGCGCGCGGCACCGAGCAGGGTGCCGGTGCGTGCCAGTTCGAGGAAGAAGCGGAGGTCGCCCCAGTCTGTGCCGTGGTGTGCATTCATGCACACCAGTTTGGCATCAATTGCCGTTTCTGTGCGCAGAATGCGGTGCTATCGTCGCCATCGAAGCTATTCAACGGAGACGGAAATGAAGCGGATGGACGGCAGGGTGGTGGTGGTAACCGGTGCGGCACGCGGCATCGGGGCGGCAATCGCGCGGCGCTGTGCGGAGGAGGGGGCGAAGGTCGCCGTCTGGGATTTGCGCCAGGAGGACGCCGATGCGATGGCGAAGGCGCTGCAACTGTCCTACGGCGTCGAGACCCTCGGCTGTGCCGTCGACGTCGCTTCGTCGGCGGCCGTGAATGCGGCGGCGCAGGCGGTGCTGGCGCGCTTCGGCCGCATCAACGGGCTGGTCAACAACGCCGGCATCGTCGCCGACGCGCAGCTGAAGAAGATGAGCGAGGAGCAGTGGGACCGCGTCATCGGCATCAACCTGAAGGGCGTCTACAACTGCACGCGCGCCTTCGTCGATACTTTCCTCGCGCAGGGTTGCGGCAGCATCGTCAACATCTCGTCGGTGGTCGGCGTCTATGGCAACTTCGGGCAGACCAACTACGCCGCGGCCAAGGCCGGCGTCATCGGCATGGCGAAATCGTGGGCCAAGGAACTCGGCCGCAAGAACATCCGCGCCAACGCCGTCTGCCCGGGCTTCATCGCCACGCCGATCCTCGCCGACATGCCGAAGGACGTGCTCGCCGGGCTGGTCAACGAGGTGCCGATGAAGCGCATGGGCCAGCCGGAGGAAGTCGCTGCCAGCGTCGCCTTCCTGCTTTCCGACGACGCCAGCTACGTGAACGGCGCCGTGCTCGAAGTTTCCGGCGGACTGACGATCTGAGGAGCAATGCCATGAACAAACCCTGCATCGTCGGCTGGGCGCACACCCGCTTCGGCCGCCTCGACGGCGAAACGCTCGAATCGCTGATTGCCCAGGTCACCACCGGCGCGCTCGCCGACGCCGGCATTTCCGGTCGCGAGGTCGACGCCATCTTCGTCGGCAACCTCGGCGGTTTCGAGAACCAGACCTTCCCGGCCAGCCTGCCGCTGCAGGCCGATGCGGGGCTGCGCTTCAAGCCGGCGACGCGTTACGAGAATGCCTGCGCCAGCGGCTCGGCGGCGCTCTACGCGGCGCTCGACCGCATCGCCGCCGGCCGCGCGCGCATCGCGCTGGTGATCGGCGTCGAGAAGATGAACGCGCTCGACAACGCCGGCGTTGCTGCCGCGCTCGCCGCGGCGAGTTACATGCCGGAGGAAGGCGGGCAGGGGCTGACCTTCCCCGGCATCTTCGCGCAGATGGCGCAGACCTATTTCGACCGCTACGGCGACCAGAGCGACGCGCTGGCGACGATCGCCGCGAAGAACCACGCCAACGGCGCGAAGAACCCGCTCGCCCACATCCGCAAGGATCTCGGCTTCGACTATTGCCGCCACGTGTCGGAGAAGAACAAGCTGGTCGCGCCGCCGCTGAAGGTATCCGACTGCTCGACGGTGGCCGACGGCGCCGCCGCGCTGATCGTCGCCGCGCCCGAGGTCGCGCTGGCTTTCCCGAAGGCGGTGGCCTTCCGCGCGACGCAGCAGGTGAACGACTTCCTGCCGATGTCGAGGCGCGACGTCATTGACTTCGCCGCCCCGAAGGAAGCCTTCGCCCGCGCCTACGCCGAGGCCGGCGTCGGTGTGAACGACCTGTCGTTCGCCGAGGTGCACGACTGCTTCACCATCGCCGAGCTGCTCTCCTACGAGGCGATGGGGCTGGCCGCGCCGGGGCAGGGCGGGCGGATCGCGCTCGACGGCGTCACGCGCATCGACGGCCGGCTGCCGGTGAACGCCTCCGGCGGTTTGAAGGCCAAGGGCCATCCGGTCGGCGCCACCGGCGTCTCGATGCACGTGATGGCGGCGATGCAGCTGACCGGCCGTGCCGGCGAGCTGCAGTTGCCGGACGCGAAGCTCGGCGCGGTGTTCAACATGGGCGGCTCGGCGGTGGCGAGCTACGTCAGCCTGCTCGAAGCGGTGCGCGTCTAGAAAACCGGGTGGAGGAGACAAGCCCATGAAAATCGACCGCATCCTCGAACATCACGCCCGCTACCGGCCGGAGCACACCGCCGTCGTCTTTGGCGACGCGCGCCTGTCCTGGCGCGACTACCACGCCCGCGTCTCGCGGCTGGCCGCCGCGCTGCAGGCGCAGGGCGTCGGCAAGGGCGAGCGTGTGGCGACGGTACTGCCGAACTGCCTCGAACTGCTCGACGCCTACTGGGCCTGCGCGCAGATCGGCGCGGTGATGGTGCCGCTGTCGCCGCTGCTCACCGCGCACGGCCTGCGCTCGCTGCTCGCCGACGCGGCGCCGCGCGTCGTGTTGGCCGATGCATCGACGGCAGCGACGCTGGTCGCGGCACGCGATGCCGTGCCCGATGTGGCGCTGGCTTTGGTCGACGGTGCCGCCTCCGGCCTGCCGTCGCTCGCCGACTGGCTGGCGGCGGCTCCAGCCGTACCGCAATCCGTCGGCATCGCGCCCGACGACCTCTACAACATCATGTACACCAGCGGCACGACGGGCATGCCCAAGGGCATCATGCACACCCAGCGCATCCGCGCGCACTACGGTACGCTGTTCGCCAACGCCTGGCGGCTGCGCCCGGAGTCGGTGGTGCTGCACACCGGCGCCATCGTCTTCAACGGCGCGATGGTGACGCTGTTCCCGGCCTTCCTGCAGGGGGCGACCTACATGCTGCACCGGCAGTTCGACGCCGCGGCGCTGATCGAGACGGTGGCGCGCGAGCGCGTCACGCACCTGATGTTGGTGCCCTCGCAGATCGTCGCCGTGTTGAACGCGCCGGACTTCGCGGCGGAGAAGCTGGACTCGGTCGAGATGCTGCTCTCGCTCGGCGCGCCGCTGCACGTCGAGCACAAGCTGCGGCTGGAAGCGGCGCTGCCCGGCCGCTTCCACGAGCTGTACGGACTGACCGAGGGTTTCATCACCATCCTCGACAAGACCGACGCAGAGCGCAAGCGCGGCTCGGTCGGCGTGCCGATGGCTTTCTCCGAGATGCGCATCGTGCGCGAGGACGGCAGCGATGCGGCAAGCGGCGAGGTCGGCGAGATCGTCGGCAAGAGTCCGCTGCTGATGCCCGGCTACTACCGCCGCGACGACCTGACGGCAGCGGCGATCCGCGACGGCTGGCTGTTCACCGGCGACCTCGGCCATGTCGACGCCGACGGTTTCCTGTTCCTCGTCGACCGCAAGAAGGACATGATCGACTCGGGCGGCGTGAAGGTGTACCCGCGCGACGTCGAGGAAGTCGTCGTGCAGCATCCGGACGTCATCGAGTGTGCGGTGTTCGGCATCCCCGACGAGAAGTGGGGCGAGACGCCGGTCGCCGCAGTGGTGTTGCGCACCGGTGCAGCAGTTGATGCGGAGGTCCTGAAGGCGTGGATCAACGAGCGTGTCGGCGCCCGTTACCAGCGCGTCAGTCGCGTCATCGTCTATCCGGAGTTTCCGCGCAACGCCGCTGGCAAGATCGTCAAGCGCGAGATGCGCGACCCGTTCTGGGCCGGGCGCGCGACGAAGATCTAGGCGGGGGGCGGGGGCGGCGTCGTGCCGGCGCTGCGGATGGTGCGCGACTACGCGGGCCGGAGGGCGACGGTGCGCCGCGGCTTGTTCTCCGCCCGCGCGCGCAGCTGGCCGCAGCCGCCGTCGACGTCCTGCCCGGCGGAAGTGCGCAGCTTGGTCAGGATGCCGCGCCGGTGCAGCGTGCGTAGCATCTCGGCGGCGCGCTCGCGGTCCGGCCGGCGGTAGCCGAGGCCTTCGTTCTCGTTGTACGGGATCAGGTTCATCACCGCGTACTTGCCCTTGAGCAGGCGGACGATGCCGTCGATCTCGGCCGCGCTGTCGTTTACGCCGTCGAGCAGCGTCCACTGGTACTGGATCGGGTAGCCGCTGGCGCGCGCCCAGGCCTCGGCGCGCTCGACCATTTCCTCGATGCCGATCTGCGGCGCACGCGGCAGCAGCCGGGCGCGCAGTTCGGGGTCGGTGGTGTGCAGCGAGAGCGCCAGCGCCGGGCGGACGGCGCCCGCATTGTCCTTCCCGATCAGCGATTCCAGCCTGTCGAACACGCGCCGGTCGCCGACCGTGGAAAAGACCAGATTCTTGTGGCCGATGCCGCCCTCGCGGCCGAGCAGGTCGATTGCCGCGAAGACGTTCTCCAGGTTGTGCGCCGGCTCGCCCATGCCCATGAAGACGACCTTCTTCACCGCGCGCTGCCGCCGGGCGAGCACTACCTGGGCGACGATCTCGGCACTGCCGAGCTGGCGCAGCAGGCCGTCGCGGCCGGTCATGCAGAAGGTGCAGCCGACCGCGCAGCCGACCTGCGTCGACACGCACAGCCCGTCCTTCAGCAGCAGTACGCTCTCGATCATCTGCCCGTCGGCAAGGTCGACCAGCAGGCGCGCCGAGCCGTCCTCGCCGGGATGTTCCGAGCGCACGCGGGCGAGCGCGTCGAGTTCGGCAGCCAGCACCGGCAGCGCCTCGCGCACGGCCAGCGGCAGCACGTCCTCGGCCCGGCGCGGGCCGGCCGTCAGCGGCTGGCCGGCGAGCCAGGCACGCAGGATGCGGGCTTCGTGCGCCGGCTTGGCGCCGAGGTCGCGCAGGCGTTGGCGGAGAGTGTCGATCTGCATCGCGGAGGTGGTGGCGAAGGGTTGGCTAAGGCGAAGCCGGCAGCGTCAGGCGGCAGCGAGCCGCCACAGCGAAGTTTTTTCGGCGACGCGGGCCAGATAGAGCGGGTCGCTCCGGTCGGCGGCCTTCTTGTGTGTCGGCCGCGTGTCGTGGCGCTGGATCAGTTTGAGGCCGGCCGCCTCGATCAGCCGCAGCACCTCGCCGCGCTGGCGCAGGCCGAGGTGTTCGGCGAGGTCGGAGAGGATCAGCCAGCCTTCGCCGCCGGGTGCGAGGTGGTCCTTGAGGCCGGCGAGGAAGCCCTTCAGCATGCGGCTGTCCGGGTCGTAGACGGCGCCCTCGATCGGCGCCGCGACCTTGCCCGGCAGCCAGGGCGGGTTGCAGACGATCAGCGGCGCCCGGCCCTCGGGAAAGAGGTCGGCTTCGACGATTCCGACCTGTTTGCCGAGGCCGAGGCGGTCGACGTTCTCACCGGCACAGGCCAGTGCGCGCGGATCGCGGTCGGTGCCGACCACGCGCAGCACGCCGCGCCGGGCGAGCACGGCGGCGAGGACGCCGGTGCCGGTGCCGATGTCGAAGGCCAGCGACGCGGTGTCGAGGGCGGCCGGCAGCGGTGCTGCGGCGACAAGGTCAACGTATTCGCCGCGCACCGGCGAGAAGACGCCGTAATGCGGATGGATGTGTGCGCCGTCGAGTGCCGGGATAGCCACCCCCTTCTTGCGCCATTCGTGCGCACCGATCAGTCCCTGCAATTCGCGCAGCGAAACCGCCGAGGGCTGACCATCGGCCTCGCCCCACGCTTCGCTGCACGCCTCGCCGACGTCCGGCGCACGGCGCAGCGGGATGCCGTATTCGCCATCGAGCGGAATCAGCAGCAGGCCGAGCGTGCGTGCGCGCTGCGCCTGCGCCATGCGGTGCTGGTGAAAGGCCTCGGTGATGTTGGCGGCCTTCTTCGGTTTCTTCTCGGCGCGCCGGCCCATCGCCTGCAGCAGCTGGCGCGCGTTCTGGAAATCGCCGCGATAGAGGAGCGCGCTACCTTCGCAGGCCAGCTTCCAGGCTTCGTCGGCCTTGGTTTGGTCGTCGGCGAGGACGACCCGCTTCGGCGGCGCGGTGCCGGCCTCGGAGCGCCAGCGGGCCGATTGCGCCTGCCCGTTCTCTTCCCAGCACAGCATCGACCGGTCGCTCATCGCGTTCCCTTCCTGGTTTGCGACTTGCGCGCATGCACCGCTGCGGCCAGCGCCAGTCGTGCCCACGGCTGCATGCCGGCGGGGGTTTCCATGGCCTCTTCCGGCACGGTCCAGTAGTTCATCGTCTGCGTGCTGCCGTCGCGCATGGCGTAGGTGAAGGGCTCGCCGCCGGCCGCACGGTAGCGCTCGGCGCTGTCGGCGTCGGCCTTCAGGTACAGCGTGTCGTCGGCGACGATGGCGAAGAAGAGATCGTCGCAGTAGAAGCCCCAGCCGCCGAACATGGCTTTGACACGGATGTGACCGAGCGGCGCGAACAGCTCGGTCGCGTGCGTCACCAGTTCGGAGACGGGTTTTGCCATGGGGCTAGACGAGCTTCAGCCGCTTGCAGATCTCGGTCGTCAGCGCGGCCTGGTTCATGCAGTAGAAGTGCAGGCCGGGCGCGCCACCGGCAAGCAACCGTTCGCATAGCTCGGTGACGACGTCGAGGCCGAAGGCCTTGATCGAGTCGGCGTCGTCGCCGAAGCCCTCGAACTTCTTGCGCATCCAGCGCGGGATTTCGGCGCCGCAGGCGTCCGAGAAGCGCGCCAGCTTGGAGAAGCCCGAGATCGGCATGATGCCGGGGACGATCGGGATGTCGACGCCCTGTTTGCGCACGGCATCGACGAAGTGGAAGTAGGCGTCGGCGTTGTAGAAGTACTGCGTGATCGCCGAGTTGGCGCCGGCCTTCACCTTCTTCACGAAGGCGGCAAGGTCGTCCGCCGGCGAGCGCGCCTGCGGGTGCCATTCGGGGTAGGCGGCGACTTCGAGCGTGAAGTGGTCGCCGGTTTCCTTGCGGATGAACTCGACCAGCTCGTTGGCGTAGCGGAATTCGCCGGCATCGCCGGTGCCCGACGGCAGGTCGCCGCGCAGGGCGACGATGCGGCGGATGTTCTCCGACTTGTACTCATCGAGGATGGCGCGGATGCTCTCGCGCGTCGAGCCGATGCACGAGAGGTGCGGCGCGGCGGAGAGGCCTTCGGCGGCGATCTCGCGCACGATGGCGAAGGTGCGTTCGCGCGTCGAGCCGCCGGCGCCGTAGGTGACGGAGAAGAACTCCGGCTTCAGTTCGGCGAGTTTGGCGCGCGTCGCACGCAGCTTGTCGACGCCTTCCGGGGTTTGCGGCGGGAAGAACTCGACGGAGATTTCGGTGTGGTTCATGTCAGTTCCGGGTAATGATCGTGACGCTCTTGCTTTGCTTCGGAAACAGCAGTGCCGTCAGCGCCCACGAGACGAGGCTGTAGAGGAGAGTGCCGAACACCGCCGACCAGAAGCCGCCGATCTGCACGCCGTCGAAGAACGAGGCGGCAAGCTGGAAGAGCAGCGCGTTGATGACGACGATGAAGACGCCCAGCGTCAAGAGCGTCACCGGCAGCGTCAGCAGGATCAGCAGCGGGCGCAGCACGGCGTTGATCAGGCCGAGCACGAGGGCCAGCCCGAGCGCGGTGCCGAAGCTGGCGATCTGGATCGACGGCACGAGATGCGGCAGCGCCAGCAGCGCCACCGCGTTGATGATCCAGATCGCGAGCAGGCGGAGCATCTCAGTAGCGGTAGTGGTCCGTCTTGTACGGGCCTTCCATCGGCACGCCGATGTACCTGGCCTGCGCCTCGGTGAGCTGCGTCAGCGTTGCGTTCAGCGTCTTCAGCTGCAGGCGGGCGACCTTCTCGTCGAGGTGCTTGGGCAGCGTGTAGACGCCGACCGGGTACTCGGCGGTCTTCGTGAACAGCTCGATCTGGGCGATCGTCTGGTTGGCGAACGAGGACGACATGACGTACGACGGGTGGCCGGTGCCGCAGCCGAGGTTCACGAGGCGGCCCTTGGCGAGCAGGATGATGCGGTTGCCCGACGGCAGCGTGATGTGGTCGACCTGCGGCTTGATCTCTTCCCACGGGTAGCCTTCGATCGAGGCGACGTTGATCTCGGAGTCGAAGTGGCCGATGTTGCAGACGATGGCGTTGTGCTTCATCTTCACCAGGTGATGGTGGTCGATGACGTGGAAGTTGCCGGTGGCGGTGACGAAGATGTCGGCCTTGTCGCAGGCGTAGTCCATGGTGACGACGCGGTAGCCTTCCATCGCCGCCTGCAGCGCGCAGATCGGGTCGATCTCGGTGATCCAGACCTGTGCGGAGAGTGCACGCAGCGCCTGTGCCGAGCCCTTGCCCACGTCGCCGTAGCCGCAGACGACGGCGATCTTGCCGGCGACCATGACGTCGGTCGCGCGCTTGATGCCGTCGACCAGCGATTCGCGGCAGCCGTAGAGGTTGTCGAACTTGGACTTGGTGACCGAGTCGTTCACGTTGATCGCCGGGAACTTGAGTTCGCCGCGTTCGTGCATCTGGTACAGGCGATGCACGCCGGTGGTGGTTTCCTCGGTGACGCCCTTGATCTTCGACAGGCGGGTCGAGTACCAGGTCGGGTCGGTCTTCAGCTTGGCCTTGATCGAGGCGAAGAGCACGGTCGCTTCCTCGCTGTCCGGGTTGTCGAGCACCGACAGATCCTTCTCGGCGCGCGCGCCGAGGTGCAGCAGCAGCGTCGCGTCGCCGCCGTCGTCGAGGATCATGTTCGAGAAGCCGCCGTCGGCCCATTCGAAGATGCGGTGCGTGTAGTCCCAGTACTCGGGCAGCGACTCGCCCTTGACGGCGAAGACCGGGATGCCGGCGGCGGCGATGGCGGCGGCGGCGTGGTCCTGCGTCGAGAAGATGTTGCACGATGCCCAGCGGACTTCGGCGCCGAGCGCGGTCAGCGTCTCGATCAGCACGGCGGTCTGGATGGTCATGTGCAGCGAGCCGGTGATGCGCGCGCCCTTCAGCGGCTGCGACTTGGCAAACTCTTCGCGGATCGCCATGAGGCCCGGCATTTCGGTCTCGGCGATGGCGATTTCCTTGCGGCCCCAGTCGGCCAGCTTGATGTCGGCGATGACGTAATCGTTGAATTCAGCCACAGTAAGCTCCTTATGAACTGTGGCCGGGGAGGGAGGCGTGATGCGGATGCGGCTCACTTGCCCCCTGCGCCCGGCAGGGTTGGTCAGTGAGCGCCGTTTTGAACCGAGCCTGGGGGTGCGGCGGATGTCCGGTCCAGCCCCTGCAGCGCTCCTCGGTGAGGCGGCATTATAGCGCAGCCGGTCCGCGGGCGTTTCTGCCGTTCTACCGGAGCAGCCGGACGGTGTCGCCGTGGAAGGCGATGCGGACCTTCTTGCCGACAGCGGGCGGCGTGCCGGCAAAATCGGCGCAGACGACGTGCAGGTTGCCGCCCATCGCATACTGGTAGCTTGGTTCGGGCAGAAGGTCCTTGGGGGCGTTGACCAGCACCGCCACCCGCTTGCGCAGGGTGCAGGCGAATTCGCCCGTTTCGTCGCGGGTGATCGACGCGTCCATTTCCTGCGCGGCGAGGAGCGGTGGGCCGGCGAGGAGGGCTGGCAGCAGTGCGAGCGACAGCAGGACGGATTTGTGCATGGCCGGTCTCCCCTGTTTCCCCGATGCGGGAACCGGAAGTTTAGGCCAATTCATGCCATTGGTCTGTAGGCGGAGCCTGACAGGTCCGGCCGGGATTTCCGACAGCGACGGGGGCTACTGGCGGGCTTGCGCCAGCGCGGCGCCGGCCCACAGCTCGTCGAGGTCGGGGAAATTCCAGCGGGCCGGATCTTCGCGGCCGGCGATCTTGTCCTGGACGCTGGCGCGTGCGAGGTCGATGTCTTCCGGCCGGATGCGGGCGTTCGCTTTTGTCGAGAAGAAAACCTTGACCTTCGGTGCCAGCAGCGATTTCTCGGACTGCTCAACGACGACGCCCAGGCGTCCCGATTCGAGCCGGACCAGCGAGCCGGTCGGGTAGATGCCGAGGCTCTTCACAAAAGCCTGGAAGACCGTCTCGTCGAAGTGTCCCTTCGCCCATTCGGCCATCTTGCGCAGCGATTCGGCCGGGTCCCAGCCGGGCTTGTACGGGCGGTTCGAGGTGATCGCGTCGTAGACGTCGCAGACCGCACCCATCTTCGCGAAGAGGCTGATTTCGTCGCCCTTGAGGCCCTTCGGATAGCCGCTGCCGTTGGTCTTCTCGTGGTGGTGCAGGCAGACGTCGAGGGCGCTGGCCGGCACGCCGCTGCCCTGCAGCAGCGCCGCATGGCCGAATTCAGGGTGCTTCTTGATGATCGCGAATTCGGCGTCGGTCAGCTTGCCCGGCTTGTTCAGCACCTCGTTCGGCACCATCGCCTTGCCGAGGTCGTGCAGCAACCCGGCCAGCCCGGCCTGCCGCGTCTGCGTTTCGTCGAGGCCGAGCTGGCGGGCGAGCGCGATCATCAGCGCGCAGACGGCGACCGAGTGCATGTAGGTGTAGTCGTCGGCGGTCTTCAGCCGGGCCAGGCTGATCAGCGCGCCGGGATTGCGTGCGACCGACGCCGAGATTTCCTCGACCAGCGGTGCGCAGTCGTCGGCGCTGACCGCGTTGCCCATGCGGGCTTCCTGGAACATCGACATGACCGCCTGTCTGGATTTGGCGCAGATGCGTGCGGCGCGCGCCGCCTCCTCGCACATCGATGTCTTTTGCCGGGGTGCCGGGGCCGCCTCGGCGGCCGCCTGCAGTTCGCGCTCGACCTCTTCCTCGCTTGCTTCGACGGATACGCCGCTGCTGCAGTCGAGGCCCTTGCGTGCATCGATCCAGACTTCGCGGATGCTGCTGGCGCGGATCGCGGCAATATCCTTGGGGTCCTTGATGACGAACTTCGTCCGCCAGAACGGATGCTCCATCCACGAGCCGCAAAATTCGTGCAGGTGCATGCCGACGGCGAGTTGGTCGACGCTGATTTTCTTGAGCATGGCGCGCATTATGCCGCGCCGGTAAGTCACTGAAAACACAAAGGGAGCCGAGGCTCCCTTTGTGTCTGCAACGTGGCCGGTTCGTCACCGGATCGTGGCGGAATTACAGCCCGGCGTCGGCCTTCAGCGCGGCGGCCTTGTCGGTGCGCTCCCAGGTGAATTCCGGCTCGTCGCGGCCGAAGTGGCCGTAGGCGGCGGTCTTCGAGTAGATCGGGCGGAGCAGGTCGAGCGACTGGATGATGCCCTTCGGGCGCAGGTCGAAATGCTTGCCGATCAGTGCGACGATGCGCTCGTCGGCGATCTTGCCGGTGCCGAAGGTGTTGACCATCAGCGACACCGGCTTGGCGACGCCGATGGCGTAGGCGACCTGCACTTCGCAGCGGTCGGCCAGCCCGGCAGCGACGACGTTCTTGGCGACGTAGCGGGCAGCGTAGGCGGCGGAGCGGTCGACCTTAGACGGGTCCTTGCCGGAGAAGGCGCCGCCGCCGTGGTGCGCGGCCCCGCCGTAGGTGTCGACGATGATCTTGCGGCCGGTCAGGCCGCAGTCGCCGTGCGGGCCGCCGACGACGAAGCGGCCGGTCGGGTTGATCAGGAAGCGCGTGTGTTCGGTGAGCATGTCCTTCGGCAGCACCGGCTTGATGATCTCCTCGATCACCGCCTCGGCGAGATGGTCGTGCGAAACCTCCGGGCTGTGCTGCGTCGACACGACGACGGTGTCGATCGCCACCGGCTTGCCGTCGATGTACTTCACCGTCAGCTGGCTCTTCGCGTCCGGGCGCAGCCAGGGCAGGCGGCCGTCGCGGCGGACTTCGGCCTGGCGCTGCATGATGCGGTGCGCGTAGTGGATCGGGAAGGGCATCAGCGCCTCGGTTTCGCGACAGGCGTAGCCGAACATCAGGCCCTGGTCGCCAGCGCCCTGGTCGAGGTCGAGGCCTTCGCCTTCGTTCACGCCTTGCGCGATGTCCGGCGACTGGCGGTTGATCGCCGTCAGGATCGCACAGGACTTGTAGTCGAAACCGATGTCGCTGTCGGTGTAACCGATGCGGCGCACGGCTTCCTGGGCGATCTCGCGGTAGTTGATGTGCGCCGAGGTGGTGATCTCGCCGGACATGACGACGAGGCCGGTGGATACCAGCGTCTCGCAGGCGACGCGGCCCTTCGGGTCGACGGCGAGGATGGCGTCGAGGATGGCGTCGGAAATCTGGTCGGCGACCTTGTCGGGATGGCCTTCGCCGACGGATTCGGAAGTGAAGAGAAATTCAGCCATGACTGCTCCTGAAACAAAAAAACCCCGGTTTATTCCGGCGTTGCCGGCTCCGGGGTTCGAGCAGACGAACGCTTTAGCAGTATTTTTCGGGCTGCATCCGCAGCCTTGGCCCGCCCTGCAAGTTGTCCTATTAACTCGGCGGAACGATAATTGTAGCCTTTTTCGCCCTTGCGGCAAATCCAGCCATCCTGATGCGCCTCCTGTTCCGCTTCCTCTCGCTGCTGCCGCTGCCCGTGATCCACCGCCTCGGCGCCGTCGCCGGCGCTCTCGCTTACCTCGGTTCGCCGACCTACCGCCGCCACCTGCGCGCCAACATGGCGCTGGCCCTCGGCGAGCGCGAGGCCGAACGCTGGCGCTGGCCGGCGGTGGCGTCCGCCGGCCGCATGGCGCTGGAACTGCCGCGCATCTGGCTGCGCACGCTGGAGGAGGCGGTGACGATGGTCGCCGAAGTCGACGGGCAGGAGCTGGTCGATGCGGCGCGCGCCGAAGGCAAGGGCATCCTGTTCGTCACGCCGCACCTCGGCTGCTTCGAGATCACCGCCCAGTACCTCGCCACGCAGGCGCCGATCACCGTCCTCTACCGGCCGCCGCGGCAGGCCTGGCTGCAGGAAATGATCGAACGCGGCCGCCGGCGCGCCAGCCTGCACCTGGCGCCGGCCGACCTCTCCGGCGTGCGCGGGCTGCTGAAGGCGCTGAAGAAGGGCGAGGCGATCGGCCTCCTGCCCGACCAGGCGCCGAAGATGGGCGAGGGGCGCTGGCTGCCGTTCTTCGGCCGGCCGGCGTACACGATGACGCTGGCCGCGCGCCTGTCCGAGACCGGGGCGGCGGTGCTGTTCACCTGGGGCGAGCGCCTGCCCGGCGGCGCCGGCTACCGCATCCACTTCAGCGCGCCGACGGCGCCGCTCGAGGGCGATCTCGAACAGCGCGCGGCGGCGATCAACCGCGAGGTCGAGGCGCTGATCCGCCGGTGTCCGGGGCAGTACCTGTGGGGCTACAACCGCTACAAGCGGCCGAAGGGCGTCGAGGCGCCGCCGGAATCCGCCGGGGATGGCACCTGATGCAGCTGGCCTTCTGCCTGTACAAGTATTTTCCGCACGGCGGTCTGCAGCGCGATTTCCTGCGCATCGCGCTGGCCTGCCAGAAGCGCGGCCACGCCATCCGCGTCTACACGCTGGAATGGCGCGGCGATATCCCGGACGGTTTCGAGGTGATCGTCGTACCGGTCAAGGCACTGACCAACGCGCGCCGCTACGCGAAATTCACCGGCTGGGTGCAGCGCGACCTGGCGCAGCGGCCGGCCGACCGCGTGATCGGCTTCAACAAGATGCCGGGGTTGGACGTCTATTTCGCCGCCGACCCCTGCTACGAGGACAAGGCGCAGACCCTGCGCAATCCGCTCTACCGGCTGTCCGGCCGCTACCGGCATTTCGCCGGCTACGAACGGGCGGTGTTCGCGCCGGAGAGCCGCACTGAGATCCTGATGATCTCGCAACTGCAGCAGCCGCTGTTCGAGAAGCACTACGGCACGCCGGCCGCGCGCTTCCACCTGCTGCCGCCGGGCATTGCCCGCGACCGGCGGGCGCCGGCGAACGCCGCGGAGATCCGTGCCGCCTTCCGTACCGAGTTCGGCCTCGCCGACGACGATCTGCTGCTGGTGCAGATCGGCTCCGGCTTCAAGACCAAGGGCCTGGACCGCAGCCTGAACGCGTTCGCCGCCTTGCCCGACGACCTGCGCCGGCGAACGCGGCTGATCGCCATCGGCGCCGACGAGCCGTCGGCCTTCCTGCGCATGGCGGCGTCGCTCGGCGTCGCCGAGCGCGTGCAGATCCTGCAGGGCCGCGACGACATCCCGCGCTTCCTGCTCGGCGCCGACCTGCTGATCCATCCGGCCTACAACGAGAACACCGGCACCGTGCTGCTCGAAGCGGTGGTCGCCGGGCTGCCGGTGCTGACCACGGCGGTCTGCGGCTACGCGCACTACATCCTCGATGCGAAAGCCGGCGCCGTGCTGCCCGAGCCCTTCGCGCAGGCGGCGCTGAGCGAGGCGCTGGCGACGATGCTCGCCGACGGCGCGGTGCGCCGGCAGTGGCAGACGAACGCGCTGGCCTTCGCCGAAACCGCCGACATCTACGACAACGCCGAGGTGGCGGCCGACGTCATCCTCGCGGAGCGGAAATGGATTCAGCTTGCCGCCGCAAGCCTGCGCCGTGGCGCTCCCGAGGTGGCCGGCGCTGCGCGACGGCAGGTCGCGGCCGCCGGAAAGAAACCGGAATGAGGGAGGCCCATTGAGCGCCGAAGAATTGTTCCTCGACGAACCCTTCCGCACTCTGTGGGCCGGGCAGGACCCGTTCGTCGCCGTCGAGGCGCTGCAGGGGCAGGTCTACCGCGAGCTGGAGGCCCGCCGCACGCTGCGCACCGAGGTTGCCGGCCGCGGCTATTTCGTCAAGATCCACCGCGGCGTCGGCTGGGGCGAGATCGCCAGGAACCTGCTGACGCTGCGCGCGCCGGTGCTCGGCGCCGGCAACGAATACCGGGCGATCCTCCGGCTGGAGCAGCTCGGCGTCGACACGATGCATGCCGTTGCCTACGGTTCGCGCGGCGGTAATCCGGCGACGCAGCACTCGTTCATTGTCACCGAGGAACTGGCGCCGACGGTGAGCCTGGAGGATTTCTGCCGCCAGTGGGCACAATCGCCGACGCAGCCGCCCGAAGCGCGCCTGAAGCGGGCGCTGATCGAACGCGTGGCGACGATGGCGCGGCGCATGCACGAGGGCGGCGTCAACCACCGCGACTTCTACCTCTGCCATTTCCTGCTGCACCTCGACCCGGCGCCGACGGCGGACGCTTTCCGGCTGTCGCTGATCGACCTGCACCGCGCGCAGTTGCGCGCGCAGACGCCGCGCCGCTGGCGCGACAAGGACCTCGCCGCGCTGTACTTCTCGGCGCTCGGCATCGGCCTGACGCAGCGCGATTTCCTGCGCTTCCTGCGCACCTACTTCGACCGTCCGCTGCGCGACATCCTGCGCGACGAGGCCGGCCTGATCGAGCACCTTCACCGCGAGGCGGCGCGCCTGCAACGGCGCTACCTGAAGAAGTTCGCACCGAAGGCGGCGGCATGATCGACTGGCACTTCAACCCCGACTTCCGCGGTCGCGAGGCCAGTGCCGCCTTCGTTTCGCTCGATGCGGTATTTGCGCTGCAGGGCGAGCGGGTGACCAGCGATCCAGAATCGGAGGTCCTGCGTGTCCGGCTCGATGACTTGGTGTATTACGTCAAGCGCTATGTCATTGGGCGTCGTAGCCTAGTGCGCCGCTGGTTTGGTCTGCGCGACCTGTTTGGTCCGCAGCGGGCAATCAAGGAGTGGCAGAACCTACAGCGCTTCCACGCTTGGGGGCTGCCGACCGCAACATTGGTGGCTTGGGGGCAGGAACGGCGCGGCGGGCGTTTTGTGCGTGCTGCGCTTATTACCGAGGAAATATGCGATACGGTCGATCTGGCGAAGATGGCAAGACAAAGCGACCCTCGCTTGCGCAACCGAGTTTGGGTCGCCGCGGTGTCGGCACAGGTTGCCGCCTACACGCGTGTTATGCATGCCCACCGCTTTGCCCACAACGATCTCAAATGGCGCAACCTGCTGGTTGATGGCTGTAACCCGCCGACCGTCTATCTGATCGACTGTCCAACAGGCTGCCGCTGGTGGTGGCCTTTCCTAGCCTATCGTACTGTCAAAGATTTGGCCTGCCTAGACAAAATTGCCAAATACCAGCTGACCCGTACACAGCGTCTGCGCTTCTATCTGGACTACATGGGCAAGTCGCGCCTGGACCAGGCCGACAAACGCAAGTTAAGGAAAATTGTGAATTTCTTTGCGGGGCGCGAATGAGCCTGTCGCTTGTTGAAACCATTGAACGTGCTGATTGGCAAGTACCGTCTCCATTTACGCTCGATTTGCCGGATGGAGGTAGCCTAGAGTTTCGTCGCATCTTGCGCTGGCTGCCGGGGCGCAGAGTCTCTGGCGAGGCTTGTTGGAACGGTCGGCAGGTCTTTGCCAAGCTATTCATCGGAGAGGGCGCAGTGCGCCGTGCCGGGCGCGAGCAGTGGGGGCTGGAGGCATTGCAAACCGTTGGCTTGCCGACACCGGCCCTGTTGGCCTCGGTGAGCTGTCCGGGGGGGGGCTGGCTGGTGCTCAGTGAATTTATGCCCGTAGCCCATTCGCTTGCTGAAGGCGTTAGCGACCCTTCTCTGCTTCTGCCAGCCTTTGCGCTGCTCGGTCGTTTGCATGCTGCCGGGCTGGTGCACGATGACTTGCATTTGGGCAATTTTCTGTCTTCGGCTAATGAATTGTTGTTGATCGACGGCGACGGCGTCCGTCCGGGAGCGCCTGCGAAGCAACTGGATAATCTGGCCCTGTTGCTGTCTCAATTGCCGGTTGCCCTCGACGAATCGCGCGGTGGTTTCTTGTCTGCCTACGGGCAGACGGTGGACACAAGCGAGTTGGACAAGTTGGTCGATGCCTGGCGCCGGCGCCGCCGGGAGCGTTTCTTGGCGAAAACGTTGCGCAACTGCACACAATTTGCGGTCGAGCATGGGGAAAGACGATTTTTGGCAGTGCTGCGCGGTGCCCAGGCTTCGCTGGCGTCGCTGCTTGCCCAGCCGGATGCAGCCATCGAACTCGGTCGACGCCTGAAAAGCGGGGGCACCTGTACGGTTGCTGTAGTCGATGTGGCTGGCGCGCCGGTGGTGGTGAAGCGCTACAACCTGAAAAATTGGCGCCACGCCATTTCCAGGGCGTGGCGCCCGAGCCGGGCCTGGCATTCATGGCGCGAGGCGCATCGCCTGGCCTTTTATGGCATTGCCACTCCGAAGCCTTTGGCATTGCTTGAGGAGCGCTGGAGGGGGTTGCGTGGCCGGGCTTTTCTGGTCGCCGAGTTTTGTCCCGGCTCCAGCCTGGCCGATTGCCTGGGGCCGGAAACGGTGCCGGAAACCTCACTGGCACAGTCTATTGAAGCTTTTTTTTCGGTGCTTTTCCGATTGCGCATTACCCACGGCGACCTAAAAGCAACCAATCTGCTCTGGCACGAAGGGCGGTTACATGCGATCGATCTCGATGCGATGACGCAGCATCGCTCTGAGGCCGCCTTCCGCCGCGCCTGGCGCCGTGACCGGGCGCGCCTGTTGAGAAACTGGCCCGTCGATTCCCCCTTGCACGACTGGCTCGATCAAGTTCTGCCGCCTGCTTAGGCGCTCAGCGGAGGCTCCTGGAACTGCATCGCGTGCAGTCGGGCGTAGTGTCCGTTCTGAGCCAGTAACTGCAAGTGCGTACCTCGTTCGACGATCCGTCCTTGATCCATCACCAGGATCTGGTCGGCTTTCTCTATTGTCGACAGACGGTGAGCAATGACGATGGTTGTTCTGTTGGCGGTCGCACGCTCCAATGCAACCTGGATGTGCCGCTCAGATTCTGTGTCGAGGGCTGAGGTGGCTTCATCAAAAATCAGCACCGGCGCGTTCTTGAGAATCGCGCGAGCGATTGCCAAGCGCTGGCGCTGGCCACCGGAGAGCATCACGCCATTTTCACCGATCAGCGTGTCATAGCCTTGCGGCAGGCGCTCGATGAATTCGTGCGCATAGGCGGTGCGCGCCGCCTGTTCGATCTGTTCGCGGGGCAATCCGGCGAGGTCGCCGTAGGCGATGTTGGCGGCAACGGTGTCGTTGAATAGCGTGACCTGTTGCGTAACGATGGCTATATGCCGGCGTAGATTGCGCAGCGTGTAGTCCTCTATGTCGACTCCGTCGAGTAGGATGTTTCCCTCGCCATGGTGATAAAAGCGGGGGATCAGGTTGGCTAGCGTCGACTTGCCGCTGCCGGATCGGCCTACCAAGGCGACCATCTGGCCGGGTTCCGCCGTGAAGCTGACGTCATTGAGTACGCACTGCTTGCTGCCGGGGTAGTGGAAGCGCAGATTGCGTACTTCGATATGGCCGCTGATGTCTTCGCGCTCTATGGTGCCTTTGTTTTGCTCCGGTGCTTCGTCGAGTTGGGCAAAAATGCTTTCCGCGCCAGCCAAGCCTTTCTGGATTGTCGAGCTGACTTCCGATAATTGCCGGATCGGTTTGGGCAACATGCCGGCTGCCGTGATGTAGGAAACAAGATCGCCGACCGAAGCGTCGCCGCGCAGGAGCAGGACCAGAAAAAGAATGACAGCCATCGTCGTGAAGGTAACGAACTGCAGGGCGGGCGTGAACGTGGCGCTGGTCTTGACCATGCGCAGTTGCTTGGCCATGTTGTCTTCGCTGGCCTTGCGGAAACGGTCGGACTCGTAATCTTCGCCACCGAAACTGCGGACTACGCGGTAACCCTGAATAGTTTCTGAGGCCACATGGGTCAGGTCGCCCATTGCCACCTGTATCTTCTTGCTCTGCTTGCGAAAGCGCTGGCTGGCTTTTTTTACCATCAGACCGATGACGGGCAGGATTGCCACCATTACCAGCGTCAGTTTCCAGTTCATCCACAACAGGTAGCCGAACAGAAAGACGACTGTCATGCCCTCTCGGATCACCACCTTGATTGCCTCGGTGGCTGCGCCCGTCACCATCGTGACGTTGTAGGTGATGCGAGAGATCAGATGCCCGGAGTTATGGTGGTCAAAGTAACTGTTGGGCAGGTGAATTAGGCTGTCGAATAAGGCTCGGCGCAGATCGTGGATCAGTCCGAGCGATACCCGGGCGAGATAATAATTGCCGAGAAATGAGCCAAGGCCCTGCCAGGTAATAATGATTACTAAGAGAATCGGGACGCCGTAAGTGAGCTCGACGTTGCCGATCACCGGCAGGACATGCGTAGTTGCTTCGGGGGTGGTCAGCCCATCGACAAAGTACTTGAGGACGACGGCCATCATCGGTTGTGAGGAAGCGAAGATGACGTAGCCGACGAGACTGATGGCAAATAGGCCGATTAATGGGCGCAGGTAGCCAAGTAGGCGAAAATAGATTTTCAGTGAGGAGACTTGCGGAAGGCCATTTTGCGCCATGAGGGGTTTTCTGCGAGCGGGGGGATCTTATAGGCCGAGAGTCTAGCACGGCACAAGATTCAAGCCGATGAGGTCGCAAAACGGTAAACTGGCAGGCTTTTCGAGGACAGGGGCGCCAGTGAGGACGATGACGCAGCAGGATTTTCTTGCCTTGAGCAAGGGCGCCAGACGTCTGGAGGGCGATTGTTATGGTCCCAAAGTGCTCGCCTTGGCGGACGGTACGATTGTCAAGCTGTTTCGGCGCAAGCGGGTGATCACTTCCGCGCTGTTGTACCCCTACGCCAGTCGTTTTGCCAGAAATGCAAAAACGCTGCATAAGCTCGGGATCCCAGTGCCGACAGTGATTGAAGTTGCGCGAATCGAGGGAATGGCTCGCGATATGGTGCACTATCAACCGCTCCCCGGGCGGACATTACGCGAATTGGTCACTGAGGGGCTTGCCGATGAGCGGTTGAAGGGGCTCAAGGAGCAATTCACCCGGTTCATTATCATGCTGCACGACAACGGCATTTATTTTCGCTCCCTACATCTGGGTAACGTGGTGCTGACCCCGGACGGACAGTTGGGTTTGATCGATTTCTCGGACCTTCGGGTCTATCCCTGGCGCTTGGGGGCTTATTTGCGGGCTCGCAACATGAGGCGACTACAAGGCATCGAGCGTGAGTGCGAGTGGTTTGATCAGGCAGTAATCCTGGCGGCCGCCAACGCACGTCAGGGGGAGCATTGATTTGAGCGTTCGCCGTTTCCTCCCACACCTGCTGACCTATATGTTCCGCGGTGGGTTTTCCATGCCGCGTGGGCATTTGCCGCCGGCGGGGCACATTGTTCCCAATAGTTTTGCCGGTGTTGGTGTTGCGGCTTCGGAGGATCCAGCCGTCGACGACTGGTTGATTGAAAAGCTGGAGGAGGCCCAACTGCGCAATGTGCGCCTGGATTTTACCTATGGGGACCCCGAGGGGGCTGCCGGGCGGCTATTGGATCGGCTGCTGGCAAGGCATTTCCGGGTGGTTCTACATCTGCTGCAGCCAGCCGAGGTTGCTCGCCACATGACGGAGACTCTAGCGCAGGACGTTTGGCGCCAATTTCTGGTCCAGGTGCTGGATCGCTACGGTGACCGGGTGGCGATGGTTGAGATTTGCTCGACGGTGAATCGGATGCGCTGGACGGGCTACTCCATTGAAGGTTTTCTGGCCGCATGGGAGATCGCTTGGCACGAAGTGCGCGCTCGGGGGCTGCCCCTAGCCGGCCCCAGTATCACGGATTTTGAGCCGCCCTGGACGGTAGGTCTGCTGGCTCTGTTACGGCAGCGGGGGTTGTTGCCGGATATCCATACGAACAATCTGTTTTCCGAGCGCTGCACCGAACCCGAGCGCTACGACCACAAGGTTTTTGGCCGTTCCCTGGCCTCCCTGGCCAAAGTGAACCTGGCGAAGAAGGCGCGCCTGCTGCAACGTATCGGCCGTGACTTCGGCGTGTCCCGGCTGTTTTCTCCGGCCGCTTTCTGGACCCTACCCCGTATCGAGCGCACCCTGCCTGACAGCGAACAGAAACAGGCGGATTACTTGGTCCGCTATCTGGTGCTGTGTGCCGCATCCGGTGCCCTGGAAGGGGCCTGGTGGGGGCCCTTGGTCTGTCACCGGGAGGGTTTGGTGGACGACGGAGTGCTTGGCTATCCGGCCCTGGAGCGCATTACCCATTACCGCTCGGTGACCGGCGCCCTGGCCGATTTTCGCGTGCGCCCGGCTTTCGCCGCGCTGCGTACCTTCAATCAGTTGATTCCCGGAGCCACCTACCTGGGCCGCCTGAATGAGAGCCAGGACCTGGAAGTGCACGCCTTCCGGAACGCAACGAATCTGATCCACGTGGTGTGGACGATCAATGCCCGGGCGGCAGCCTTGGCCGATATTTATGCAGGGGCCGATCTGGCGGAAGCCCGCTGCATCGGCCGTGATGGTGAGGAATTGCCCGAGGGTCCGACCCTGGCGACGGAGGCTCCCCTCTATCTGTGCTGGCCAGCATCCCGCCCGGTTCAGATCAGGCCCGGCGCAGCCATCCTTCCCGGGGTGCGGCTGCACCGCCACATGGCGGGGAAGCGGCCCTATTTCTTCCGTGCAGAGGGGCTGAGGGGGATCGTCCTGGCCGAGGGGGCCGACGAGGCTGCCCGGCTGTTTGCGGCCCTCTCTCCTGGCAAGGTAGTGCCGCCCACCCGGCAAGCCAGCCTGCGTCACGCCCGTAACGCCATCTGGACCCTGCCCAACCCGACCCGGGAGGGGCGCACCCTGGTGCTGAAGCAGCCGGTGCGCATGCCTTTGCACAAGCGGCTCCTGGATCGCAATAAGCCTTCCAAGGCCCTCAGGAGCTGGTCCGGCACCCACGAGCTGTTGCGCCGTGGCCTGGGGGCCGCCCCCCCGGTGGCCTGGATCGAGCAGGAAAACGACGCCGGCCGGAAGGAGAACATCTACGCCTGTGAATATGTGTCTGCTGAATTCACTGCAAGGGAGCTGATGGCGGCCTATGCCACCGGCGCCGAGGAGCACCAGGGTCTGGCGGCGAACGATCTCTATGCCGCACTGGGGCAGTTTCTGCGCACCCTGCACGGCTCGGGCATCTTTTTCCGTGATCTTTCCGGAGGCAATATTCTCGTGCAGCGTCAGGAAGGCGGGGAACTGCAGTTCTCCCTGATCGATACCGGCCGGATCCGGGTCTATCCGACGGGCATCAGCCGCTCCCGGCGCATGGCCGACATGGTGAGAGTCGGCAACAAGCTGGATTGGACTGGCCGGGCCCGGCTGATGGAGCACTATCTGGGCAAACCCATGAGCGGCTTCCAGCGGCTGCAGTTCAGCCTCTATGACCTGAAGGTCGGGCTGAAGCGCCGTTTCGGGCGCAAGGTGCTGAAACGGCTGTTCTCATCCAGATGAAGCGAGGGCGGGGCCAGTTCAGCCCGGCCCCGGGGCGGGGTGCTTCAGCCAAGCGCCTGTAACGAATTCAGAGAGTCAGATGATTGCTTACCGACGGGAAATAGACGGATTGCGGGCCCTGGCCGTGGTGCCCGTCATCCTTTTCCACGCGGGCTTCGAGGGCTTGCGCGGCGGCTTTGTCGGCGTCGATGTATTTTTTGTCATTAGCGGCTATCTGATCACCTCCATCATCCTCTCGGAAAAGGAAGCAGGGACCTTCCGCCTCGCGGAGTTCTGGGAGCGTCGGGCCCGCCGCATTCTGCCCACGCTGTTCCTCGTTATCGCGGCCTGCCTTCCCGTCGCTTTTCTGCTGCTGGACCAGTTCGAGCTGCACGGATTTTCCAAGAGCGTGCTGGGAGCTTCCCTGTTCTATTCCAACTTCCATTTCTGGAAGGACGGGGGCTATTTCGAAACCGCGGCGGAGCTGAAGCCCCTGCTCCACACCTGGAGCCTGGCCGTTGAAGAGCAGTACTATATTTTCTTCCCGCTGCTGATCCTGCTGACCTGGCGTTTTGGGAAGAGGGGGATGGTGACGCTTCTCGCCCTGATCGCCCTGGCGAGCTTTTCCCTTTGTCTGTGGGCCTCCACGAACGCGCCGGATGCAGCCTTCTTCCTGTTGCCAATGCGTATCTGGGAATTGGCGATAGGGGCTTTCATCGCTTTTTATTGCTTCAGGAATGAGGCGCCTCATGTCCGGGGGCTGGCCGGGGAGCTGTTGAGTCTGGCGGGGCTACTGCTGATTCTCGTCGCCTTTTTCACCTACTCCAGCGCCATTCCCTTCCCCAGTTTCTATGCCTTGGCCCCGACCCTGGGGGCGGCCCTGCTGATTCTCTTTGCCAGCCCTAACAATCGGGTGGGGCGCTTCCTGGCCAGCGGGCTCATGGTTGGTATCGGTCTGGTGAGCTACAGCGCCTACCTGTGGCATCAGCCGGTTTTTGCCTTCCTGCGCCACATATACGAAGCGTTGAGCCTGGGGATGATGCTCCTGGGAATCGGCTTCGTGTTCGTTCTTTCCTTCCTGTCCTGGAGATTCGTGGAGCGCCCCTTCCGTAACCGTACCCGGATGCCTCGGGGCCGTTTCTTCAAGACGGTTGCCGGGTTGGGGGTGTCGATCCTCCTGCTCGGGGGGCTGGGTACCCAGCTCTTCTCCGCCAAGGCAAAAACAGGTGCCGAGGCGGCGCTGGCCCAGGCTCTGGTGAGTAGGGCGGCGGTGTATGCCTCGAACATGGATGAGCGGCTGTTTGCCCAAAACCGGATTCTGCTGGAAACCCGGCGCCCGGATACCCTCGTCATCGGCTCTTCGCGGATCATGCAGGTCGGGGAGCATGTGCTGGGGGGCAAGCTACTGAATCTGGCGGTGAGTGGTGCCTCCCTGGAGGACGAGATCACTCTGACAGGGCTGGCCTTCGAGAAATTTAGGCCCAAAACCCTGCTGATCGGAGCAGATCCCTGGCTCTTCAACGGTAATGCCGGACAAAAGCGTTGGCGGAGCCTGGTCGGTGATTACAACGCAGTGCTGACGGCTCTGAAGGAGGGGCGCGAGGTGCCTGGGGCCGGCGCCAGTCCAGAGGGGCGGCGGGTGGCGTTCTACGATTTCTATCGACAGGTGAACCGGAGCTACCAGACCTTTCCTGAACATGACCTCCCGGAAACTCGCGCCAAGATCCGGGCGGATGGCTCCCGAGTGTATGGGCTGGCCTATGTGAACCGGACTCCAGAGCAGGTCCTGCGCGGTATTGGCAGCACTCTGGATTACTCCATGAAATCCTATGTTTTCGATGCCGAACGCAGTGCCGATTTCGAGCGCCTGCTGAATCACTACAAGAGCCAGACGGAAGTGGTGATCGTGCTTTCCCCCTACCACCCGGCAGTCTATGGGCAGATGGAAAAGGAGCGGCCGGTCTTCCTGGAAATTGAGGCCGCCTATATGGACATGGGCAAGCGCCTGGGAGTCCGTGTCCTAGGTTCCTACAACCCGGCAGTCGTGGGATGCGAGGCTGCGGATTTCTATGATGGAATGCACCCCCGGGATGCCTGCATGGCGAAGGTGTTGCGCCCCCTGGCCCGCCCCTGAACCGGGGCCCGTGGCGGAAATGAATCGCCCCTACCCCTGTAGACACTCCGAAGCCTTAAACTAAGGCCCCAAAAGGAGATGTCATGAGCAGCAAGCGTTACCCCGAAGAATTCAAGATCGAAGCGATCAAGCAGATCACCGAGCGCGGCTATCCGGTCGCC
>JANJTW010000045.1 GCA_024710925.1 Rhodocyclaceae bacterium | reverse complement strand
GTGAACTGCCCACCCCCCAACCCCCGCCCCGCGGGCGGGGGTGACGAAGGTTCGCCGGCGTCGCCGGCTCCGGGCAACGCTTGCCCCGCCTTGGGGCGGCCCGGCGGCGGGGCGCAACCATGACTTTTAGCCTGCACGGCCAGGCCGTCTCCGGCGGCATCGCGATCGGGCGGGCGCACCTGGTGTCGCACGCGATTCTCGAAGTCGCGCACTACCAGCTGCGCGAGCGCGACGTGGCGGCCGAGCTGGGCCGCTTCGACAAGGCGGTGGCCACCGCCGGCGCCGAACTCGACTCGCTGCGCGCCGAAGCCAGCGTGCCCGGCGCGCCGGCCGAGCTCTCGGCCTTCGTCAATGTGCATGCCATGATCCTCGCCGATCCGACGCTGACCGACGGCGTGCGCGAGCTGATCCGCGATCGCCGCTGCAATGCCGAATGGGCCATGGTGCAGCAGATGCAGCTGGTGGTCGACCAGTTCGACGAGTTCGAGGACGCCTACCTGCGCGAACGCAAGCAGGACATCGTGCAGGTGGTCGAGCGTGTGCTGCGGGTGCTGCAGGGCAAGCAGCGCAAGCTGGCGCGGCGCAAGGCGCCGACTGGCGCCGACGACGACCTGATCGTGGTCGCCAACGACCTCTCGCCGGCCGACACGATCCAGTTCAAGAACCTCAAGATCGGCGGCTTCGTCACCGACATGGGCGGTTCCACCTCGCATACCGCAATCGTCGCGCGCAGCCTGGCGATTCCGGCGGTGGTCGGCATGCAGCATGCGCGCCCGCTGATCCAGGACGACGACCTGCTGATCGTCGACGGCACGCGCGGCGTGCTGATCGTCGATCCCGACGCCGGCGTGCTGCGCGAGTACCGGCTGCGCAAGACCGAACTCGAACTCGATCGCACCAAGCTCAAGCGCCTGGTCAGCGGCCGCTCGCGCACGCTCGACGGCGAGCACGTCGAGCTGCACGCCAACATCGAACTGCCGCAGGATGCCGAACGCGCCAGGGAGGTCGGCGCCGACGGCGTCGGCCTGTTCCGCACCGAATTCCTGTTCATGAACCGCGACGAGCTGCCCGACGAGGACGAGCAGTTCGAGGCCTATCGCAGCGTGGTGAAGGCGCTCGGCGACAAGCCGGTCACCATCCGCACCCTGGACATCGGCGCCGACAAGGAAGCCCGCGCCCTGCGCAATCGCGCCGGCAATCGCGCCGCGCCCAACCCGGCGCTGGGCCTGCGCGCTATCCGCTTCTGCCTGGCCGAGCCGCAGCTGTTCCTGGTGCAGCTGCGCGCCATCCTGCGCGCCTCGCACTACGGCAAGGTCAAGCTGCTCATTCCGATGCTGGCGCACGCGCACGAGATCGACGCGACGCTGGCCGCCGTCGAGCAGGCGAAGTCGAGCCTGCGCGGCGACAAGATCGGCTTCGATGCCAGCATCGAGATCGGCGGCATGATCGAGATTCCCGCCGCCGCGCTGGCCATCGGCATGTTCCTGCGCCGCCTCGACTTCCTGTCGATCGGCACCAACGACCTGATCCAGTACACGCTGGCCATCGACCGTACCGACGAGCAGGTGGCGCCGCTCTACGACCCGCTGCACCCGGCGGTGCTGATGCTCGTCGCGCATACGCTGCACAGCGGCGAGAAGGCCGGCATCCCGGTTTCGGTGTGCGGCGAGCTGGCCGGCGACCCGACGCTGACCCGGCTGCTGCTCGGCATGGGCCTGCGTACCTTCTCGATGCACCCGGCGCAGATCCTCGAAGTGAAGAGCCGCGTGCTGAAGAGCAACATCGCCGAGCTGGCGCCGCAGGTGCGCCGCCTGCTGCGCCTCGAAGAACCGGCGAAAATCCGCGAGCAGCTCGACCGCCTGAACGGCGTCGCGCCGCGCGCCGACCTCAATTGACAATTGCCCGCGCCTGCGGTTAACTGCCGCCCTACAGCGCCGATTTGAACGAATCAGCTTGCGGGCGCTTAACAAATGCGGCTAAAGCGAGGGCAACCCAGTCCGCGCAGCCAGGCCGACTGGGTTTTTTGTTTCCGGAACGACGAATCGTGCAGGTGAGCAGCAGATGAAATCCGTTGGTGTCGTGACGCCGCAGCGCGTCTCTTTCGACGCCCCGATCGCACTCAGCGGCGGGGCGACGCTGCCGGCTTTCGACCTGGTCTACGAGACCTACGGCGAACTCAATGCCGAGGGCAGCAACGCCGTCCTCGTCTGCCACGCGCTCTCCGGCAGCCACCACGTCGCCGGCGTCTACGCCGACCAGCCGAACAACGTCGGCTGGTGGGACAACCTGGTCGGGCCGGGCAAGCCGCTCGATACCAACCGCTTCTTCGTCGTCGGCGTGAACAACCTCGGCGGCTGCTACGGCTCGACCGGGCCGATGAGCGCGAACCCGGCGACCGGCAAGCCGTACGGCGCCGATTTTCCGGTGGTCACCGTCGAGGACTGGGTCGCCGTGCAGGCGCGGCTCGCCGACTTCCTCGGCATCGACTGCTGGGCGGCGGTGCTGGGCGGCTCGGTCGGCGGCATGCAGGCGCTGGAGTGGACGCTGCAATTCCCCGAGCGCGTCCGGCACGCGCTGGTGATCGCCTCGACGCCGAAGCTCACCGCGCAGAACATTGCTTTCAACGAAGTGGCGCGGCAGGCGATCCTGACCGACCCCGATTTCCACGGCGGCCGCTTCTACGAGCACGGCGTCGTGCCGGCGCGTGGCCTGCGCCTGGCGCGCATGCTGGGCCACATCACCTATCTCTCGGATTCGCAGATGGCCGAGAAATTCGGCCGCGAGCTGAAGAACGGCAAGCTCTCCTACGGCTACGGCACCGATTTCCAGATCGAGTCCTACCTGCGCTACCAGGGCGACAAGTTCACCACCTACTTCGACGCCAACACCTACCTGATCACGACCAAGGCGCTCGACTACTTCGACCCGGCGCGCGACTACGGCGGCGACCTGCAGGCGGCGCTGGCGCGCGCCAAGGCGAGCTTCTTCGTCGCCAGCTTCTCGACCGACTGGCGCTTCTCGCCGGAGCGCAGCCGCGAGATCGTCTATGCACTGATGCACAACGGCCGCGACGTGTCGTACGCCGAGATCGAATGCAGCGCCGGCCACGACTCCTTCCTGCTCGACGATGCGCACTACCACGCGGTCGTCGGCGCCTATTTCGACAGGATCGAAACATGACGGAACTCTTCGGCCGTTTCGACTTCGACGTCATCGCCCGCTGGATCGTCCCCGGCGAGCGCGTGCTCGACCTCGGCTGCGGCGACGGCTCGCTGCTGAAATTCCTGAAGGCCGAGAAAGGCATCCGCGGCTACGGCGTCGACAACGATCCGGGCAACGTGCTGGCGGCGATCAAAAACGGCGTGAACGTGCTGCAGTTCGACCTCGAGAAGGGGCTGGCCGGCGTCGACGACGACGCCTTCGACCACGTCATCATGTCGCTGTCGCTGCAGACCGTTCGCCACACCGTGCCGCTCATCAAGGAAATGCTGCGCGTCGGCCACGAGGCCGTCGTCTCCTTCCCCAACTTCGGCCACCGCAGCCACCGCGAGGCGATTGCCGTGGGCCGCATGCCGGTGTCCGAGGCCCTGCCCTACCAGTGGTACGACTCGCCGAACGTGCGCTTCTTCACCATCGCCGACTTCGAGGCGCTGTGCGCCGCCAACGGCATCGACGTGCGCGAGGGGCTGTTCTTCGACGAGGGCCGGGCGGTCACCGACGACCCCAACCTCAACGCCGACGTCGCGCTGTACCGGCTGGGCCGCGGCTGAGCGGTTTCAGATCGAGAAGCTGACGAGATCGAGGTCGGCTGCCTCGGTGCGCAGCGGGATCAACGCCTGGTAGGCGGCCGAGGCGTACCACCCGTGCACCGCGTCGAGGTCGGGGAAGAGGATCACCACCGTCGAGTCGTGACGATGGCTGCCGCCGAGCACCGCCGCCGTCTCGCCGCGCAGCAGCAGCTGCGCGCCCCACGGCGCCAGGGTCGCCGGTACCCGGCTGCGGTACTCGGCCCACTTCGCCGGATCCTTCACGCTGATGTGGCCGATCACGCAGGCCTTCGCTCCGTCCATCGGTTTTCCCCGAAAACTTTCGGCGGATGATGCCCGCCGGCGGCGATGCCGGCAAGGCGTGCGTCGGCACGGTAAGATGTCGCCTTTGCCAAAACGCCCCCCGTTCATGCCCGCCTGGCTCGCTCCCCTGCTCACCCGCCGCATGCTGATCTGCGTGTTCACCGGCTTCAGCTCGGGCCTGCCGCTGTTCCTGCTGCTCAACCTGCTGCCGGCCTGGCTGAAGACCGAGGGCATCAGCCTCAAGGAGATCGGCCTCTTCGCGCTGATCCAGTTTCCCTACACCTGGAAGTTTCTGTGGTCGCCACTGATGGACCGCTACGCGCTGCCCTGGCTCGGCCGCCGGCGCAGCTGGATGGCGGTTTCGCACCTGACGCTGGTCGCCGCCATCGCCTGGCTCGGTTCGCTGTCGCCGAAGGAATCGCTGGGAACGATCGCTGCCATCGCCTGCGTCATCGCCGTCCTCTCGGCGACGCTCGACATCGCGCTCGACGCCTTCCGCCGCGAGCTCCTCGCCGACGCGGAACTGGGCCTCGGCAACTCGGTGCACGTGAATGCCTACAAGGTCGCCGGCCTGATTCCCGGCTCGTTGTCGCTGTGGCTGGCCGACCGCCTGCCGTGGTTCGAGGTGTTCGCGATCACCGCGCTGTTCATGCTGCCCGGGCTGGTGATGACGCTGCTGGTCAGGGAGCCGGGACGGGCGCCGGCGCCACGTACGCTGAAGGACGCAGTGGTCGAGCCGTTCCGCGAGTTCATGGGCCGCTCCGGCCTGTCCGGCGCGTTGCTGGTGCTCGGCTTCATCTTCCTCTACAAGCTCGGCGATTCGCTGTGCACGGCGCTGGCGACGCCCTTCTATCTGGAGATGGGCTACACCAAGAGCGAGATCGGGCTGGTCGCGAAGAACGCCGGGTTGTGGCCCTCCGTCATCGGCGGCTTGGTCGGCGGGCTGTGGATGGTCCGGCTCGGCATCAACCGTTCGTTGTGGGTGTTCGGCGTCGTGCAGATGGTCGCCATCCTCGGCTTCGCCTGGCTGGCCGGCGCCGGTAGCGCGCCGGCAACGCCGGAGCGGCTGCTGGCGCTGGCGCTGGTGATCGGCGCCGAGGCCTTCGGCGTCGGACTGGGCACCGCCGCCTTCGTCGCCTATATCGCCAAGAGTACGCATCCGGCCTACACGGCGACGCAGTTCGCGCTGTTCACCAGCCTCGCCGCGGTGCCGCGCACCTTCATCAACGCCTCCGCTGGCTGGCTCGTCGAGCGCCTTGGCTGGGTCGATTTCTTCTGGCTCTGCTTCGTGCTCGCGGTGCCGGGTATGCTGCTGCTCTTCAAGGTCGCGCCATGGAACGAACCGAACGAAACGAAACCCGCGCCGGCCGGCTGATCGCCGCCGCCCGCGAACTCTCGGCGGCGCTCGCGCCGATGCGCTTCGCGCCGCCGGTGAGCCACGTCTACAACCCGCTCGACTACGCCTGGGCGCCGCACGAGCAGTACCTCGCGCGCTACGGCGCGAGCCGCAAGCGCATCGTCTTCCTCGGCATGAACCCGGGGCCGTTCGGCATGGTGCAGACCGGCGTGCCGTTCGGCGAGATCGACGCGGTACGCGGCTGGATGGGGATCGAAGCGGTTGTCGCGAAGCCGGCCGTCGAGAATCCGAAGCGGCCGATCGAGGGCTTCGCCTGCGCCCGCTCGGAGGTCAGCGGCCGCCGCCTGTGGGGGCTGTTCGCGCAGCGCTTCGGCACCGCCGAGGCCTTCTTCGCCGAGCACTTCGTCGCCAACTACTGCCCGCTGGCCTTCTTCGACCACGGCCGGAATCTCACGCCGGACAAGCTGCCGGCGAGCGAGACGGCGCGGCTCGAGGCCGCCTGCGACGCGCACCTGCGCGCGCTGGTGGCGGCGCTCGAACCGGACTGGCTGATCGGCGTCGGCGGCTTTGCCGAGGCGCGCGCGGCCGAGGCGCTGGCCGGCATGGACGTAAAAATCGGCCGCGTGCTGCATCCCAGCCCGGCCAGCCCGGCGGCGAACCGCGGCTGGGCGGAAGCGGCGGCGAAGCAGCTACGGGCGCAAGGACTCTGGGATTGAGGCCGGCGTTTCGCCGGCCCGGGCGCTGCGGCGGCGGTCCAGCCACCAGGCGTAGATCGGCAGCAGCAGTGCCGATCCGGGCAGCAGCAGGAACAGCAGGTAGGGCGAGAGGCGCGACAGGCGGCGCAGCTGCGACAGCAGTTCGGCCTTCTCGGCGGCGCTCCATTGACCGCCGTTGCGCGCCTTCATCAGCAGCGGCATCAGGCCGCGCATGGCCAGCAGCTCGGCGAGCACGTAGCGCGCCTCGCGCTTCTGCGTAGACAGGAGGCGATCGAACGCGCGCCCGAAGGCGCCCGGCTTGTCCGGCGGCGCCGTCATGCGGCCGGACGGGAAAAGTCGAAGCCGGCGGCGGCGAGCCGCGTGCGCGCCTTGCGCCACAAGCCCCAGGCGACGAAGGCGCGGCGCCCCCAGCGCCAGACCCGCCGCGGCCGGAGGGCGGCGAGCAGCGCGACGGTGAGGCCGACCTCGGTCGGGTGGCGCTTCAGGTAGTCGATGCCGTGCCGCGCCGCGGCGATCCCGCGGTCGGCGGTGTCGACGGCGCCGGCCAGCGGGCGCAACTGGGCGGCCAGGGCCGTGCGCTGGGCGGCGATGCGTTCCTGCAGGCGGCCGCGCTGCAGGCTTAGTTCAATCAGCTTTTTTTCCATGGCCGGCGGCGGCGCGCAACTGGCGCAGGTCTTCCTCAAGTTCGGCGAGGGTCGCGGCGAAGGCCTGGCGGCGGTCGTTGGCGCGCAATGCGGCGAGCAGCAGCAGGCCGCCGCCGATCAGGAACAGCGCGGCGCCGCCGCCGAGGATCGCCGCCCGCTGCTCCCAGTTCAGCGCGATGATGACGGCGAAGAGCAGCAGCACGCCGACGCCGAGGCAGAACAGCGCGGCGACTGCAAGGAGCGCCATGCGGACGAGCCGGATGCGCTCGGCCGCCAGCTCGTTGCCGGCCAGTTCGATGCGCGTGCGCGCCGTCGCGACCAGCGTGACGGCCGAGTTGCGCAAGGCGGCGAGGAGGCTGCCGGCCTCCCCGTCGCCCGGGTTGGTTGCCATCCGCAGCCGGTCTTAGCGACGACCGATGAGCACGCCCAGCGCGAGGCCGACGGCGGCGGCGACGCCGACCGCCTGCCACGGATGCTCGTGCACGAAGTCGTCGGTGGCGCGGGCGGCAGCCTTGGTGCGGTCGGCGATGGCGGCTTCGGCATCCTGCAGGCGGACCTTGGCGTCGCGCAGGCGCTCGCCGATGCGCTCGCGCAGTTCGCCGACCTTCTCGCCGGCCTGGTTGGCGGTGGCGCGCAGGATCTCCTCGGCGTCGGCGATGACGACCTTCATGTCGGAAACGAGCTTGTCCTTGGAGGCGTTGGAGATGTCGGTGGTATCGGCCATGATGCTTTCCTTTTTTATGAACGGGTTGATGTTTGCGTCCGGACTCCGAAGCGTAGCGCGTCGCGCTGCGATAGGCAATCAGGCTGCATAGTCGTAATCGACGGTCAGCGGTGCGTGGTCGCTGAAGCGCTGTTCCTTGAAGACGCTGGCCGCGCGCGCCGACGCCGCGAGTGCCGGTGTCGCCAGCTGGTAATCGAGGCGCCAGCCGACGTTCTTCGCCCAGGCCTGGCCGCGGTTTGACCACCACGTGTAGCAGTCGTCGGTGGCGTCGGGGTGGAGCCGCCGGTAGGTGTCGACCCAGCCGGCCTCGTCGAGCACGCGGCCCATCCAGGCACGCTCCTCGGGCAGGAAGCCGGAGTTCTTCTGGTTCGATTTCCAGTTCTTCAGATCGATTTCCCGGTGCGCGATGTTCCAGTCGCCGCCGACGACGACATCGCGGCCTTCGCGCGCCATGTCGGCGAGCAGCGGCAGGAAGTAGTCCATGAAGCGGAACTTCGCCTCCTGCCGCTCCGGCGAGCTCGATCCCGATGGCAGGTAGAGCGAGACCACCGACAGATTGCCGAAGTCGGCGCGGATGAAGCGGCCTTCGGCGTCGAACTCGCCATGGCCGAGCCCCTCGATGACACGGTCGGGCGGCCGCCGGCACCACAGGCCGACGCCGCTGTAGCCCTTCTTCTCGGCGCAGTGGTAGTAGGCGCGGAGGCCGTCCGGGGCGCGCATCTCGGCGCTGAGGTCGGCGTCCTGCGCCTTCAGTTCCTGCAGGCAGACGACGTCGGCCCGCTGTGCCTCGATCCAGGGCAGCAGGCCCTTGTTCCACGCCGAGCGGATGCCGTTGAGATTCAGGGTGATGATGCGTAACATGGACGTCTCGCGCCGTGCGCACGGCGCACGGACTTCAGAAGATTGCTAATGGACTTTCGTCAGGAATTCATCGAGTTCGCCGTCGGCCAGAACGTGCTGCGCTTCGGCGAGTTCAAGACCAAGGCGGGGCGGTTGTCGCCCTACTTCTTCAATGCCGGGCTGTTCAACGACGGTGCGTCGCTCGACCGCTTGGCGCAATTCTACGCGAAGGCGATCGTCGCCAGCGGCCTGACCGTCGACGTCCTCTTCGGGCCGGCCTACAAGGGCATCCCGCTGGTTGCAGCGACGGCGATGGCGCTCGCGCAGCAGGGCAGGAACCTGCCCTATGCCTACAACCGCAAGGAAGCCAAGGACCACGGCGAGGGTGGTACGTTGGTCGGTGCGCCGCTCGCCGGGCGCGTGCTGATCGTCGACGACGTGATCTCGGCCGGTACTTCGGTGCGCGAGTCGGTCGAGATGATCCGCGCCGCCGGTGCCACGCCGTGCGGCGTCGTCATCGCGCTCGACCGCATGGAGCGCGGCACTGGCGCGCTGTCGGCGGTGCAGGAGGTCGAACGCGACTACGGCATTCCGGTTGTCGCCGTGGCGACGCTGGAAGACCTGCTCGCCTTTCTCGGCAATCGCGCCGACCTGGCCGCCAACGCGGCGGCGGTCGCCGCCTACCGCAAGGAATACGGCGTTGCGCGCAATTAGGTACGGGCTCGCTCTGGCCGCGCTCGGTGCCGCGTTGCCGGCCGCTGCGGCGAACATCTTCTGCTGCCAGGACGAGCGTGGCAAGAAAGTCTGCGGCGACATCCTGCCGGCGGCCTGCGTCGGCCGCGCCTACCGCGAGATCGGCCGGGGCGGTGTCGTCATGCGCGAGGTCGATGCGCCGCTGACAGCCGAGCAGCGGGCGCTCAAGGCGGCCGAGGAGCGGCGGCGGCAGGAGGCCGAGGAGGCCGCGAAGGAGCAGCGCCGGCTCGATGCGGCCTTGTTGCAGACCTATGGCAGCGAGGCCGACATCGATCTGCTGCGCGAACGGGCCGAAGCAGATACGGTCGCCAGCATCAAGGCGGCGGAAGCGAAGATCGTCGAAGCGAGGAAGCGGCGGAAAAAGTTCGAGGACGAGGCCGAGTTCTACAAGAAGAAGACGTTGCCGCCGGAAGTCGCCAAGGGACTGAAGGATGTCGATGCCGAGATTCTCGCGCAGCAGGCGATGATCGAGGCGAAGGAAAAGGAGCGCGAGGCGATCCGCGCCAAGTACGAGGACGACAAGCGGCGCTACCAGGAATTGCGGCGGACGCGCGCGCGCACGCCCTAGGGGCGCAGCCCGGCGACGCAAGCAAGCGAAGACGGCGCCCGCGGGCGCCGTCTTCGCTTGCCGGCCGCGGAGGCCGATCAGGCGAGCTTTTTCTTCAGCAGCTCGTTGACCTGCTGCGGGTTGGCCTTGCCCTTGGTCGCCTTCATCGCCTGGCCGACCAGCGCGTTGAACGCCTTTTCCTTGCCGGCCTTGAACTCGGCGACCATCGCCGCGTTGGCGGCGAGGACCTCGTCGATCAGGGCCTCGATGGCGCCGCTGTCGGTGATCTGCTTCAATCCCTGCTTCTCGATGATCTCGTCGGCCGAGGCGCCTTCGCCGTTC
>JANJTW010000067.1 GCA_024710925.1 Rhodocyclaceae bacterium | reverse complement strand
GCTGCGCAACATCAGCCAGAAGTGGACGATGCCCATTCGGGATTGGAAAGCCGCGCTGACTCGCTTTACCATCCAGTTCGAGGAACGAATTCCTCAGATGTAATCAGAAACCCCGTTTACACAAAAATTCGGACAGGCCCCTGAACGACGACTTCGTCGCGCTTGAATACGACGAAAACCTGTCACTTGGACCGGCTCCGCATCGCGACTTCATCATCGAAGGCGACAACTTCGATGCCCTGCGCTATCTCAAGCTAGCCTACCAAGGCCGGATTCGATGCATCTACATCGATCCCCCCTACAACACCGGCAACCGGGACTTCGTCTACAACGACCGGTTTGTCGATCGCGACGACGGCTACCGACACAGCAAGTGGCTGGAGTTCATGTACCGGCGCCTCACGCTGGCCAAGGACCTGCTGGCCGAGGATGGTGTGATCGTCGTCTCTATCGACGACAACGAGATCTTCCACCTGGGTCTGCTCATGCAGCAGGTGTTCGGCGAGCGAAGCCGCATTGCGACGTGCATCTGGCAGAAACGATATTCACGTGAAAATCGCGAGGCGATCGGCGATGCGCACGAATATCTACTCGTGTACGCGCGCGATCCGGAGCGTTTCAAGGCGCAGCGCGGACGCATCCCGCTGGGAGAGAAACAGCGAGCACTGTATAAGAATCCCGATAACGATCCGAAAGGTGCATGGCAGTCGGTATCGATCAGTGCGCAAGGCTATCGACCCAACCAGATGTATGAAATCGTCGCTCCGAACGGTAACCGGCATGTGCCCCCAGAAGGGCGCTGCTGGTCGCTAATTGAGGATGAGTTCAACAAGCTGCGCAAGGACGGCCGAATCTATTTCGGTGCCAAAGGCGATGGCGTGCCGCGCCGAAAATACTACCTGAGTGAGGCGGACGGCCTGGTGCCGTGGACATGGTGGCCGCACGAGGAAGTCGGCCACACGGACGAGGCGCGAAAGGAAATCCAGGACATTCTTGGTACGCAGACCGCGTTCGATACGCCGAAACCGGTTCGGCTCATCGAACGCATCCTATATATCGCGACGCGTCCCGGTGATCTGGTGCTGGATTTCTTTGCGGGTTCGGGCACTACGGCGCACGCCGTCGCCAAGCTAAACCACGAGGCCACCCAAAAATCGCTGCCTCCGCGGCGCTATATCCTGGTATCGAGCACCGAGGCTACCGTCGACCGGCCTATCAAAAACGTATGCCGAGATGTTTGCGCGGAGCGTGTGCGTCGGATCGTGCAGGGATACAAGAACAAGAAAGGCAAGGACATCGCAGGCCTCGGCGGGTCTTTCGCCTACCTCCGCTGCTCGCGGATCCCGCTCGGGCGCCTTCACACGACGATCCGTCATGACCAGGTTTGGGTAGCGCTTCAACAACTCCATGCGGGCATCGTCTCTCCTTATACCCCGGGCGACCTTCATGCGCTCGAAGTATCCGACGTCGATCTCTACTATGCGGCGCGCGTTTCGCCGCCCGTCATTGCTGCGCTCGAAAAGCGGGTGCGCCGGAAGAAATCGGCGGTCGTGTACACCTGGCAGCCGGGGCTGATGCGCCAGCGGCTTGCATGCGACCACATCGTGTTTGAAAAGATTCCGGATGTCCTTGCAGCCCGCTTCGGAGGCGGCCGATGACAGTTATTCAAGACTCCCGTGCATTTGTCACGCCGCTGAAGCCTTTTCAAGTGGACGCTGTTCGCAACGCCGAAATGATTCTCGGCGGTTGCCTGAGCGCACTCGAAATGATCAAGGATTCGCCAACGGCTGGTGCCGACCGGGCGCGCGTCATCGCGGATCAGGGCGCAATTTTGTTCGAGGCCCCCACCGGCACCGGCAAGACGCTGATGCTCGGCCACGTTGTAAGCGCGCTATCACGGAAAGCAAAGATCATTTGGCTATGGTTCGCGCCGTTCTCCGGACTGGTCGATCAGGCCAGCCGCACGATCCGCACGGAGTTTGCCGGCGTGCGTCAGCGCGACACTCTTTTTGACCGGGAAGCCGATGATGCGAGATCGGGCGACGTCTACGTGATGAGCTGGGCGTCCGTTGCCGTTGCCGATGCGGACTCGCGAAAGGTTCGGTCCACGACCGAAACGAAATCTTCCCTCGACGACTTCATTGCCAGCGTGCGTAGGAAAGGCTTTCATATCGGCGTGGTAATCGATGAGGCGCATCATACGTTCCGCCGCCAGACCAAGGCGCTGTCGTTCTATCGAGAGATACTGGCGCCCGAAGTAACGATCATGGCAACAGCCACGCCACGTGATGCCGACATTGACGACTTCTGCAAGGTGTACGGCATTCCGCGCTTAAGACGAACCTCCATCTCACGCCAGCAGGGTGTGGATGCCGGGCTGATCAAGCGCGGCGTCAAGGTCGCAGTCTTCAAGGTGGGTGCCGACGTCGCAAAGCTTGTCGACTTCAGGAAGACTGCGCTCAGGCAAGGTATCGCGGTTCACCTGAAGCTGAAGGAACTGCTGTCCGCCTACGGTGTCGTGCCGTTGTTGCTGGTGCAGGTGGATTCGACCGACGGCACCATCGAGGAAACGAAGGCGCACCTGAAAACACTCGGTTTTAACGATGACAAGGTTCGGGTACATACGACCCAAGAGCCCGATCCTGCCCTAATTGATATTGCCGCCGACGAGAACGTTGAGGTACTCATCTTTAAGCTGGCAATAGCTACCGGGTTCGATGTCCCGCGCGGCTTTACTCTCGTGTCGTTCCGGACGGCGCGGGATGTTGATTTCGGCGTGCAGGTGGTCGGCCGAATTCTACGCGTCGATCGGCGCCTGCAGGGGAAAGAGGCACTTCCGGAAGCGCTTGATTACGGCTACGTATTCCTGGCCGATCGGGATGCGCAAAGCGGCCTTGCCAATGCCGCGCTACGGATCAATGCGATTCGCGACGAACTGGCGTCCGTGGGGGCAAACGTCGCGGTCGCCGTGATCGGCGACCAACCGGCCGCGGCGGTCCACGTACCGAAATCCGGTCAGTTGCCGTTGATTGTTCCCGCCGAGAAAGGATCGTCTGCGGAGATGGCTGATGCAGGCGAAGAGCAGCTGGTGGCCGGCATTCAGTCCGAACTGCTGGATGACTGGCAACTGGACTTCTCGCCGAAGCCTGAGCCGACTGCGACAACACCTCCGTCGGCAGCAGAGCAAGCGATCAGGACCGGCATCTTCACGTATCCGTTACGTACCGACACGAAGGCGCCAGCCAACTTTCTTCGTGCGGTTGTATCGCTGGATCAGGATGCCCTACTCAGCGACATCGTCGCTCGCTTCGACTTCACCGACGAATTGCTGCTCAAGGCCCAGCAGACCGCCGTGCAAATCGTGATGGAAGAAGTCGAGATTTTCGGCAATCGGAAGGATTCGCCTGAAACGATCCGGGCTGACCTGGCGCAGCACGAAGTGGATGCGATGGCGCAACGTGCGCTGATTGCAGCCGACGACCTGGAAGTCGTCGATACGCGCGAGCTAAACCGATGCTTGATCGCGGCGTTCAAGAGAGCCGTCGAGGCGCGCGGCATCGATATTTTCGATACCGAAGGCAAGCTGCTCATGGGGCTTAACAAGATACTCGCCCTGCGTCCCGCACATTTGAAGCGGGCCATCTCTGAAGCTGTGTCGCGGCATACCGTCGCCGAAGATGCAGCGCCGATTCCTGCGGCTATAACCGGGTTCGCCGCGCTCGAGCCCGCTCGCCTGAACCTTTATCGAGTCTTTCCGGACGACCTCAATTCGTGGGAACGTGCCTTTGCCGAGTACCTCGACGATGACACCACCGGCACGGTGGAATGGTGGCACCGTAACCCGCCCAGAAAACCGTATTCGGTCGGTATCCCACTCCCTGGCCAACCCGACTTCTACCCGGATTTCATCGTCGGCGTGAAGGACAGAAAGCGTGGAAACGGCATTTTACTGGCCGAAACGAAGCGCGATATCAATGACGAACCGGGGAACGCGCAGGAGAAAGCGCAGGTCGAGCATCCGACTTACAGGAAGGTCATGATGTTGTACTGGCAGGATAGCCGGCAGTGGGTGACAGTAGAGTACGACGAAGCACATGACAAGAACGAGCTTGACCGGATATTGCGGCCGGAGCTGATGAGCGCATACTGAGCGCATCTAGAATTGTCGACAGTTGTCGACAGGCTCACCTGCTGAGCCTGTTAGACGAGAGAATCCCCGCACATCAATAATTCCGGAGCGATGCCATGCAAATGACTGCCGCCGATATCGCCTACATGAAAGGCGAAGCCGCCGTCCAGCCGGGCGATAGCGCAGCCAACGTGCTGGCGCGTGCAGCCGAGTGCGGCTACCTTGTGCCGGGGGTGCAACGGGATGCCTTCGTCTCGGGGTTCATCTCAAACTGCACTGCTGACCTAGCAGGTCAAGCTCAGGCAGGTCTCGGGCGGGGGGATTAATCGAAATCGTCATCCGGAAAATGAATGATGGCCGCCTTCGCATCCGCGGAACTAAACAAGCAAAGGGATTCTTGCGATCGACGCCCGGAGCTTACCAGCCACCGCGACCTATTCTGAATCCCTGCCTTCGCTGCCTGTATCACTGTGTCTTGGCCGTCAACAATGCCCCGCCTGCTACCGACCCTGCTGGTCGCAGATTTTTTGGCGAAGCTCCTTTTTTGTCGAGCAATGCGCATCAATTTATTAATTGACCCAAGTCGCGATCGGTCTACTCCTGTGGTGATATACCCACAAGTCGAGCGCTATTCTGGTGCAGACATTTCGCGGAAGCTGAATTCAGATTGCCCGGTATCCTAGCCTCCAATTGGAGCATTTTCCGACCAATTGCAAATACCATTTCGGTGACTCGCCAATATCCTTGAGCATGAGGTTATACCTCACCGCTTTGGCCTCCCAAACTTCACGAATCCGCTCCGTTGGTGACGCCATTAACCACAGTGCGCACAGGAGTAAATCGTGTCGTTCGGCAACCCGCCGATGCTCAATGGAAGTTCGCCCCAACTCGATCTCCGTCAGATCTATCCCGAGTCGATTTGCAACGAATCTCCGGAGGTTGCCGGCGTTCTGATGCGATCCCATGATCCGACAGAACTGGTGAAGGACCACGAAGAACCCCTGGTCAAAGCGCTCCATCCGTACTATTGGCGCCTGCAGAAAAGGGAGTACTTCGCAGAACAGTTCGCCGATTTCTTTGCTGGGAAAAGTTGCGGCAGTCGTAGTAGCAGCCCGGAAATCGAAACCACAGGCGTAACAGCAGAAAATAGGCCTCATATTCCCTTGTTCGACCCCGAAATCGCTCCGGTGGAATGCCACCGGCACATCACATAACGGACAAGCGTCGTGAAGCATAACCTGGTGCTTCGGACAAAATGTGAAGAGTGCTACACGCCAAGCCTTCCGGAAATACGGTATCTGGTCTTCTGCCAAGCACTTCGGGCAGAACTGCTGGCCATACCCCTTCCGCGTCATCGCGAACGTCCGAATGGGTAATATCCAGCGCAATTGACCGCTGCGTCGGCGGTTCGGATAAAGAATGGTTCGATAGGTGGTAAGCGTCGTGTGATAGGCATCCCAGTAGCGGGTCCCGGTATGCTCACAAATGGTTTTAATCAGCCATTTCGGTGCGGACCGATCCACGTCTCGATTCCAGGGAGATCGTTCGTTCCCGAACAGCATCCAGCACAGCGTCTGTAGCTTGATTCCGTTTGCTTGCGCCACCCGTACGATCCACGAAGAAAGCAATTCATCCGGCAACGGCTTCGGATGGGCTGGCCAAAGTCTGCCGTAGGCCATCTCAGCCTCGTGGCTCCTTCCGACGATCCGACGGCGATATCCACCCGATGCCGTCGAGCAGCTTCTTGTCGATGCGTTCCTGTCCTGTTTCAACGGCTCTGACGGCTGCACTTTCGAGCACCCGCGAAATCTCGCCGAGATAGCCTTCGCTCATCGAGTAAATCTTGTCGGCCAGTGCCCCGTCGGTCAGGTTGGATGGGCTGCGCAGCGGGATCGAGCGTTCGAAGGTGGCCAGCAGCCGCAGGAACATTTCGTTGTTCGCCCAGCGCGGCAGCAGCGCCTGGTCGAAACGGTTCGACAGCTGCAGGTCGGTCTGAATGGCGCGGAAGGCGTCACGGGTGCCAACCCCGACAATCGGCACCTCCAGCTCGTTACCGAGGTACTTGATCACGTTCAGGAAGGCCTTCTGTTTGGTCATCGATCCGGCGAGGAGATGGTGGATCTCGTCGATGACCAGCATCTTCAGACCCACGGTGCGCAACAGCTTGATCGCCTGAAACTGCTTGCGGTCGGCGCGATCGCCGGGCTTGTATGGCGCGAACAGCAGCTCTAGGATCGCGTTGTAGAACCGCCCTTCGTCGGGGACCGGTGGTGCCTGAACGAACAGAACTGGCACCTTGGCGGCCTCGCCCTCCGGGTTGTCGTCGGGTTTGTGCTGGTTGCAGAAGCGTCGCACCAGCATCGTCTTTCCGTTGTTGGTGTCCCCGACGATCAGCAGATTTGGCATGCGGTGCGCCTTGGGGTGCGTCAGCAAATTTTCCAGCTGAGTGAGAATCTCTTGGGCCCGCGGATAGCCGATCCACCGCGGCGATCGGATGTAGGTGATGCGCTCCTGGTCCGATCGCTCAAGATAGGCGGCGGCCTTCTGCAGTAGGTGGGAGGGTGCATCATTCATTTCCCTTCTCCCCCTGCATGTCGTCGACGTCGTCGAAGGGCTGAATCGTCTTGGCCGGTGCTGGCGCCTGGCAAATCGGAGGCTCTTGCGGCGCCATCGCCCCATTCAGATGGCTACGGGCATTCGAAATCCCGAGCCGGGTGCGTTCCCGGCTACGCCTCACCTTCTTCGTCAGTGCCTTGGCGTTGTCCTCGATTCGACGCATCTTCTCGTAGGCCTCGAAAATCTGGTTCTCGTCGACTTCGATACCGTGAGATTCAGCAACTGCTCGTCGGTTGGCTTCGCGTAGCTCCCAGACGCTGATCGCCGGGTGAGCGGTATTCCGATAGGGAATCGCGTAGTACTGCTGCACTTCGGGATCGTAGAACCAGATCGTGCTGACATCTCTCGGGTCGCGCCGGCAAAGAAACTTCCGCTTGAGCTTGGGGTTGTCCGGATCGCTTGCGTTGATCCAGCGTCGCAATACGTCGTGTTGGTATTCCACCTTGTCCCAGACGATTCCGTAGTGCTGGACCGTGCGGGTCTCGAAGGGCATCAGATCGAGCTTGAGCCGGAGCTCATCGGTGATGCGTGGCGGCATGCCGATTCCCGGCGCCTTTTTCGTCCCGAAGATTCCCTCCTGCCACTTGGCGATCGGCGGCATGCCGAGTTGCGAATGCGGTCGCTGGTGATAGGCCTCGACGCAGAGAATCGTGAACCACTTCTCGAATTCGGCGAGGCTCATCGCCGACTGGCCTTCGGAGTCGTACTCACCTCGCTGGCGAGGGTTGGAGAAAGTGGTACCTGGCGCGGCGTGAATTTCCTCGTTGAGCGTGCCAAGCAGGCGCTCGATGTGGGCGCCGTAGTGCGGCGTTGCTACCGGTCGCCACTCCAGGTCGATGCCGTATTCCTTGCAAGCGGCGGTCAGCATCTTGCCCCGGAATTCCTTGGCGTTATCGGCATGGATCGTCCGGGGCAGTCCCCAGCAGGGCCAAGGCGTTTCGATCTCCAGCTTCGACAGCCATTTTTCCTTCGGCAGAAAGGCCCGGGCCAGGCATAGGCCGAGTGACAGGTTCCCCGGAGGATCGAAGGAGATGTAGAAACCCAGCACCATCCTGGAATACACGTCGATCAACAGCGTCAGCCACGGCCGTCCGATCGGCAGCCGGAATGTGTCGTCGACCAGGATGATGTCCACCGGTGTGTGATCCACCTGAACGACGGATAGCGGGAAATCGGCGCCAGGGAAATGTCCCTTCGAGGGAGCATACGCATCCCTCGCTGCCTTGTTCCCCTCCCGGGCCTTCTTCTTGTTGTAGGTGTCGAGCTTCTTGATGCGGTTTCGGATCGTGTTGGGATGAGGTGGTTTCAGTCCGAGCTTGCTGCAGAGCATCTCGACTTCCCGGATGACCTTGGCGGGCTTCTTCTTTTGCTTGGTTAGGTAATGGACCTTGATCATGTCGGTGATCACGTCCTCTACCTTTTTCGGGAGGCCGACCCGCCCTTTGTCCTTGCGGGTTTGCCGGACGAAAACAGATACCCGCCCAACCCGGTCGAAATCGCGCAGCCACCGATAGATCGTGGAGATGCCTACGCCGTGCTTTTCGGCGCAGGCGCGCACGTCAGCCTCGGTGCGGCGTGCAAGCGCCAGCAAGGGCTTGATGATTTCGAACGTCCGGTGGGCTTCCTCCAACTTGCTATTTGCCACCGCGGCGAGATCAGGGTGTGCGATGGCCGGCCTCTCTGAATACGGGGAAAGGTCTTCGATCGGCGCCTGGAGTACCTTTCCCGATTCCGGATCTGAAAGCGTCACCGAGACGAAATCCGTCGATTCCTGGCAAATGACATGGCGGCGGCCGCGATAGAAGACGGCGGCGCCGTAGTCCAGCGTCAGGCGGGGCGTCTGATCGGTCATCGTAGGCTCCAGAGGCGGGAGGACATCGAGAGCGGCGACTGCAGGTCTGCTCCGATCTGAAAGTTGGCAACCAGGTGCCAAACGGCGGGAAGCCATTCGGCCTGGACGTTGGGGTCATCGCTGAGGTGTTGGAGCAAATCGCTGGGCGTCGTGTCCTTCAGTCTTTCTACGATCGCCAGGATGTGTGCGGCTTGGTCGGCCGGAATGGTTCTGCGGCGAAATGGGTGGAGGAACTTGGCCGCTTCCAGGGCCGGGCCGCGAATTTCCACCTCGGTCATCAGGCGGAAGCGCCATCCCCTTTGCCGCGCGTAACGGATCGCCTGGCGGAACTTGGGTCGAAGCTCGGACCACTGCTCTTTCAGGTCTGACCTATACTTGACCTCACAGAGCCACGGCTTCAGGCCGGCGGTGCCGTGGAAGGCGACCCAGGCATCGGGCGTATAGCTGCGCTTGGTTCCGGCTTCGTCTCGCCAGTTGAGGGTGAGTGGTTGAACCTCGAACGCGGCGACGTCTGGGGAGAATTCCAGCAGGCGCAGGAAGTCACGCTCCAGCGTGGATTCGAACTGCGCCTCGCCAACGGCCTTCGTCGCAGCCGATAGCCCCGTGACGTTGCGATAGTTTTTCCTGATCTTCCGGACGGGCATAGGGGAACGGTCCAAAACATCGATGTCATATCTTAAACCGTTCTAGAAATATGATGTGCTGCTACTGCAAAGCTATGTGCGCCTTCTGAGGCCACGTGTATGGTGGTTTCATTGATCTATGTAATTCATAGCGTCGCCTGATCCTGAGCCGGCAGCCCTCTCCCGGCGCGGGCATGGGTACCGTTCGCCGGGGGGCATGCCTGCGGGAAATCGTCGCCGCGCCCTGAAGGGGCCTTGCCGCCATCCGTCCGCTGTACCGTTCCGCCGGTCAGCG
>JANJTW010000036.1 GCA_024710925.1 Rhodocyclaceae bacterium | reverse complement strand
GCCGGCCGTCCTTGCGCCGGTTGCACAGTTCGCCGCGCCAGTCGTCGCCGCGCCGGATGGTCTGCCAGAGGTCGGCATAGACCTCCGGCGGCGTCAGCCCGGATTTCATCACGCCGGCCTTCTGGCCGATCACGTCGTCGGCCGCGTAGCCGGTGATCTCGCTGTAGCGCGCATTGACGTATTCGATGCGGCCGGCGGTGTCGGTGATGATGATCGACACTGGGCTCTGCTCGACGGCGCGACCGAGCGGGCGCAGCATGTCTTCGGTGCGCACCTGCTCGCTGCGGTCGCGCGCGACGAGCACGTAGCCGGTCGCGGCGCCATCGGCGTCGCGCAGCGGCAGCATGCACGAGTCGAGATGCACGCCGCCGCCGGTGCCGGCGATTTTCTGCCGGAAATGGTGGCAGCCCTCGGCCGTCGCCTTTGCCGCGGCTGCGAGGAAGCGGCCGTGGTCGACGCCGAGCGCGGCGTGGATGTCGGCAAGCGCGCGGCCGGCGAGCGGGCCGGCGAGCGGTTCAAGCAGGCGGCGGGCGAGCGGGTTGCAGTGGCTGACGATGCCGTCGCCGTCGACGGCGACGAGCAGCAGGCCGGTTTCGGCGGTGAGCAGCGTGCGCAGCAGGGCGGCGTCCCCAGTCGCGGTCGGCAGTGTCAGGCAGGGGGCATCCATCGTCGCTTTCCGTTCAGCGCCGGGCGGTCATCAGCTGCGACAGCTCGACGGCCGTGCGCACGCCCATCTTCTCGAAGAGGTGCGCGCGGTGTACCTCGACGGTACGCATGCTGATCTGCAGTTCGTCGGCGATCACCTTGTTGAACTTGCCGGCGAGGATCAACTCCATGATCTGCCGCTCGCGCACGGTCAGCCGTTCGAGCCGGCTGTTCAGCGATTCGCTGTTCGCCGCCGAGGCGCGCCGGGCGGCGTCGATGCGCAGCGCCTCCTGCACGCGGTCGAGCAGTTCCTTGTCGTTGAACGGCTTTTCGACAAAGTCGAAGGCGCCCTTCTTCAGCGCCGAGACGGCCATTGGCACGTCGCCGTGGCCGGTGAGGAAGATCACCGGCAGCGCGTTGCCGAGTTCGAGCAGGCGGTCGAAGAGCTGCAGGCCGCTGATGCCGCCCATGCGGATGTCGAGCAGCAGGCAACCGGCCAGCTGCGGTGACCAGGCGGCGAGGAATTCCTCGCCGGAAGCATGCGGAACGCAGGCGAACCCGCGCGATTGCAGCAGCCAGCCGAGGGCGTCGCGGATGGCTTCGTCGTCATCGACAAGATAAACCTGGGCGCTCATGGTCGGTGCGGAGTGGGGTCGCGATCAGTTTAGGCGGATTCAGTTCGAAAAGGGCAGGGTGAAAGCAAAAATGCTGCCGCCCTGCGGGTTGTCTTCGACCCACAGGCGGCCCTTGTGGAACTCGATGATCGAGCGGCAGATGTTGAGGCCCATGCCCATGCCATCCGGTTTGGTCGAGAAGAAGGGGGTGAACAGCCGCTCGCGCACGCCGTCGGCGAGGCCGCTGCCGTTGTCGGTGACGCGCACCTCGACCGCCTGCTCGCCGAGGCTGACGCGTACGCTCAGGCGGCGGCGCGCCGGCGGCGTTTCGCCCATGGCCTCGATGCCGTTGCGCATCAGGTTGAGCAGCACCTGCTCGATCATCACCTGGTCGGCCTGCAGCGGCGGCCGCCAGCCGGGAATCTCGCGGTCGATGCGGACGCCGCGCTTCTGCGCCAGATGCTCGATGAAGCCGACGGCATCGTCGACGACTTCGGCGAGGTCGCATTCGGCGAGCTTCGGCTCGCGCTTGCGCACGAAGTCGTGCACGCGGCGGATGATGCGGCCGGCGCGCTGCGCCTGCACGCCGAGCTTTTCGAGGGCGTTCTTCAGTTCGTCGGCGGTGTACCGGCCGCTCTCCAGGCGGTTCAGGCAGCCGGCGTTGTAACTGGAGATCGCCGCCAGCGGTTGGTTCAGTTCGTGCGCCAGCGTCGACGCGAGCTCGCCCATGGTGATCAGGCGCGAGGTCGCCTGCAGCTTTTCCTGCTGCTGCCGCGCCAGTTCCTCGGCGCGCTTGCGTTCGGTGATGTCGAGCACCGAGCCCATCCAGCCGGTGTGCCGGCCGTCGGCGTCGATCAGCGGCGCCTCGTAGATCAGCGCGTCGAAGATTTCGCCGTTCCGGCGCCGGAAGTGCAGCTCGAAGCCCTCCGCCGGCGCCATGCCGTCGAGCACCTTATCGTGCAGCTCGCGGGTGCGGTCGAGTTCGTCCGGGTTCCAGTACGGATAGGGCGGCAGCGCGCCGACCAGTTCGCTGGCGGTGAAGCCGGTCATCTCGCAGAAGGCCGGGTTGACGTAGGTGATCCGTCCCTCGCGGTCGCGCGCGCGCATGCCGACGGTCAGCGAATCCTCCATCGCCTTGCGGAAGGCGTGTTCACGGCGCAGCGCCTGTTCGGCGGCGAGGCGGTGGCGCATCAGGCCGCGGATCGCCCACAGGCTCCAGAAGACGGTGCCGGCGAGGAAGACGATGAGGGCGATGATCAGCGACTGCACGGTGCTGGTGGCGGCGCGGTTCGCCGCGACGTGCAGCGCCAGGCCGTAACCGGGCGGGTCGAGCAGGACCTGGTGGCTGATCTCGCCCGGTCCGGCCGATATCTTCGATTTGCTCGCCAGCACGCGGCCGTCGTCGTCGATGATCTGCATCCGGTATTTCTCGACGAACCACCACGGCACCAGTTCGCCGACCAGCGCGGAGAGCGACTGCGTGACGACGAGCATGCCGGCCAGCCGGTTCTCGCGATATACCGGTACGTGCAGTTCGAAGAAGGTTTCGCTGCCTTCGCGGTAGGGGCGCGAGAAGACCGGCTTGCCGAGCTTGCGGGCGAGTTCGAAGCTGTTGCCGTCGCGCTCGTCCTCTGGCGTGCGCCGCGGCGAGACCGGGCTCGGCAGCGCGGCCAGCGGACTGCCGTCGTGGTCGAGCCAGGCGATGTGCAGCAGTTCGGCGTTGGTGCGGACCATGTGGCGCGCCCGCATGTCGAAGAGCTTGGCCGGCGTTTCCTCGCTGCCGAGATCGAGTGCCAGTTGCTGCAGCTGCATCGTGCTGCTGTCGATGTGGAAGCGGAAGCTCTGCTCCAGCCAGAGCACGTCGGCGATCAGCGTCGTCCGCTGCTCCTCCTTCTCGTTCTCCTGTAGCAGCCAGAGGAGGGCGGCGAGCAGCACGACGAGCAGGCCGACGGCGAGCTTCGGCATCGTCAGATACCAGCTCGACCAGGCGGGCGCGCGCGGGGGCTGTCCTGCGGAATTCATGGCCGGCATCTTACCTCCGTCGGCCGTGTGCCGGCGGGCGATTGTGGATATCCACAATTAATCGGCGCGAATCGTTTTGTGATACTCCGCCGGGTCGGGAATCCGTCCCGTCTTTTTGTTCCATGTACTTTTGGAGGAGACAACGATGAAATTTTCCAGGAAGCTGATGGTCGGCCTGGCCGCCTGCGCCTTCTCGCTCGGTGCCTACGCCCAGCAGCCTATCGTCATCAAGTTCAGCCACGTCGTCGCTGCCGATACGCCGAAGGGCAAGGCCGCCGAATACTTCGCGAAGAAAGCGGACGAGCTGACCAAGGGCAAGGTCAAGGTCGAGGTGTATGCCAACTCGACGCTGTACAAGGACAAGGAAGAGATGGAGGCTCTGCAGCTCGGCGCCGTGCAGATGCTGGCCCCGTCGCTGGCCAAGTTCGGCCCGCTCGGCGTCAAGGAATTCGAGGTCTTCGACCTGCCGTACATCTTCGACGGCTACGACGACCTGCACAAGGTGACTACCGGCGACGTCGGCAAGCAGCTGCTCGCCAAGCTGGAGCCGAAGGGCATCCGTGGCGTCGCCTACTGGGACAACGGCTTCAAGTCGTTCTCGGCGAACACCCCGATCAACACGCCGGCCGACCTGAAGGGCAAGAAGCTGCGCATCCAGTCGTCGAAGGTGCTCGAAGAGCAGGTTCGCTCCATCGGCGCGCTGCCGCAGGTGATGGCCTTCTCCGAGGTCTACCAGGCGCTGCAGACCGGCGTCGTGGACGGCACCGAGAACCCGATCTCGAACCTCTACACGCAGAAGATGCACGAAGTGCAGAAGCACCTGACGCTGACCGACCACGGTTACCTCGGCTACGCCGTCATCGTGAACAAGAAGTTCTGGGACGGCCTGCCGGCCGACGTGCGCAAGCAACTGGAAGACGCGATGGAGCAGTCCACCCGCTATGCCAACCAGATCGCCAAGATCGAGAACGACAATGCGCTGGAGGCCGTGAAGAAGAGCGGCAAGACGGCCGTCCATACGCCGACCAAGGAAGAGCGCGCCGCCTTCAAGAAGGCGCTGGTGCCGGTGCACAAGAAGATGGAAAGCCGTATCGGCAAGGAAACGATCCAGAACGTTTACAAGGCCACCGGTTTCGATCCGGCCAAGCTGTAATCGCGTGATTCGATAAGAAGAGTCCCGGGCGCCGCAGGGTGCCCGGGCGTTCCGGGGGAACACCAATGATTAACAAAGCACTCAATCACCTTGAAGAGTTGCTCGTCACCCTCCTGATGGGGGCGGCGACGGTCATCATCTTCATCTCGGTCATGCACCGCTACCTGTCGGGCTACGACATTCCTGGCCTGCAGGACTGGCTGCTCTCGCTCAATGTCGGCTGGGCGCAGGAACTGTGCATCATCATGTTCGTCTGGATGGCGAAGTTCGGCGCCGCCTACGGCGTGCGTACCGGCATCCACGTCGGCGTCGACGTGCTGATCAACCGCCTCGACGACAAGATGCGCGGCAAATTCATCGTTTTCGGCCTGCTCGCCGGCGCGCTGTTTACCGGCGTCGTCGCCACGCTGGGCGGCCATTTCGTCTGGGAGAACGGCGCCCATTACGCCTTCTACAGCTTCTTCGGCATGGAGATGGGCGACCTCTTCGAAGGACCGGTCACGCCCGACCTCGAATGGCCGACCTGGATCGTCTATAGCGCCATTCCGCTTGGCTCCTCGCTGATGTGCTTCCGCTTCCTGCAAGTCACCTGGAACTTCCTGAAGACGGGCGAGCTGCCGCATCACGATCACGGGCATGTCGATGGCCTGGAAGAGGAAAAGCCGCCGGTGGACGTCAACCCCTACGGCATGGACGACAACCTGCACATGCACGATCTGAAGCACCCGATGGTTGGTGATAAGGCCGGCGACAAGAAGGGGAACCAATAATGAACGCCCTCGTGATTTTCGGCCTGCTGGCCGTACTCATGCTGACCGGCATGCCGATCTCGATTTCGCTCGGCCTGACCGTACTCACCTTCCTGTTCACGATGACGCAGGTGCCGCTGGAATCGGTGGCGCTGAAGCTGTTCACCGGCATCGAGAAGTTCGAGATCATGGCCATCCCGTTCTTCATCCTCGCCGGCAACTTCCTGACGCACGGTGGCGTGGCAAAGCGGATGATCAACTTCGCGACGTCGATGGTCGGCCACTGGTACGGCGGCCTCGGTCTGGCCGGCGTCATGGCGTGCGCGCTGTTTGCCGCAGTCTCCGGCTCGTCGCCGGCGACGGTTGTGGCGATCGGCTCGATCCTGCTGCCGGCGATGGTCAAGGCGGGCTTCCCGAACAAGTTCGGCGCCGGCGTCATCTCGACCTCGGGCGCGCTCGGCATCCTGATCCCGCCGTCGATCGTGATGGTCATGTACTCGGTGGCGACCAATACCTCGGTCGGCGCGCTGTTCATGGCTGGCGTCATCCCGGGGATCATGCTGGCCTGCGTGCTCGGCGGCGTCACTTGGTACCGCGCCAAGAAGTTCAACTACCCGCGCCAGCCGAAGGCTTCGTGGAAGGAGCGTTTCGATGCCTTCCGCAAGTCGGCCTGGGGCTTGTTCCTGATCGTCGTGGTCATGGGTGGCATCTATTCCGGCATGTTCACGCCGACCGAAGCCGCCGCGATGAGCGCCGTCTATGCCTTCGTCGTCGCCGTGTTCATCTACAAGGACATGAGCCTGAAGGACGTGCCGAAGGTGCTGCTGAATTCGGCGAACATGTCGGCGATGCTGCTCTACATCATCACCAACGCCGTCCTCTTCTCGTTCATCATGACCAACGAGAACATCCCGCAGGCTCTGGCCGACTGGATGCTGGGCAACGGCCTCGGCGTGATCACCTTCCTGCTGGCGGTGAACATCATCCTGCTGCTCGCCGGCAACTTCATGGAGCCGTCGTCGATCGTGCTGATCTTCGCGCCGATCCTGTTCCCGGTGGCGATGAAGCTGGGCATCGATCCGGTGCACTTCGGCATCATCATGGTGGTGAACATGGAAGTCGGCATGTGCCACCCGCCGGTCGGCCTGAACCTCTACGTCGCCTCGGGCATCACCAAGATGGGCATCACCGAGCTGACCGTCGCGGTCTGGCCGTGGCTGCTGTCGATGCTCTGCTTCCTGGCTCTCGTGACCTACGTGCCGGAGATCTCGATCTGGCTGCCGCGCACCCTCGGCATGATGTAGCGGCAAGCGCTTCGTTTCTGATAAATGGCGCGCCCGCGGGAAACCGCGGCGCGCCATTTTTTCTTGCGGGGAGCCCATGAAGGTCGATGAAAACTGCTAAAATCCCCCGTTTCATTTCACTAAACCCTTGTATTTTGGAGCTTTAGAATGGCCATCGAACGCACCCTTTCCATCATCAAGCCGGACGCCGTCAAGAAGAACGTGATCGGCCAGATCTACGCCCGCTTCGAAGCCGCCGGCCTGAAGGTCATCGCTGCCCGCATGACCTGGCTGTCGGCCCAGGAAGCCGGCCAGTTCTACGCCGTGCACAAGGAGCGTCCGTTCTTCAAGGATCTGGTCGAGTTCATGACCTCCGGCCCGGTGATGATCCAGTGCCTCGAAGGCGAGAACGCCATCGCCAAGAACCGCGAGCTGATGGGCGCCACCGACCCGAAGAAGGCCGAGAAGGGCACCATCCGCGCCGATTTCGCCGAGTCGATCGACGCCAATGCCGTGCATGGTTCCGACGCCCCGGAAACCGCTGCCGTGGAAGTGGTTTTCTTCTTCCCGGGCATGAACACCTACTCCGGCCGCTGATCAAAGCTGCATGACCGTCAACCTGCTCGATTTCGATGCCGAGCCTGACCGCCTGGTTCGCCGCAAACGGCGAAAAGCCGTTCCGCGCGCGCCAGGTGCTGCGCTGGATGCATCGTTTCGGGCAGCACGATTTCGACGCGATGACCGACCTCGCCAAGAGCCTGCGCGAAAAGCTCAAGGCGATGGCGGCCGTCGTGCCGCCGGCGGTCGTCTCCGACAAGCTGTCGGACGACGGCACGCGCAAGTTCCTGATCGACGTCGGCGGCGGCAATGCCGTCGAAACCGTGTTCATCCCCGAGGACGACCGCGGCACGCTGTGCGTGTCGACGCAGGCCGGCTGTGCGCTGGACTGCAGCTTCTGTTCCACCGGCAAGCAGGGTTTCAACCGCAACCTGACCGTGGCCGAGATCATCGGCCAGCTGTGGCAGGCCAACCGTGCTCTCGGTGCCGACCCGAAGGGCGAGCGCATCATCAGCAACGTCGTGCTGATGGGGATGGGCGAGCCGCTGGCCAACTTCGACAACACCGTGACGGCGTTGCGCCTGATGCTCGACGACAACGCCTACGGCCTGTCGCGGCGGCGTGTCACCGTTTCCACCTCCGGCCTGGTGCCGGTGATGGACCGCCTGCGCGACGAGTGTCCGGTGGCGCTGGCCGTCTCGCTGCACGCGCCGAACGACGCTTTACGCGACGAACTGGTGCCGATCAACCGGAAATACCCGCTGGCCGAACTGATGGCCGCCTGCCGGCGCTATCTGGAAAAGGCGCCGCGCGACTTCGTCACCTTCGAATATGTGATGCTCGACGGAGTGAACGACTCCGACGCGCACGCCCGGCAGCTGCTCGCGCTCACCCGCGACGTGCCGTGCAAGTTCAACCTGATTCCGTTCAATCCGTTCCCCGGTTCGCCGTACCTCCGCTCGCAGCCGGAACGGATCCGCCGTTTCGCCGGTATCCTGCTCGACGCCGGCATCGTCACCACGACGCGCAAGACGCGCGGCGACGACATCGACGCCGCCTGCGGCCAGCTCGCCGGCCAGGTGCAGGACAAGACCCGGCGCAGCGAGCGCCGCATCATCGGAGTGCACGAGGTGAGATCATGATCGTCAAGCTTGTCCGCTGTTCGCTCGCTGCCGCGATTCTCGCCGCTGCGCTGCCCGCCGGCGCGCAAAACCAGGGCGACGGGACGCAGGGCGGCGACGTGCGCGCCGAGCGGGCGGTCAAGGACCCGCGCAGTCGCGCCAAGGTGCACACCGAGCTCGGCGCCCTCTATTTCCAGGACGGCAACATTCCGGTGGCGATGGAGGAACTGACCGTCGCCATCCATATCGACCCGTCCTACGCGCCGGCCTACAGCATGCGCGCGCTCGTGCACCATTTCCTGAAAGAGCCGAACCACGCCGAGGACAATTTCCGCGAAGCGCTGCGCTATGCGCCAGACGATCCGGAAATCGCCAACAACTACGGTTGGTTCCTTTGCCAGAACGGTCGCGGCAAGGAGGCCATGCCGCATTTCGAGCGGGCGTTGCGCAATCGTCTCTACCAGACGCCGGACCGCGCCTACATGAATGCCGGCCAGTGTGCGATGAGCATGGGTCAGCTCGATGCGGCCCGCAATTATCTGGACCAGGCCTTCCGCCTGACCGGCGGCAGCCCGACCGCGACCCTGCGCCTCGCCGAACTGAACTATCGTGCCGGTCTCCTCGATGCCGCGCGCGAGCAGATCGCCGAACTCGTGCGCCGCGTCGAACCGAACGCGGAAGCCCTGTGGCTCGGCGTGCGCGTCGAGCGCAAGATCGGCGACCGGGAGACCGAGATGAGCTACGCCACGCAACTGCGGCGCCGCTTCCCCGCATCGAAGGAATACCAGGAATTGCTCAAGGGAAATTACGAATGACGGAAACCCACACAGAGGGGCTGGAGGAGGAGGTCGTTGTCGTTGCCAGGCCGGGCGTCGGCGAGCGCCTGCGCGAGGCGCGCATGGCAAAGGCGATGGACGTCGCCGACGTCGCCGCGGCGCTGAAGCTTTCGCCGCGGCAGGTCGATGCGCTGGAAGCGGGCGACTGGGCGGCGCTGCCCGGACATGCCTTCGTTCGCGGTTTTGTGCGCAACTACGCACGCTGCGTCCAGATCGACGCCGATGCGCTGCTGGCCGACCTCGATGCGCCGAAGCCGCCGCCGGTCCGCCTGGACCTGCCGCAGAACGCTTCGGCGGTGATGCCGGCGAGTGGCCAGGCGCAGCGCCGCGATTACGCCGCCGTCCTCGCCGGGCTGGTGCTCGTTGCGGTTGCCGTCGTTGCCTATTTCGTCGTGCCGCAGGATTTCTGGAAGAGCGAAGCGAAGGCGCCGGAGGCTGAATCGGCTGCCGCACCGGCCCCGCTTTTCCCGCCGCCCCAGGCCGCGGGCGATGCCGCTCCCGCGCCGGCAAACGACGCCGCTCCCGCGCCGGCGACCGTCCCTGGCGGCACGGCGGCGCCGTCGCCAGCCGTCGTCGCGCCGGCTGGCGTGGCGCCCCCGGCCGCGCTGCCGGTATCGACGCCGTCCGTCGCCGCCTCGGCAAATGCGCTCCGGCTCCGCTTCGCGCAGCCCTCGTGGGTCGAGATTCGCGACCGCAGCGGCCAGATCGTTTTCTCGCAGCTGAATGCCGCCGGTAGCGAGCATGCGGTCGAGGGACAGCCGCCGTTCGCGCTCGTCGTCGGCAACGCGACGCACGTGACGGTGAGCTACAAGGGCCGGGAGATCGAATTGCAGCCGCGCAGCAAGGACGACGTGGCGCGGATCACTGTCGAATGACGTCGAAGGAAAAGCAGCAAGCATGACGCACAGCATCAAGCGCCGCCCGACGCGGGCGGTGAAGATCGGCAAGGTGACGGTCGGCGGCGACGCCCCGGTCGTCGTCCAGTCGATGACCAACACCGATACCGCCGACTACGTCGCCACCGCGGTCCAGTGCGCCGAACTCGCGCGCGCCGGTTCCGAGCTGGTGCGCATCACGGTGAATACGCCGGAAGCCGCCGCCGGCGTGCCGAAGATCCGCGAGCAGCTCGACCGCATGGGTGTCGACGTGCCGCTGATCGGCGACTTCCACTACAACGGCCACCGCCTGCTGCTCGACAACCCGGCCTGCGCCGAGGCGCTGGCCAAGTACCGCATCAACCCCGGCAACGTCGGCTTCGGCAAGAAGAAGGACGAGCAGTTCGCGCAGATGATCGAGCTCGCCTGCCGCTACGACAAGCCGGTGCGCATCGGCGTGAACTGGGGCAGCCTCGACCAGGACCTGCTGGCGCGGATGATGGACGACAACGCCAGGCTGGCCGAGCCGCTCGATTCGGTCGACATGATGCACGCAGCGATGGTCGCCTCGGCGCTCGAATCGGCGGCCAAGGCGGAAGAGCTCGGTCTGCCGCGCGAGCGCATCATCCTCTCCTGCAAGGTCTCCGGCGTGCAGGACCTGATCGCCATCTATCGTGCCCTTTCTGCAAAATCCGATTACGCGCTGCACCTCGGCCTGACTGAGGCCGGCATGGGCTCGAAGGGCATCGTCGCCTCGACGGCGGCGATGGGCGTGCTGCTGCAGGAAGGCATCGGCGACACCATCCGTGTCTCGCTGACGCCGGAGCCCGGCGGCTCGCGCACGCAGGAAGTGATCGTCGCCCAGGAAATGCTGCAGACCATGGGCTTGCGCGCCTTCACGCCGATGGTCACCGCCTGTCCCGGCTGCGGCCGCACGACCAGCACCTTCTTCCAGGAGCTGGCGCAGACCATCCAGGAACACGTGCGCGCCAAGATGCCGCAATGGCGCGAGCAATATGACGGCGCCGAGAACATGACGCTGGCCGTAATGGGCTGCATCGTGAACGGCCCGGGCGAATCGAAGCACGCCAACATCGGCATCTCGCTGCCCGGTACCGGTGAAGTGCCGGCGGCCCCGGTATTCGAGGACGGCGTGAAGACCGTCACACTGCGCGGTGACAACATCGCCGAAGAATTCACGGCCATCGTCGATGCTTACGTGGCCCGCACCTACAAGAGAAAGAATCCGCACGCATGAGCAACAACATCCAGGCCGTACGGGGGATGCCCGACATCCTGCCGGACGAGGCCGAATTCTGGGAACTCTTTGAAGACACCGTCCGTTCGTGGCTGCAGGGCTACGGCTACCGGCCGATCCGCATGCCGATCGTCGAGCCGACGCCGCTGTTCAAGCGCGCCATCGGTGAGGTGACCGACATCGTCGAGAAGGAGATGTACTCCTTCGTCGATAGCCTGAACGGCGAGCCGCTGACGCTGCGCCCGGAAGGCACCGCCGGCTGCGTGCGCGCCGTGATCCAGCACAATCTGATCGCGCAGCAGCCGCAGCGGCTCTACTACATGGGCCAGATGTTCCGCCACGAGCGGCCGCAGAAGGGCCGCTACCGCCAGTTCCACCAGGTCGGCGTCGAGGCGCTCGGCTTCGCCGGCCCGGACATCGACGCCGAGATGATCCTGATGGGCGCGCGCCTGTGGGATGACCTTGGTCTCGACGGCATCAGGCTGCAACTGAATACGCTGGGCCAGCCGGACGAGCGTGCGCGCCACCGTGCCGACCTGATCGCCTACTTCGAGCAGCATCAGGATCTGCTCGACGAGGACGCCAAGCGCCGCCTGCACAGCAACCCGCTGCGCATCCTCGACTCGAAGAACCCGGCGATGCAGGCAATGATCGGCGGCGCGCCGAAGCTGATCGACTACCTCGGCGACGCCTCGCTCGAACACTTCAACGCCGTGCAGCAGATCCTGAAGGACGCCGGCCTGCCGTACGAGATCAACCCGCGCCTGGTGCGCGGTCTCGACTACTACAACCTGACCGTCTTCGAGTGGGTCACCGACCGTCTCGGCGCGCAGGGCACCGTCTGTGCCGGCGGCCGCTATGACGGCCTGATCGGCCAGCTCGGCGGCAAGGCGGCGCCCGCCTGCGGCTTTGCCATGGGCGTCGAGCGACTGATTGCGCTGATCAAGGACAGTGGCGGCGAGCCGGACAAGCGCGGCACCGACGTCTACATCGTGCACGCCGGCGAGGCCGCCTCGCGCATGGCCTTCCGCGTCGCCGAAGGCCTGCGCGACATGAGCATCGACGTCGTGCTGCATTGCGGCGGCGGCTCGTTCAAGTCGCAGATGAAGAAGGCCGACGCTTCCGGCGCGGCCTTTGCCGTTATCATCGGCGACGACGAGGCGGCGGCCAACGAGGTCAGCCTGAAGGCGCTGCGCGAAGAGGGCGATGGACAGAAGCGCGTGCCGGTGGATCAGCTCGCCGGGACGATCATGGATTCGATGCTGGACTGGCAAGACGAAGAGGAAGAACAGTAAATGGCTGCCTACGATCTGGAAGAGCAGGAACAGCTGGCCGAACTCAAGGCCTGGTGGAAGCAGTGGGGCAATCTGGTGACCGGGATCGTCACCGCGGCGGCGGTCGGCGTCCTTGCCTGGCAGGGCTGGAGCTGGTACCAGGCGCGGCAGGCGGCGCAGGCCTCCGGCGTCTACAGCGTGCTGCAGCGTGCCGCGCTGGAAAAGGATACGCAGAAGACGAAGACGGCAGTCGGCGAGCTGATCGAGAAATTCGGCGGCACGGCCTATGCCCCGCTCGGCGCGCTGACCGCGGCGAAGGCCCTCTACGATGCCGGCGACCTGAAGAGCGCCAAGGCGCAGCTCGCCTGGGTCGCCGAGAACGGCAAGGAGGAACTGAAGGATCTCGGTCGCCTGCGTCTGGCGGCGGTCCTGCTCGACGAGCAGGCCTACGACGAGGCGCTGAAGACGCTGTCGGCCGGCCATGCGCCGGCATTCGACGCGCGCTACGCCGAGCTTCGCGGCGACGTGCTCGCCGCGCAGGGCAAGAAGGACGAGGCAGCTGCTGCCTACCGCGAAGCGCTGGCGGCGCTGGAACGGACGGCGGACGGCGCCAAGAACACCTTGCAGGCGCGCGAGATGAATGCGCCCTACCGCGACATGCTGCAGCTCAAGCTCGACGCGACGGGGGCGGCGAAGTGAGGGTGCGCGCCGCGCTGGCGCTGGCCGCGACGCTGTCGGCGGCAGGCTGCTCGACCCTCGACAGCCTCAATCCCTTCGCCTCGTCCGGCCCGAAGATGGCCGAACTGACGCCGATCACCGCTTCCGTCGACGTGCGCGTGGCCTGGAAGGAAAGCGTCGGCAAGTCCGATACCTACGTGTTCACGCCGGCGGTCGCCGGCGATGCCGTCTTTGCCGCTGGCGGCAAGGGCGAGGTGTTGCGCATCGAGGATGGCGCGGTGCGCTGGAAGATCAATACCGGCGTGCCGCTGTCCGGCGGCGTCGGCAGCGACGGCCGGCGTGTCGTCGTCGGCACGCCGAAAGGCGAGGTACTGGCCCTCGATGCCGCCGACGGCAAGGAACTCTGGCGGGCCCGCGTCAGCAGCGAGGTGCTGGCGGCACCGGCGGTGGACAGCGCACTCGTCGTCGTCCGCAGCGGCGACAACCGGATCTATGCCTTCGATGCCGCGGACGGCAAGCGCAAGTGGGTGTACCAGCGGCAGACGCCGCCGCTCTCGCTGCGCACCTTCGCCGCGCCGCTGATCGACGGCGGCTACGTTTTCGCCGGTTTCCCCGGTGGCAAGCTGATGGCGATCACGACGAACAACGGTGCCTCGGCCTGGGAAGGCACGGTGGCCCTGCCAAAGGGAACGACCGAACTCGACCGCGTCGCCGACATTACCAGCGCGCCGGTCATCGCCGGGCGCATGATCTGCGCCGTTGCCTACCAGGGACGCGTCGCCTGCTTCGACCTCGGCAGCGGCAACCTGGCCTGGGCGCGCGATATGTCGAGCGCCGCCGGTCTCGCCGCCGACAGCCGCCAGGTCTATATCTCCGACGACAAGGGCGCCGTGCATGCGCTCGACCTCGCCAGCGGCGCCAGCCTCTGGAAGCAGGACAAGCTGCGCCTGCGCCAGCTGTCGGCGCCGGTGGCGCACGGCCGCATGGTGGCGGTCGCTGACGTCAAGGGCGTGGTGCATTTCCTCAGCCGCGAGGACGGTTCCTTCGTCGGCCGGATCGCCACCGACGGCACGGCGGTGACCGCACCGCCGCAGCGCGCTGGCAACAAGGTGCTGCTGCAGACCCGAGGCGGCGCCGTCATGGCACTGGACGCGCAGTGAAGCCGACCATCGCTCTCGTTGGCCGACCGAACGTCGGCAAATCGACGCTGTTCAACCGGCTGACCAAGTCGCGCGACGCCATCGTCGCCGACATCCCCGGCCTCACCCGCGACCGCCACTACGGCCACGGCAAGCTCGGCAAGAAGCCTTTCCTGGTCGTCGATACCGGCGGCTTCGAGCCGCTTGCCAAGGACGGCATCATGCACGAGATGGCGCGCCAGACCGAGCAGGCGATCGCCGAGTCGGACATCGTCGTCTTCGTCGTCGACGGCCGCGTCGGTATCACCGCACAGGACAAGGAAATCGCCAACAAGCTGCGCAAGATCGACCGCCCGGTGTTCGTCGCCGTGAACAAGTCCGAGGGGCTGGACCGCGGCATCGCCGCCGCCGATTTCCACGAGCTCGGACTCGGTCAGCCGTACAGCATCTCGGCGACGCACGGCGAAGGCGTGCGCAGCCTGCTCGATCTGGTCCTCGATTCCTACCCGGAGCCGGAGGAGGACGAGGCCGACGATGGCGTGATCAAGGTGGCCATCGCCGGCCGGCCGAACGTCGGCAAGAGCACGCTGATCAATGCGCTGCTCGGCGAGGAGCGCGTCATCGCCTTCGACATGCCGGGCACGACGCGCGACGCGATCCATGTCGATTTCGAGCGCGCCGGGAAAAAATACACGCTCATCGACACCGCCGGCCTGCGCCGGCGCGGCAAGGTTTTCGAGGCGATCGAGAAGTTTTCGGTGATCAAGACGCTGCAGTCGATCGAGGACGCCAACGTGATCATCCTCGTCCTCGACGCGCAGCAGGACATCTCCGACCAGGATGCGCACATCGCCGGTTTCGCGCTGGAATCCGGGCGGGCGCTGGTGGTCGCCGTGAACAAGTGGGACGGCCTCGAGGGCTACACCCGCGAGCAAGTCAAGCAACTGCTCGAGCGCAAGCTGAAATTCCTCGATTTCGCCCGCTTCCACTACATCTCGGCGCTGCGCGGGCAAGGGCTGGACAACCTGTTCCGGTCGGTCGACGGTGCCTACGCGGCGGCGATGGCCAAGCTGCCGACGCCGAAGCTGACGCGCGCGCTGCTCGACGCCGTCGCCCGCCAGGCACCGCCGCGTCATGGCGCCTTCCGACCGAAGATGCGCTATGCGCACCAGGGCGGCATGAATCCGCCGCTGATCGTGATCCACGGCAATGCGCTCGACCACGTATCCGACAGTTATCGCCGCTATCTGGAACATTACTTCCGCGAAGCGTTCAAATTGCAGGGGACGCCGCTGAAGATCCAGTTCAACACCTCGGAGAACCCCTACGCCGAGAAGGCCGAGCGTCATATCGACAAGCCGGGATCGAAGCGCGGGCCGCGCAGTTCGCGGCCGACTTGATGGCTTTTCCCCGGGTTTTCCGCTACTCTCCGGGTTCCGCACCTTTCAAAAACCACATAAGCATGGAGTTTCAACCATGAGCAACAAAGGGCAACTTTTACAAGACCCGTTCCTCAACACGCTGCGCCGCGAGCATGTCCCGGTGTCGATCTACCTCGTCAATGGCATCAAGCTGCAGGGCCAGATCGAGTCCTTCGACCAGTACGTGGTACTGCTCAAGAATACGGTAACCCAGATGGTCTACAAGCACGCGATCTCGACCGTCGTGCCGGCCCGTCCGGTCAGCATCCAGCAGGATGGCGGCAACGGCGGCGAGTGAAGCTTTCCCGTCCGGGCGGCGCCTCTGCCGCTGATGCAGCATCCTCCCCCGGCCTGCCGCGAGCGCGGCGGGCCGTTTGCATTCTGAAATCCGAAAATTTCCCCCATGTTCGAACGACCGGCCGGCGGTGAGCGTGCGGTGATCGTCCAGCTCGACTTCGGCCGCGAGGATCTGCGCGAGGAAGTCGAGGAGGTCCGCCTACTCGCCGAATCGGCGGGGGCGGACGTCGCCGAAATCGTCTTCGGCCGGCGTGCCACCCCGGACCCGGCGACCTTCGCCGGCAAGGGCAAGGTGCACGAGATCGCAGCGACTGCGGCGGCGGCCGATGCCGGGCTGGTGATTTTCAATCACGAACTGTCGCCGGCGCAGCAGCGCAACCTCGAACACGAGTTGAAGGTCCGTGTCGTCGACCGCACGGCACTGATTCTCGACATCTTCGCGCTGCGGGCGCAAAGCGCCGAGGGCAAGCTGCAGGTCGAACTGGCACAGCTGGAGCACCTGGCGACCCGGCTGGTGCGCGGCTGGACTCACCTGGAGCGGCAGAAAGGCGGCATCGGTCTGCGCGGTCCGGGCGAGACGCAGCTCGAAACCGACCGTCGCCTGCTCGGCAACCGCGTCAAGCTGCTCAAGGAACGACTGGTCAAGCTCGAACGCCAGCGCGGCGTGCAGCGCAAGGCGCGCGTGCGCGGCGAGGTGCTCAGCGTGTCGCTGGTCGGCTACACCAACGCCGGCAAGTCGACGCTGTTCAACGCACTGACGCACGCCGGCGTCTATGCCGCCGACCAGCTGTTCGCGACGCTCGATACCACCTCGCGCAAGCTGTGGCTGGAAGGGGCCGGCAATATCGTCATCTCGGATACCGTCGGCTTCATCCGCGACCTGCCGCATGCGCTGGTCGCCGCCTTCCGCGCGACGCTGGAGGCGACCGCCGAGGCCGACCTGCTGCTGCACGTCGTCGACTCGGCGAACCCGGCGCGCGAGGAGCAGATGCAGGAAGTGGACAAGGTCCTCGCCGAGATCGGCGCCGCCGAGGTGCCGCAGATCGTCGTCCTCAACAAGCAGGATCTGACGGCGCTGCCGGCGGCGGCCGAGCGCGACGAGTATGGTAGAATTCGCCGCGTTCGCGTCAGCGCGGTCACCGGCGAAGGCCTGCCGTTGCTGCGTCAGGCGCTTGCCGAGCAGGCCGTCGAAAAGGCGCAACGCATTAAGCTGGAGCGCGCGCAGGCGGCGCACGCTGCCGACCCTTCCGTCGAACTTGCTTCGACGCTTCTGGAATCCGTGATCGACACAGGCACTCCCCAATGATTTCGACCTTCGGACTACTCATGTCGCTCAACGACCCGCAGTGGGGCAATCGCGGCAACAACGACAACGGCGGCGGGCGTCGCCCGAACCAGGGCCCTCCCGACCTTGAGGAACTGTGGCGCGACTTCAACCGCAAGCTTTCCGGCATGTTCGGCAAGAAGGGCGGCGGCAGCGGCAATGACGGCGGCGGTCGGCCGCCGGTCGAATTCGACCCGAAGTTTCTCGGCGGCGGCATCGGCATCCTCGTCGCGCTGCTCGTCATCGTCTGGCTGGCCAGCGGCTTCTACATCGTCGATGCGGCGAACCGCGGCCTGGTGCTGCAGTTCGGCAAGTTCAAGGAAACCACCGAGCCCGGTCTGCGCTGGCGCCTGCCGTATCCGATCCAGTCGCACGAGCTGGTCAACCTGACCGGCGTGCGCACGATCGAAGTCGGCTATCGCGGCAGCGAAAAGAACAAGGTGCTCAAGGAAGCCCTGATGCTGACCGACGACGAGAACATCATCAACATCCAGTTCGCCGTCCAGTACATCCTCAAGGACCCGGTCGAGTACATCTTCGAGAACCGCCACCCGGACGATGCGGTGATGCAGGCCGCGGAAACGGCGATCCGCGAGATCGTCGGCAAGAGCAAGATGGACTTCGTGCTCTACGAGGGCCGCGAGCAGGTGGCGGCCAACGCCTCGAAGCTGATGCAGGACATCCTCGACCGCTACAAGACCGGCATCATGATTTCCAAGGTGACGATGCAGAACGCGCAGCCGCCGGAGCAGGTGCAGGCGGCGTTCGACGACGCCGTGAAGGCTGGCCAGGACCGCGAGCGGCAGAAGAACGAAGGCCAGGCCTACGCCAACGACGTGATTCCGAAGGCCAAGGGCACGGCGGCACGCCTGCTTGAGGAGGCCGAGGGCTACAAGCAGCGCCTCATCGCCACCGCCGAGGGCGATGCTTCCCGCTTCCGCCAGCTGAACACCGAGTACGCGAAGGCGCCGGAAGTGACCCGCCAGCGCCTGTATCTGGAAACGATGCAACAGGTTTACGCCAACACCAGCAAGGTGATGGTCGATGCCAAGGGGCAGGGCAATCTGCTCTACCTGCCGCTCGACAAGCTGCTCGGCACCGCCGTCGCCGGCGTGCCGGCGGCGGCCGGCACGAGCGAGGTGCAGGCGCCGCAGCGCGCGGCCGCGCCGGCCGTTTCCGGCGAGGCGCCGCCGCAGCTCGAGCGTGCGCCGCAGGTTGGCGGCGGTTTCGGCAGCGCGCGCGAGCGCGAAACGCTGCGTAGCCGCGATCGGGAGTTCCGTTGATGAGAAACAATCTTTCCTTCGTCGCCGCATCGTTCGGCGCCCTTCTGGTCCTGCTCGGGCTGTCGATCTTCACCGTCGACCAGCGTCAGTACGCCATCGTCTTCCAGCTCGGCGAGGTCAAGGAGGTCATCTCCGAGCCCGGCCTCAACTTCAAGTGGCCGATGATCCAGAACGTGCGTTACTTCGACCGGCGCATCCTGACGATGGACAGCACCGATCCCGAGCGCTTCATCACCTCGGAGAAGAAGAACGTCCTCGTCGATTCCTACGTCAAGTGGCGCATCGTCGATCCGAAGCTCTACTACATTTCCGTCCAGGGCGACGAGGCGCGTGCGCGCACCCGTCTGTCGCAGACGGTGAATGCCGGCCTGCGCGAGGAATTCGGCAAGCGCACCGTGCATGACGTCGTCTCCGGCGAGCGCGACAAGATCATGGACGAGATGCGCGCCAAGGCCGACCTGGATGCGCGCAAGATCGGCGTGCAGATCGTCGATGTCCGCATCAAGCGCGTCGACCTGCCGAGCGAGGTCAGCGAATCGGTCTATCGCCGCATGGAAGCGGAGCGCAAGCGCGTCGCCAACGAGCTGCGTTCGGAAGGTTCCGCCGAGGCCGAGAAGATCCGCGCCGACGCCGACAAGCAGCGCGAGGTGATCGTCGCCGAAGCGTACCGCGACGCGCAGAAGATCAAGGGCGAGGGCGATGCGAAGGCCGCGGCCATCTACGCCCAGGCCTTCAACCAGAACGCCGAGTTCTACGCCTTCTACCGCAGCCTGGAAGCCTATCGCGGAAGTTTCCGCAACAAGGGCGACGTCATCGTCGTCGAGCCGAATTCCGACTTCTTCAAGTACCTGAAGAACCAGGGGCGCGGCGGCGACAAGAACGGCAAATGACCGAGACGATCCTGCTCGCCTTCGCGCTGATGCTCGTGCTGGAAGGTCTGCTGCCCTTCATCGCGCCGAACGCGTGGCGGGACACGTTCCGCCGGCTGATCGAGTTCTCCGACGGGCAGATCCGCTTCGTCGGCCTGTCCTCGATGCTGGTCGGCCTCATCCTGATCATGATCTTCAAATGAACTGGCTGCTCCCCGAATACCTCGCCGATGCGTTGCCGCTGGAAGCGGCCGCGATCGAACGCCGCCGCCGCGACGTTCTCGACCTGTTCCGCGTGCATGGCTACGAACTGGTCATGCCGCCGCTGATCGAGTACCTCGATTCGCTGCTCACCGGCTCCGGCCACGACCTCAAGCTGCGCACCTTCAAGCTGGTCGACCAGGTCACCGGGCGCACGCTCGGCGTCCGTGCCGACATCACGCCGCAGGTTGCGCGCATCGACGCCCACCTGCTCAACCGTGCCGGTGTCACCCGTCTGTGCTACTGCGACAGCGTGCTGCACACGCTGCCGGCATCGATCAGCGCGTCGCGCGAACCGATCCAGGTCGGTGCCGAACTGTACGGCCATGTCGGGCACGAGGCCGACCGCGAAGTGATCCGGCTGATGGCCGCGGCGCTCGCTGCCGCCGACGCGCCGGCTTCGCGCATCGATCTTGGCCATGTCGGCATCTTCCGCGCGCTGGCGGAGGCCGCCGGCCTCGATGCCGAGGCGGTCGAGGCCGCGCTGTCGCTGTTGCAGGGGAAGGACGTGCCGGGGCTGGCGGGTTTCTGTGCCGGCCTTGCCGAGCCGTACCGCGCCGCCTTCCTGCGCCTGCCGGAGTTCTACGGCGGTGCCGAGGTGCTCGATCGCGCCGCGCGCGAGCTGCCGCGGCTGCCGGCGATCGATGCGGCACTGGCGACGCTGCGCGCGCTGGCGGCGGCCATGCCCGACCTGCCGTTGTCGTTCGATCTCTCCGACCTGCGCGGCTACCATTATCACAACGGCGTCGTTTTCGCCGCCTACCACCCGGGATGCGCCGGCGCGGTCGCGCTCGGCGGGCGCTACGACGGCGCTGGCCAGGCGTTCGGCCGGGCGCGGCCGGCGACCGGTTTTTCGCTGGATCTGCGCGTCGTTGCGCAGCTCGCGCCGGCGCCGCTTGCCGCTGGCGGAATTCTGGCGCCGCACGCCGCTGGCGATGCGGCGTTGACAAGGGAAATCGCGGCCTTGCGCACTGCCGGCGAGGTCGTCGTCGAACTGCTGCCGGGCCAGCCGGCGCCGGAGGGCCCGATCTGCGACCGGCGTCTGGTCGCGAAGGACGGGCAGTGGCTCATCGAAGCAATCAAGGTTTGATCAGGGAATACACCGATATGGCAAAGAACGTCGTGGTCGTCGGCACCCAGTGGGGCGACGAAGGCAAGGGCAAGATCGTCGATTGGCTCACCGACAACGCGCAGGGCGTCGTCCGCTTCCAGGGCGGGCACAACGCCGGCCACACGCTGGTTGTCGGCCAGGGCGCCGACGAGCGTGTCTACAAGCTCAACCTGGTGCCCTCGGGCATCGTCCGTAAGGGCGTGCAGTGCTACATCGGCAACGGCGTCGTCCTCGACATCCACCACCTGATCTCGGAAATTCGCGAACTCGAAGCCGGTGGCCTCGACGTCCGTTCGCGCCTCAAGATCAGCCCGGGCTGCCCGCTGATCCTGCCGTACCACTCGGCGCTCGACCGCGCGCGCGAGGCGGCCAAGGCCGGCGACCAGAAGATCGGCACCACCGGCAAGGGCATCGGCCCGGCCTACGAGGACAAGGTCGCGCGCCGCGGCCTGCGCGTCTATGACCTCTTCCATCCGGAGCGCTTCGCACAGAAGCTCAAGGAAGTGATGGAGTATCACAACTTCGTGCTGGTCAATTTCCTGAAGGCCGAGGCGGTCAGCTACGAGGCGGTGCTGCAGCAGGCGATGGAAGACGCCGAGGTCATCAAGCCGCTGGTCGCCGACGTCTCGGCCGCCATCCACGCTGCCAACGAGGCCGGCCAGAACATGCTGTTCGAGGGCGCGCAGGGCACGCTGCTCGACATCGACCACGGCACCTATCCGTTCGTTACCTCGTCGAACTGCGTCGCCGGCCAGGCCTCGGCCGGCACCGGCATCGGCCCGGACAAGCTGCACTACGTGCTTGGCATCACCAAGGCCTACTGCACGCGCGTCGGCAGCGGTCCGTTCCCGTCCGAGCTGTGCATCGACACCGAGACATCGCCTGGCCACCAGATGTTTACGGTCGGCAAGGAGTTCGGTACCGTCACCGGCCGCAAGCGCCGCTGCGGCTGGTTCGATGCCGCCGCGCTGCGCCGCTCGGCGCGCATCAACGGCGTCACCGGCCTGTGCATCACCAAGCTCGACGTGCTCGACGGCATGAAGGAACTGAACATCTGCACCGGCTACAAGCTCGACGGAAAGATCGTCGACCTGCTGCCGATCGGTGCCGACGAAGTGGCGCGCTGCGAGCCGGTCTATGAAACACTGCCCGGCTGGAGCGAAAGCACCTTCGGCGTCAAGCGCTGGGAAGACCTGCCGGCGAACGCGCGCGCCTATCTGGAGCGGATGCAGGCGCTGGTCGGCATTCCGATCGACATCGTGTCTACCGGTCCCGAGCGGGACGAGACGATCCTCAGGCGCCACCCGTTTGCGTGAGCGAAAACAAAAAGGCCGGCAGAACGCCGGCCTTTGTCATTCACCTTCGACTTCGATTCAGCCGATGCCGCTATGCAAGGGAACGCAGCAAAAGAAAAAGCCGGCTTGCGCCGGCTTTCCCTTGGATCTTGGTGCCCAGAAGAGGACTCGAACCTCCACGCCTTGCAGCGCTAGTACCTGAAACTAGTGCGTCTACCAATTCCGCCATCTGGGCAGGCATCCGAAGAAGCCGAGATTTTAAAGGAACAAAATAAAATGTCAATAAAGAAACTATCAAAAATTCGCCGCGCCGACCCTCACTTCGAGCGCGAGGTGGAGAAATACGAATTCCCGCTGCCGTCGCGCGAGTACATCCTGATGATCCTCGAACGGGAGGGCAAGCCGGTCAGCTTCGAGCAGCTGTGCGTCCTGCTCGACATCGGCAAGGACGAGGCCGACATGTTCCGCCGCCGCCTCGGCGCCATGGGGCGCGAGGGCGAGCTGATGCAGAACCGTAAGGGCGCGTACATCGTCCCCGAGCGCGCCAGCCTGATCGCCGGTCGCGTCGAAGGGCACAAGGACGGCTACGGCTTCCTCGTGCCAGACGAGGAGGGCGACGACATCTACCTCGAACCGAAACAGATGAGCCGCGTGCTGCACGGCGACCGCGTGCTGGTGCGCGTCACCGGCCTCGACCGCAAGGGGCGCCGCGAGGGCGCCGTGGTCGAGGTCCTCGAACACGTGAACAACCGCGTCGTCGGCCGCGTCTTCGTCGAGCACGGCGTCGCCTTCGTCGTCCCCGAGAACCGGAAGATCAACCAGGACATCCTGGTGCCGCCGGAGGACAAGAAGTCGAAACTGAAGGCGAAGGCCGGCCAGGTCGTCGTCGTCGAGATCGTCGAGCAGCCGACCAAGCATTCGCAGCCGATCGGCCGCATCGTCGAGGTGCTCGGCAACTACGCCGACCCGGGCATGGAGATCGAGATCGCGCTCAGGAAGCACGACCTGCCGTTCGACTTTCCGAGGAAGGCGCTCGATGAGACCAAGGACCTGCCGGACAAGGTGAAGAAGTCCGAGTGGGCGGGGCGCGAGGATCTGCGCGACCTGCCGCTGGTGACCATCGACGGCGAGACGGCGAAGGACTTCGACGACGCCGTCTGGGCCGAGAAGCAGGGCAAGGGCTGGCGGCTGGTGGTGGCGATTGCCGACGTCAGCCACTACGTGCGGCCGGGCATGGCGCTCGACAAGGAAGCGATGGCGCGCGGCAATTCGGTCTATTTCCCGCGCCGGGTGATTCCGATGCTGCCGGAAAAGCTGTCGAACGGGCTGTGTTCGCTGAACCCCGAGGTCGACCGGCTGGCGATGGTCTGCGACATGATCGTTACGCCGACCGGATCAATCAAGAAATACCGCTTCTACCCGGCGGTGTTCCATTCGAAGGCGCGGCTGACTTACACGCAGGTGTGGAACTGGCTGTCCGGCGCCGCCGAGCCGGAGAGCGACGTGCACAAGAGCCTGCAGCCGCAGTTGCAGGCGCTGTACAGCCTCTACCAGACACTCGCCAAGGCGCGCACCAAGCGCGGCGCGATCGACTTCGAGACGGTCGAGACGATGATGCTGTTCAACGACCAGGGCAAGATCGACAACATCGTGCCGGTGATCCGCAACGATGCGCATCGCCTGATCGAGGAATGCATGCTCGCCGCCAACGTCTGCGCCTCGGCCTTCCTGCAGGAGCACGAGCAGCCCTGCCTCTATCGTATCCACGAAGGGCCGACGCCGGAGAAGCTGGAGTCGCTGCGCAGCTTCCTCAAGGAATTCGGCCTTGGCCTTGGCGGCGGCGACGAACCGCATGCCAAGGATTACGCCGCGCTCTTGGAGAAGATCAAGCCGCGTCCCGACATGCAGCTCCTGCAGACGGTGATGCTGCGTTCGCTGCGGCAGGCGATGTACAGCCCGGACAACGTCGGCCACTTCGGGCTGGCCTACGAGCATTACACGCACTTCACGTCGCCGATCCGCCGCTACCCGGATCTGTTGGTGCACCGCGCGATCAAGGCGGTGCTCAACGGCGAGCGCTACAACCCGGGCAACTGGGACGATGTCGGCCTGCACTGCTCGATGACCGAGCGCCGCGCCGACGAGGCGACGCGCGACGTCGACAACTGGTTGAAGTGCTACTACATGAAGGAGCGCATCGGCGAGGAGTTCGACGGCACGATCGCCGCCGTCGTCCCCTTCGGCGTCTTCGTCGCTCTCGATTCAGTTTACGTCGAGGGCCTGGTGCACGTCTCCGAACTCGGCGAGGACTACTTCCAGTACGACAACGTCAAGCACCAGATGCTCGGCGAAAGGAGCGGCAAGCGCTACCGTCTCGGCGATCGGCTACGCGTGAAGCTGGTCAAGGCCGACCTGGAAAGCGGCCGCATCGACTTCGTGCTTGCCGACCAGCCGTTCGGCCGGACGCGCTCCCGCTGAGCGGCCCTCTGGCGCTGCTCAGGCCGGCAGGGCCGGGGCGTCCGCTTCGCCGCATGCCGCGACGAAGCGGTTCCGGCCGCCGCGCTTGGCCGCGTACAGCGCCGTATCGGCATCGCCGATCAGCGAGGACGCGTCCTTTCCCTTCACCGGTAGTTGCGTGGCGACGCCGACGCTGACCGTCACGTGGTCGGCGACCTCCGAATGCGCATGCGGCAGGCACAGCGTGCGGATGCGCTCGCCGACCCGTTCGGCGACGGCGAGCGCGCCGGCGGCGTTGGTGTTCGGCATGATGATCGCGAACTCCTCGCCGCCGTAGCGGGCGGCGAGATCGGCCGGGCGGTAGACGGCCGCGGCGATGGCGCCGGCAACCTGGCGCAGGCAATCGTCGCCCTGCGGATGGCCGTAGTTGTCGTTGTAGCGCTTGAAGTAGTCGACGTCGGCGAGGATCAGCGATACCGGCTGGCTTTCCCGTTGCGCACGCGCCCATTCGAGGTGCAGCGCGCTGTCGAAAGAGCGCCGGTTGGCGATGCCGGTCAGCGCGTCGCGGGCGGCGAGGTTCTGCAGTGCGATCTGCGCCTGCTTCTGCTCGGTCATGTCGCGCAACGTCTCGACGACGGCGATCAGTTTGCCCTGGTCGTCGAAGATCGGGCCGGTGTCGATGGTCAGGTACAGGCGCTCGCCGATGCGCGGCATCACGCACCAGTTCTCGGCGCGCAGCCCCCGGCCGCATTCGCTGGGTTCGGTGTGTGCGGCGTAGAGGGTGGCGAGCTCGTCCGGTTGGCCGAGCGCCAGCACGTCGGCCAGGCAGTAGCGCGGATTGTCGTAGAAGGCGCACCAGTGGTTGCGCGTGCCGAGGACTTCCTCTGCCTTGACGCCGGTAAGGCGCTCGCAGGCATGGTTCCAGATGATGACCCGGCGCTCGGCGTCGAGGACGAAAGTGGGTACGACCAGGTGCTGCATCAGCCGCACGGCGAACGCGTGCGTGCCGTCGTCGTGACGATCAGTGTTCAAGCTTGTCTCCCCTGCTGCCGCGGTGGTGGATTGATATATTTATTTTGCATCAAAGATATACTGCTGCCCGGCCGGCGTCAAACCATCGTTGCGCTGGTCCGGACACGGCCGGCGCGGTAGACTCCGCGCTTCTCCCCTACCGCCGGCCCTGTCGCCGCCCGCCGCCATGTCCCGTCGTACCCTCTTCGGTTTCCACGCCGTCCTCGCCAAGCTGCGCCACGACCCCGAGGCGATCCACGAAATCTACCTCGACGCCGAGCGCAAGGATGCGCGTGCGCGCGACCTGATCCGTCATGCCGAGCATGCCGGCATCAAGCTGCTGCCGATCGACGGCAAGCGCCTCGAAGCGATGGCGCCGGGCGCCCGCCACCAGGGCGTGGTCGCCCACGTCTCGGCGCAGCAGCGGCACGTGACGCTCGACGACGTGCTCGATACGCTGGAGGAGCCGGCCTTCCTGCTGGTGCTCGACGGCGTGCAGGACCCGCACAACCTCGGCGCCTGCCTGCGCGTCGCCGACGCCGTCGGCGCGCATGCCGTGATCGCCCCGAAGGACCGTGCCTGCGGCCTGACGCAGACGGTGCTCAAGGTGGCGAGCGGCGCCGCCGAGACGGTGCCCTACATCATGGTGACCAACCTCGCGCGCACGCTGCGCGAACTGAAGGAGCGCGACATCTTCGTCGTCGGCACCGACGACGAGGGCGCGACCGACCTCTACGCCGCCGACTGGCCGCAGGCCACAGCCTGGGTGATGGGCGCCGAGGGCGAGGGCATGCGCCGGCTGACGCGCGAGACCTGCGACCTCTTGGTGCGCATCCCGATGCTCGGCAGCGTTTCCAGCCTCAACGTTTCGGTCGCCTCCGGCGTCTGCCTGTACGAGGCGCGTCGCCGGCGTTCCGCCTGAAGCCGCTGCGCAAACTCTCTCGCCTTGTGAGGGAACGGGCATAGAATCGTCCTGTCCGCATCCTCACGGGAGGGAGTCATGCCGGGATTCGCCGCCGTCCTCGTCCTGCCGCTGCTGTGGCTCTTGCCGTTGCCGGCGGTGGCGCAAGCCTTGCCGCGCGGCGACTGCGTAGCGCCGAAGGCGCGCACCGACCTCGCCCACTGCGACTTCTCGCGCCGCAGGCTCGCCGGGGCCGATCTTGCCGGCGCCCGCTTCGCCGGCGCCAAGCTGGAGAGTGTGGACCTGCGCCGGGCGGATCTGCGCGGTGCCGATTTCCGCGGTGCCAACGCGAAGTGGGCGAAGTTCGACGGCAGCCGCCTTGCCGGTGCCGACTTCGGCAACGCCGATCTCTTCCATGCCATCCTCGACGGCGCCGACCTCAGCGCCGCGAAATTCGCCGGTGCCTACCTGTTCGGCGCCAACCTGATCGATGCGAAGGCGCCGCGTGCCGATTTCTCCGGCGCCTACCTGAAGGACGTGCTGATGGAAGGGATCGACCTGGCCGGCGGCTCGCTGCGCAACTGCTATGTCTTCCGCGGCGTTTTTTCCGGTGCGCGCCTGGCCGGTACGGATCTCTCCGGCGCCGATCTCACCGGCGCGGCGCTCGACGGCGTCGATTTCAGCGGCGCGACGCTGAAGGGGACGCGGCTGGCCGGCGCAACGCTGCGTCAGGCGGTGTTTGCGCGCGCCGACCTGGAACGGACCAACTTCAGCAATGCGGATGTCTGGGGCGCCCGTTTCGACCAGGCGCGCAACCTCGATGCGTCGGTTGCCGAGGCGGCGATCGAACCCTTCGTCGTGCGCGGACGCTGAATCAGGAACAGCGGATGATGAGGAGCAGTGCCAGCGTGCCGCAGGCGGCGGCCAGCGTGCCGTAGACGAGGAAGGCGGTGAGGCGGCCCGGCGTTTCGCCGCGGCGTTTGGCGTCCACCCAGTTCACCATTTCGCCGACGGCGGCGAGCGAGAACAGCGCGAAGAAGGTGAACGCGAAGAATTCCGACATGAAGACGAGATTCTTGCTCGCCGGGCAGCGGGCGAAGACTTCGCGCGAGTAGTCGTAGTTGTGGATGGCGACGTAGCCGAGCGCGGCCAGCATGCCGATGTTGGCGAGGACGATGAGGATGATCCGCCAGGCATCCGGCGAGAAGAACCAGCGGGCGGCCTCGACTACGTCGTGGCCGACATCGCGGAAGAATTGCAGGGTCGCTCTCAGCATGGCGGCGATTTTAGCCGGAATCGGGGCGGGGCGGCGGGGGCGGGGCGGCGTCGCCGGAAAATGCTCGCGGCGCGGGACGCGGCCCGGAAGGCCGCGCCGCGCGCCGCGACGAACGGGAACGGTCCGGCGGACTCAGACGATCATGCCGGCGCCGACGGTGTTGTTGTTGCTCTCGTCGATGACGATGAAGGCGCCGCTGCCGCGGTTCTCGGCATAGGGGTCGCAGAAGACCGGCTGCGCCAGCTTGAACGCCACCTTGGCGATGTCGTTCATCGCCAGCCTGTCGGCCGGCACCCATTCCATCGTGTTGATGTCGACGCGGTACTCGATGCCGGCGACCATCGCCTTCGATTCGCGCGTGGTGTGACGGATCAGGTACTTGCGGGCGCGATCCATCGGCGTTTCCGAGAGCCAGCAGACCATGGCCTCGATCTGCTTCTTCGGCTCCGGCGCTTCCGCCGTCTTAACGATCATGTCGCCGCGCGAGATGTCGATCTCGTCGGCCAGGAGGATCGTCACCGACTGCTCGGAAACGGCATGCGTCAGCGGCTGCCCGTAGAGTTCGATGGCCTTGACGCGCGTGCTCAGGCCCGAGGGCAGCACGGTGACTTCGTCGCCGACGGCGATCTCACCCGATTCGACGCGGCCCATGAAACCGCGGTAGTCGTGCAGTTCCGGGTTGGCCGAATCCTGCGGGCGGCAGACGCACTGCACCGGGAAGCGGAATTTCTCGGCCTTCTCGGTGTGCGCGGCCGGCGCGGTTTCGAGCACGTCGAGTAGGGTCGGGCCCTTGTACCAGTCGAGCCTGTCGCCACGGTCCACGACCATGTCGCCGTTCAGTGCCGACATCGGGATGAAGCGGATGTCGTCGATGCCGAGCTTGGCCGCGAATTCCAGGTAGTCGGCACGGATCTTCTCGAACACCGACTGGTCGTAATCGACCAGGTCCATCTTGTTCACGGCGACGATCAGGTGCGGGATGTTGACCAGGTGCGCCAGGTAGGAATGGCGGCGGGTCTGCGTCAGCACGCCCTTGCGCGCATCGATCAGGATGATGGCGAGGTTCGCCGTCGACGCGGCAGTGACCATGTTGCGCGTGTACTGCTCGTGGCCCGGGGCGTCGGCGATGATGTACTTACGCGTACCGGTCGAGAAGTAGCGGTAGGCGACGTCGATGGTGATGCCCTGCTCGCGCTCGGCCTGCAGGCCGTCGGTGAGCAGCGACAGGTCGACGGCTTCCATGCCGCGCTTCTGCGAGGTGCGCTCGATCGCCGACAGCGTGTCGGCGAGGATGGTCTTGGTGTCGAACAGCAGGCGGCCGATCAGCGTGCTCTTGCCGTCGTCGACGCTGCCGCAGGTGAGGAAGCGCAGCAGGCCGTTGTCTTGTACGTGTTCCATGGCGGACATCAGAAGTAACCTTCCTTCTTGCGTTGTTCCATCGAGGCTTCCGAGGTCTGGTCGTCCAGACGCGTGGCGCCGCGTTCGGTGATGGTCGTCGTCGCCGTTTCCAGCACGATCCTGGCGACGTTGTCGGCATCCGACTCGACCGGCGCCGTGCACGAGATATCGCCGACGGTACGGAAGCGCACCTGCAGCTCGACGATCTCTTCGCCGGGCTTCGGCAGGTTGGTCAGCTCGCCGTTCATCAGCGGTACGTTCACCGGCACGATCGCACCCTGGCGCAGCACGACCGGCCGCTTGTGCGCGAAGTAGATCGACGGCAGCTCGAGCTGCTCGCGCTCGATGTACTGCCAGACGTCCATTTCGGTCCAGTTCGAGATCGGGAAGGCGCGGATGTTCTCGCCCTTGTGCGAACGCGCGTTGTAGAGGTTCCACAGCTCGGGGCGCTGGTTCTTCGGGTCCCACTGGCCGAATTCGTCGCGGAAGCTCATGATGCGCTCCTTGGCGCGGGCCTTCTCCTCGTCACGGCGGGCGCCGCCGATGCAGCAGTCGAAGCCGAATTCCTCGATGGCTTCGAGCAGCGTTACCGACTGGTGCTTGTTGCGCGATTCGCCGGCGTGCTTCAGCACCACCGTGCCGCGCTTCATCGAATCCTCGACCGAACGCACGATCAGGCGCTCACCCAGCTCGGCGGCACGCTTGTCGCGGAATTGCACCACTTCCCGGTAGTTGTGGCCGGTGTCGATGTGCATCAGCGGGAAGGGGAACTTGCCGGGGCGAAAGGCCTTCTCGGCAATGCGCAGCATGCAGATCGAGTCCTTGCCGCCGGAGAACAGCAGCACCGGGTTGGCGCACTGGCCGGCGACCTCGCGCATGATGTGGATGGCCTCGGCTTCCAGCCAGTCGAGGTGGGAGAGGGTGGTTTTCGTCAGTGTCGTCATGATTCGGATCGTGTTTCGGCTCAGGCGCGCTTCACGTGCAGCCCGCATTCCTTGGTCTCGGGGTTTTCCCACCACCAGCGGCCGGAGCGGATGTCTTCGCCGGGGGTGACGGCGCGCGTGCAGGGGGCGCAGCCGATCGACGGGTAGAACCTGTCGTGCAGCGCATTGTACGGGACCGCATGCTGCTTGATGTAGGCCCAGACTTCCTTCTCGCTCCAGTCGGCGAGCGGGTTGAACTTCTCCAGCCCGTTGCCGGCGTCGAAGGCACGTACCGGCAGGCCGTCGCGCGTCGCCGACTGCTGCGCGCGCATGCCGGTGATCCAGGCCTTCTTGCCGGTGAGCGCGCGCTGCAGCGGCTCGACCTTGCGGATGTGGCAGCAGCCCTTGCGGTTGTCGACCGAGTCGTAGAAGGCGTTGATGCCCTTCTCGCGGACGAAGGGTTCGAGCAGTTCGGCGCGCGGCGTGAACACCTTGAGCTTCAGCCCGTAGTGTTCCTGCACCCTGGCCATCAGATCGTAGGTTTCGAGCGGCAGGCGGCCGGTGTCGAGCGAGAAGATCTCGATGGCGAGCTTCTCTTTCACGATCAGGTCGGTCAGCACCATGTCCTCGGCGCCGAGGCTGTTGGCGAAGGTGGCCGGCGCGAAGTCGCGAGCGATCTCGGCGAGCAGGGCTTTCGCCTTGTCCGTCTTGTCGGCGGTCGAGGCGATCAGCGCGTCGTTCAGGTTGATGTTGATCGACATGGTGGTTTCTTGATTAGGCGGCGCGGCGGCGGAACAGCGGCTGCGGCTGGTCGACCGCGGCCTGGTACGGGTTCCTGAAAGTTTCGAAGGCGGCGACGGCCTTGGCGATGTCCTTGCCTTCCTTCAGCGCGAAGGCGTCGAAGCCGCAGCGCGCCATCAGGAACAGCTGGTCGTGCAGCACGTCGCCGAGGGCGCGGATTTCGCCGCAGTAGCTGTAGCGCTCGCGCAGCAGGCGGGCGGTCGAGTAGCCGCGGCCGTCGACGAACTTCGGGAAATGCACGCCGACGACGGGCAGCGTCGCCAGGTCGCCGGCGATCGCTTCCGGGCCTTCGCCGGCGGCCAGCCAGACGCCGACCGGCGTGCCGCGGGACTGCAGTTCGGTCTTGCGCGCCTGCCAGACGGCGATCGGCACCAGCAGCGGGCCGGCGGGCAGTGCGACGGTTTCGGCGGTCTCGCCTTCGGCCAGCGTCACGGTGCTGAAGTCGTCGGCAACGGCCTGGCGGTTCTTGATGATCGTGGTCATGGTCATTCCTCTCAGTCCGCTCAGGCCGCCTTCAGGCGCGCCTTGTCGCCATAGACGGCGACCTTGAAGGCATCGATGCCGAGGCGGCGGAAGGTGTCGATGAAGCGCTCGTCGTCCTGGCGCTGCGCGATGTAGAAACGGACGATCTTCTCGATCACGTCCGGCACGTCGGCCGCCGCGAACGACGGGCCGATCACCTTGCCCAGCTGCGCGTCGTTGCCCTGCTCGCCGCCGACGGTGATCTGGTACCACTCCTCGTTGCCCTTGTCGACGCCGAGGATGCCGATGTTGCCGACGTGGTGGTGGCCGCAGGAGTTCATGCAACCGGAGAAATTGAGTTCGATGTCGCCGATGTCCCACAGGTAGTCGAGATCGTCGAAGCGCGCCTGGACTGCGTTGGCGACCGGGATCGAGCGGGCGTTGGCGAGGTCGCAGAAGTCGCCGCCGGGGCAGACGATCATGTCGGTCAAAAGGCCGATGTTCGGCGTCGCGAAACCGGCGGCCTTTGCTTCCTGCCACAGCGCGAAGAGCTGCCGCTGCTCGACGTCGGCGAGCACCAGGTTCTGCTCGTGGGTGACGCGCAGCTCGCCGAAGCTGTAGCGGTCGGCGAGCTCGGCGGCGGCGTCCATCTGGTCGGAAGTGACGTCGCCCGGCGCGGTGCCCGGTTTTTTGAGCGACAGCGTCACCGACGCGTAGCCCGGCACGCGGTGCGGGCGCACGTTGCGCTCGACCCAGCGGGCGAACGGTACGGACTCCGCCTGCTGCTGCACGAAGGCTTCGTCGATCGCCGGCAGCGTCGCGTAGGCGGGCGGCGCGAAGAAGGCCGCGACACGGTCGTACTCGGCCTGCGTGATGGTCGCCGGGCCGCCCTTCAGGTGTGTCCATTCCGCCTCGACCTGGCGGCCGAATTCCTCGACGCCGAGCGCCTGCACGAGGATCTTGATTCTTGCTTTGTATGCATTATCGCGGCGGCCGTAGCGGTTGTAGACGCGGATGATCGCCTCGCAATACGTCAGGATGTCCTGCCAGGGCAGGAACTCACGCAGCACTTCGCCCTTGATCGGCGTGCGGCCGAGACCGCCGCCGACGATGACGCGAAAGCCGGTGAGACCGTCGTCGGTCTTGACGATGTGCAGGCCGATGTCGTGGAACCAGGTCAGCGCGCGGTCTTCCTTCGCGCCGTTCACGGCGATCTTGAACTTGCGCGGCAGGAAGGCGAACTCGGGGTGGAAGGTGCTCCACTGGCGCATGATCTCGCACAGCGGGCGCGGGTCGAGGATCTCGTCGGCGGCGACGCCGGCGAACTGGTCGGTGGTGATGTTGCGGATGCAGTTGCCGGAGGTCTGGATCGCGTGCATCTGCACCTTGGCCAGTTCGGCGAGCATCGCCGGCACGTCCTCGATCGCCGGCCAGTTGAACTGCATGTTGTGGCGCGTCGTGAAGTGGCCGTAGCCGCGGTCGTACTGGCGGCCGAGCTGGGCCAGGCAGCGCAGCTGGTTCGAGGCGAGCATGCCGTAAGGGACGGCGATGCGGAACATCGGCGCATGGCGCTGGATGTAGAGGCCGTTCTGCAGGCGCAGCGGGCGGAATTCGTCGTCGGTCAGTTCGCCGGACTTCCAGCGCGCGACCTGGTCGCTGAACTGGGCGACGCGTTCGTCGACGAGCGCCTGGTCGTATTGGTCGTAGCGGTACATGGTCGGGGAACCTCTCGCGTCGGGGGGTGAATGTTAGGTCTTTTAACTGCCGATCAGTTTCGCGCCGATCAGCACCAGCATGCTGGCGAGGATCGGGCGCAGGATTCTATCCGGAACCTTGGCCGAGATGTGGCTGCCGACCCAGATGCCGGGCAGCGAACCGAGCAGCAGCGCGCCGAGCAGCGCCCAGTCGACGCTGCCGAGCAGCCAGTGGCCGGTGCCGGCGACCAGCGTCAGCGGTACCGCGTGGGCGACATCGCTGCCGACGATGCGCACTGCCGACAGCTTCGGATAGAGGAAGAAAAGTGCGGCAACGCCGAGCGCGCCGGCGCCGACCGAGGAGATCGAGACGAGGACGCCGAGCACGGCGCCGACGGCGACGGTGACCGGCGCGATGTGGCGCTGCACGAACGAATCCTCGTGCTTCAGCGCATAGGCGAGGATGCGCTGGCGGAAGACGATGGCGCAGGCGGTGAGCAGCAGCGCGACGCCGAGCGAGACCGAGATCAGGTGCGTCATCGCCGCGCTCTGCTTGGGCAGCTGTGCGAGGACGAGGATGGTCAGTGCGCTCGCCGGGATGCTGCCGGCGGCCAGGCGCTTGCCGATCTGCCAGTCGATGTGGCCCTTCTGGCCATGGACGACGGTGCCGCCGGCCTTGGTCAGCGCCGCGTAGAGCAGGTCGGTGCCGACCGCCGTCGCCGGATGCACGCCGAACAGCAGCACCAGCAGCGGCGTCATCAGCGAGCCGCCGCCGACGCCGGTGAGGCCGACGATGGCGCCGACGGCAAAGCCTGAAAGGGTATA
>JANJTW010000243.1 GCA_024710925.1 Rhodocyclaceae bacterium | reverse complement strand
AAAAAAAGCGCCGCGAGCGAAACCGCCGGCGGCGCCTGATGGTGTTGTTCGGACATCAACCGAACCGGCTCATTCGAGCCTGAACTCGGCCGACTTGGCGTGCGCCGGCAGGCCTTCGCCGTGCGCCAGCGTCGACGCGATCCTGCCGAGCGTCTGCGCGCCGGCATGCGAGACGCGGATCAGGCTGGAGCGCTTCTGGAAGTCGTAGACGCCGAGCGGCGACGAGAAGCGCGCCGAGCCGGAGGTCGGCAGCACGTGGTTCGGACCGGCACAGTAGTCGCCGAGCGACTCCGAGGTGTAGGGACCGATGAAGATCGCACCGGCATGGCGGATCTTCGGCACCCATTGCTCGGCATCCTTGATCGACAGTTCGAGGTGTTCGGGCGCGATGCGGTTGGCAATGGCGCAGGCTTCCTCCATGTCGCGCACCCGGATCAGCGCGCCGCGGCCGGACAGCGAAGCCTCGATCACTGCACGGCGCGGCATGGTCGGCAGCAGTTTTTCGATAGCCGCGGCGACGCGGTCGAGGTAGGCGCCATCCGGGCAGACGAGGATGGACTGCGCCAGTTCGTCGTGCTCGGCCTGCGAGAAGAGGTCCATCGCCACCCAGTCCGGGTCGGTCGAACCGTCGCAGACGACGAGGATTTCCGACGGACCGGCAACCATGTCAATGCCGACAATGCCGAAGACGCGGCGCTTGGCGGCGGCGACGTAAGCGTTACCGGGGCCGACGATCTTGTCGACCTGCGGCACGGTCTCGGTACCGTAGGCGAGCGCGCCGACGGCCTGGGCGCCACCGATGCAGAAGACGCGGTTGACGCCGGCGAGCGCGGCAGCGGCGAGCACCAGCTGGTTGTGTTCGCCGTCCGGCGTGGGCACGACCATGATCAGTTCGCCGACACCGGCGACGTGCGCCGGAATCGCGTTCATCAGCACCGACGACGGGTAGGCGGCCTTGCCGCCCGGCACGTAGAGGCCGACGCGGTCGAGCGGGGTGATCTTCTGGCCGAGCAGCGTGCCGTCGGCCTCTTCGTACTGCCAACCCTGCAACGGCTGCTTCTCGTGGTAGGCGCGCACGCGGGCAGCGGCGGCCTCCAGCGCGGCGCGGCGCTCGGCCGGCAGGCCGTTCAGCGCCGCTTCGAGTTCGGCACGCGACAGTTCGAGTTCGGCCATAGCCTTCGCCGACAGGCGGTCGAAGCGGTTGGTGTATTCGATCACCGCCGCGTCGCCGCGCTGCTTCACGTCGGCGAGGATGGCGGCGACGGTCTGTTCGATCCTGTCGTCCTGCGCGCCCTCGAAGGCGAGCAGTTCGTCGAGCGCCGCCTTGAAGCCGGCGTCGGCGGAATCGAGTCGCTTGATCGAAAGCATGGATCAGTCCTTCTTCACTGCGTTGGCGAAGGCGTCGAGGATCGGCGCCAGCGTCTCGCGCTTCAGCTTCAGCGCCGCCTGATTGACCACCAGGCGCGACGAGATCGGCATGATCTCTTCCACGGCCACCAGCTTGTTGGCTTTCAGCGTGCCGCCGGTCGACACCAGGTCGACGATGGCATCGGCCAGCCCGGCCAGCGGCGCCAGTTCCATCGAGCCGTAGAGCTTGATGAGATCCACATGCACGCCCTTGGCGGCGAAGTGTTCGCGCGCGGTCCTGATGTACTTGCTCGCCACCTTCAGCCGCGCGCCCTGGCGCACGGCACGGGCGTAGTCGAACCCTTCCGGCACGGCGACCATCATCCTGCACTTGGCGATGTTCAGGTCGAGCGGCTGGTACAGCCCCTCGCCGCCGTGCTCGATCAGCACGTCCTTGCCGGCGACGCCGAGGTCGGCGGCGCCGTACTGCACGTAGGTCGGCACGTCGGTGGCGCGGACGATGACGACGCGGACATCGTCGCGGTTGGTGCCGATGATCAGCTTGCGCGAGGTTTCCGGGTTCTCGACCGGCACGATGCCGGCCGCCGCCAGGAGCGGCAGCGTTTCGTCGAAGATGCGGCCCTTGGAGAGGGCGATGGTGATGCCGGTCACGGGATCAGGCCTTTGAATGCACGGGAAAGAAGGGGATTTTAACGCAAAGTCCGGCGACGGCCTTCCAGCGGAGCACCAATGTCCGGCCGGCAAGCGCTGCGGGCGTCAGGCCCGCAGCAGGCTGCGTCAGTGCGCCCGGCGCACCCGGGCGCCGAGCTTGGCCAGCTTCTCCTCGATGCGCTCGTAGCCGCGGTCGAGGTGGTAGATGCGGTCGATCGTCGTCTCGCCTTGCGCGACGAGGCCGGCGATAACGAGACTGGCCGAGGCGCGCAGATCGGTGGCCATCACCGTCGCCCCTTCGAGCCGGGCGACACCGCGGACGATGGCGTTGCTGCCCTCGATCTGGATGTCGGCCCCCAGGCGCATCAGCTCGTTGGCGTGCATGAAGCGGTTCTCGAAAATGGTTTCCCTGATCGTCGCCACGCCGTCGGCGACGGCGTTGATGGCCATGAACTGCGCCTGCATGTCGGTCGGGAAGGCCGGGTACGGCGCCGTGCGCAGGCTGACCGCCTTCAGCCGCTGCGGCGCCTTCAGGCGGATCGCGTCGCGTTCGGTGACGACGTCGCAGCCGGCGTCCATCAGCTTGTCGACGACGGCATCCAGATAGGCGGCCGAGGTCTGCGTCAGCCGCACTTCGCCGCCGGTCGCGGCGGCGGCGCACAGGTAGGTACCGGTTTCGATGCGGTCGGGCATGATGCGGTGCTGCGCGCCCGAGAGGCGCTCGACGCCGCGGATGCGGATGACGTCGGTGCCGGCGCCGGAGATCTGCGCGCCCATCGACACCAGGCAGTTGGCCAGGTCGACGACTTCCGGCGCGCGCGCAGCGTTATCGATGATCGTCTCGCCGTCGGCGAGCACGGCGGCCATCATCAGGTTCTCGGTGCCGGTGACGGTGACCATGTCGGTGCAGATGCGCGCGCCCTTCAGGCGCTTGGCCTTGGCGTGCACGTAGCCGGCCTCGACGGTGACCTCGGCGCCCATCGCCTGCAGGCCCTTGATGTGCTGGTCGACCGGGCGGGCGCCGATGGCGCAGCCGCCGGGCAGCGACACGCGCGCCTCGCCGCAACGGGCGACGAGCGGACCGAGGACGAGGATCGAGGCGCGCATCGTCTTCACCAGATCGTACGGGGCGAGCGGGTTGTTCAGCCCTTTCGCGTCGAGCACGAGGCCGGACGGGCCGTCGAGCGTGACCTCGACGCCCATCTGCGCCAAGAGACGCAGCATCGTCGAAATGTCGTTCAGGTGCGGCAGATTCGTCAGCTGCAGCGGCTCGGCGGTGAGCAGGCTGGCGCAGAGGATCGGCAGCGCCGCGTTCTTGGCGCCGGAGATGGCGACTTCGCCGGCGAGCGGCGCGCCGCCGGCGAGGATCAGCTTATCCACGTTGTGCCTCCCACTCTGCCGGGGTCAGCGTCTTCATCGACAGCGCGTGTAGCACGCCGGTATCGAAATGTCCCTTGAGCACGGCATTCACGCGCTGCTGGCGCTGAACGCGGTTCTTGCCGACGAATTCGGCGCTGACGATCACCGCCTCGAAGTGGTGGCCGTCGCCGTCGACAGTCAGGTAGTCGCAGGGCAGGCCCTCGCGCAGCAGGGCTTCGATGGTTTCGGGGTGCATCATGGGGCTTCAGTTCCTGAGTTTGTAGCCGCGCTGCAAGAGCGCGAGGGAGAAAGCGGAGACGGCGACGAAGGCGGCGGTCGCCACCGACAGGCTGAGCAGCGGCGAGACGTCGGAGATGCCGAAAAAGCCGTAGCGGAAGCCGTCGATCATATAGAACACGGGGTTCAAATGCGACACCTGCTGCCAGAACGGCGGCAGCGAGTGGATCGAATAGAAGACGCCGGAGAGCATCGTCAGCGGCAGGATCAGGAAGTTCTGGAAGCCGGCCAGCTGGTCGAACTTGTCGGCCCAGATGCCGGCAACCACCCCGAGCGCGCCCATGATGGCGCCGCCGAGCAGCGCGAAGGCGAGGACCCACAGCGGCTGGGCCAGGCCCGGCGGCGCGAACCAGACGGTAACGGCGAGGACGCCGGCGCCGACGACCAGGCCGCGGGCGGCAGCGGCGAGCACGTAGGCGAGGAAGAATTCGAGGTAGGAGATCGGCGGCAGCAGCACGAACACCAGGCTGCCGGTGACCTTCGACTGGATCAGCGACGACGAGGAGTTGGCGAAGGCGTTCTGCAGCACCGACATCATCACCAGCCCGGGGATCAGGAAGGCGGTGTAGCGCACCGATTCGTAGACCCGCACGTGCTCGTCGAGGACGTGGCTGAAGATCAGCAGGTAGAGCAGCGCCGTCACCACCGGCGCGGCGACGGTCTGGAAGCTGACCTTCCAGAAGCGCAGCAGCTCCTTCCACAGCAAGGTGCGGAAGCCGATCATGTGCCGCGCCCCTTCTGCATCACGCGCACGAAAGCCTCTTCCAGGTCGGGCGGCGTCAGGCGCATGTCGTCGATGTCGATGCCGGCTTCGCGCAGCGACGCGAGCACCTTCTCGACCGAGGAAAAATCGGGCAGCTGCAACTGCCACAGGCCGTCGGCCTGCGCCGTGGCACGGGCGGCGAGCGCCGCCGGCAGCGCCGCGCCGCCGGCCAGCCGCAGATTCAGCGCATGGCCGGAAAACTCGCGCAGCAGGTTCGCCGTCGAGTCGAGGGCGACGACGCGCCCCTTCTGCAGCATGGCGATGCGACCGCACAGCGCCTCCGCCTCCTCCAGATAGTGCGTGGTCAGGATGATCGTGTGACCCTCGCCGTTCAGCCGGCGGATGAACTGCCACAGCCCCTGGCGCAGTTCGACGTCGACGCCGGCGGTCGGCTCGTCGAGCACGATCACCGGCGGCTTGTGCACCAGCGCCTGCGCCACCAGCACGCGCCGTTTCATGCCCCCCGAAAGCCGCCGCATGTTGGTGTCGGCCTTGTCGGCGAGATCGAGATTGGCGAGGATCTCGTCGATCCACGCTGCATTGTTGCGAATGCCGAAGTAGCCGGACTGGATGGCCAGCGTCTCGCGCACCGTGAAGAAGGGGTCGAAGACCAGTTCCTGCGGCACGACGCCGAGCAGCCGGCGCGCCGCGCGATAGTCGGCGACGACGTCGCGGCCGAGCACGGTCAGCATGCCGGCATCCGGCCGGGCGAGGCCGGCGAGGCAGGAGATCAGCGTCGTCTTGCCGGCGCCGTTCGGCCCGAGCAGGCCGAAGAACTCGCCCTCGGCGATCTCCAGCGAGACGCCGGCGAGCGCCTGCAAGGCGCCGTAACGCTTTTCAACCTGCTGAATGGAAACGGCGACGCCCACGGCGTTAATGGCAATTCAAAAGGGGCGCACCCGGGCAACGCCGCTCAGGCGAGCGGCAGGAATTCGTCGACGCCGTACAGGCTGGCCAGGCTGAGCAGCCCGGCCGGCGGATTGCTGACGCGGAGCGCGACGTTGCGGGATCGAGCATCGCGCAACCAGGCGAAGATCACGGCCAGCGCTGAGGAGTCGGCATCGGCAATGGCCTCCAGGTCGATCTCGGTGATGCCGGCATCGAGGGCCGCACGACCGGCGGCGAGCATCGTCGACGCGTTGCCGTAGAGCATCGGCGCCGTCACCTTGAGAGCGGAACCCGCGCGCTCCAGCATGCTTACTTCTTCTCGTTCCGGGATTCGATCTGCCGGTTCTTCGCCGAGATGGCGGCGATCAGACCGTCGATCCCGCCGGCGCGCACTTCCTGGGCAAAATTCTCGCGATAGTTGGTGACCAGACTGATGCCGGCGACGACGACGTCGTACACCTTCCAGGCGCTGTTCTGCGTCTCCAGCGCATAGTCGAGCTGAACCGCCTGCTGGCCGGGCTGACGGATTTCGGTGCGCACCATCACGTCGGTGTCGCCGGCCTGCATCTTCAGCGGCTTGTAGACGATTTTCTGGTTCTTGTAGGCGGTCAGGGCGTTGGAGTAGGTGCGGACCAACAAGGTCTTGAATTCCTCGGACAAGCGCTTCTTCTGCTCCGGCGAGGCCTGCCGCCAGTCCTTGCCGACCGCCAGCGCGGTCATCCGGTCGAAGTTGAAGTGCGGCAGCACCTTGGCCTCGACCAGCGCGATCGCCTTGCTGGTATTGCCGCTCTGAATGTCCTTGTCGGCACGAACGATGTTCAGCACATCGTCAGTGACCCGCTTGACCAACTCGTCAGGCGGCTCCTGGCTGGAAAGCGCGTTGCCGCAGAGGAGGAAAACCCCTGCCAGCAGAGAAAACAGCTGCTTCATGACGTCTTGCCTTGTTTCGCTAGAGGGTTAACGACCGCCGGGAGTCGACTGCAGTTCGACCGGCGCCTTGCCGTTCGGCATGTCCAGCTCGCGCGGCGGCTGGCCGTCGTAGACGGCGTTGCGGCGATGCTGCAGGTAAGCGTCGCGGATGTAGGCGTACTTGTCGAGCGCGCCTTCCTCGATGATCTTGTCGGTCGGCAACAGCGCGGCGCGCTGATCGATGTAGCGCAACGCGATCAGGCTGTTGCGCACCGGTACGTCGTCGATATACGGCACCGGATCGGCATAGGCATCGACGACGAAGCCGGCGGTGTCGCGCACCGTGCGCGGCCCGATCACCGGCCAGAACAGATAGGCGCCCTCGCCGACGCCCCAGACGCCCATGGTCTGGCCGAAATCCTCGTAGTTCTTGTCGAGGCCGATCTCGCTGGCGATGTCGAAGGCACCGCCGATACCGACAGTGGTATTGACCAGCACCCGGCCCCAATCGTTCAGCGCATCGCCCGGCTTGCCCTGCAGCAGGTTGTTCACCCCGATCATCAGGTCGGCGATGTTGCTGAAGAAGTTGCCGACGACGGCCTTCACCGGCGTCGGCGCGACATAGTCGTAACCTTTGGCCAGGGGTTTGGCGATCGCCGTATCGAGTCCTTCGTTCACCGCGAACATCGCCCGGTTGAAGCCTTCGGCCGGATCCTTCGGATTGTCGGCGGCGATCGCGCCGGCGGACAGGGAGGCTGCGACTGCGAGCGAAACAACCGACTTGACGAGCGCTTTCTTCACGATAATCCCTCTGAGTTGTGCTTGCTTCATTTCTGCTGTTCCGGCGTTTCCGACGCCTTGTTGAACAGGAACTGGCTGATCAGCTTCTCCAGCACGACGGCCGACTGCGTCTTGGCGATCGTCTCGCCCGGCTTCAGCATCCGTTCGTCACCGCCGACGTCGAACCCGATGTACTGCTCGCCGAGCAGGCCGGAGGTCAGGATCGACGCGAAGGTATCTTTCGGGAAGCGATAGCGCGTGTCAATGCTCATCGTCACGACAGCCTCATAAGTCGTCGCGTCGAATTGTATGTTTGCAACACGGCCGACGACGACGCCGGCGCTTTTCACCGGCCCACGCACTTTCAGGCCGCCGATGTTATCAAATTTGGCTTGCAGAACATAGGTTTCCGCGAAGTTCGAGGCGGAGAGGTTGCCCACCTTGAGCGCCAGGAAAAGCAGCGCGGCAATGCCGATGGCAACGAAGAAGCCGACCCAGAGGTCGAGTACCGTCCGATTCATCAGAGGCTCCGGAACATGAATGAGGTCAGGACAAAGTCCAGGGCAAGGATGGCCAGCGCCGACGTGACGACGGTCCGGGTGATGGCGCGGGAAACGCCCTCCGCCGTCGGAATCGAGTCGTAGCCCTCGAAAACGGCGATCAGCGAAACCGCGACGCCGAAGACGAAACTCTTGATGACGCCGTTCAGCACGTCCTCGCGGAAGTCGACCGAGGACTGCATCTGCGACCAGAAGGCGCCCTCGTCGACGCCGATGAAGACGACGCCGATCAGGTAGCCGCCGAAGACGCCCATCATCGAGAACAATGCCGCCAAGAGCGGCATCGAGATGACGCCGCCCCAGAAGCGCGGCGCAACGACGCGGGCCAGTGGATTGACGGCCATCATGTCCATCGCCTTCAGCTGCTCGGTGGCCTTCATCAGACCGATCTCGGCGGTCACCGCCGAGCCGGCGCGCGACGCGAAGAGCAGGCCGGCGACCACCGGTCCGAGCTCGCGCACCAGCGACAGCGCGACGAGGATGCCGAGCGCCTCCGACGAGCCGTAGCGCTGCAGCGTGTCGTAGCCCTGCAGGCCGAGCACCATGCCGACGAACAGCCCCGAGGTGAGGATGATGATCAGCGACAGCACGCCGGAGAACCAGATCTCGCGCAACAGCAGCTGCGGCCGCAGGAAGGTCTGCCCGGAATAGGCGAGCAGCATGCAGAAGAAGCGCGTGGCGAAGCCAAGGCGCCAGATGCGGTCGGTCACGCGCGCGCCGAGGCCGGCCAGCAGGTCGCGCAGCTTAGCCACGGGCACCTCCGCGCAACAGGTCGGCAGAAAAGTCACCGGCGGGATAGTGGAAGGGAACCGGACCGTCCGCCTCGGCATAGAGGAACTGGTGCACGAAGGGGTCGCGCGTCGCCTTCAGTTCCTCGGGCGTGCCTTCGGCGACGACGCGGCCGTCCGACATGAAATAGATGTAGTCGACGATCAGCATCGATTCGTGGATGTCGTGCGTAACCATCACCGAGGTCGCGCCGAGCGCGTCGTTGAGCTTGCGGATCAGCTGGCCGATGACGCCGAGCGACAGCGGATCGAGGCCGGTGAACGGCTCGTCGTACATCATCAGCATCGGGTCGAGGGCGATCGCCCGCGCCAGCGCGACGCGGCGGGCCATGCCGCCGGACAGCTCGTTCGGCATCAGCGCGTGCGCGCCGCGCAGGCCGACGGCATTGAGCTTCATCATCACCAGATCGCGGATCAGCTCTTCCGGCAGGTCGGTATGCTCGCGCATCTGGAAGGCGACGTTGTCGTAGACCGAGATATCGGTGAACAGCGCGCCGAACTGGAACAGCATGCCCATACGCCGACGCATCTCGTAGAGCGCGTCATGCCCCATCTCGTGCACGACGCGCCCATTGACGGTGACCGCGCCGGACGACGGACGCAGCTGCCCGCCGATCAGGCGCAGCAGCGTCGTCTTGCCGCAGCCGGACCCCCCCATGATCGCGATGACCTTCCCGCGCGGGAATTCCATGTTGATCCCCTTCAGGATGGCGCGGTTGTCGTAGGAGAAGTTCAGGTCGCTGATTCTGACCAGTGGTTCGGCCGACACAAGA
>JANJTW010000211.1 GCA_024710925.1 Rhodocyclaceae bacterium | reverse complement strand
CATCGGCGCCAAGAGCGGCAGGCCGCCGCCAAGTGCGGTGACCGTCTCGTAGGCGATGGCGGTGGCGCCGGAGGCGAGCAGCAGGCGGGTCTGTTCCGGATCGGGGGCGAGGTGCAGGTAGGTGAACAGCGTCTGCCCGGGGCGCAGCAGCCGGCATTCGGCCGGCTGCGGTTCCTTCACCTTTACGATCAGTTCGGCGCGCGCGAAGACTTCTTCCGCCGTTTCGGCGAGTTCGGCGCCGGCGGCGAGGTAGGCGTCGTCGGCGAGCCCGATGCCGGCGCCGGCGCCTTTCTGCACGAGCACGCGGTGGCCATGCGCGACGAGTTCGCGGACGCTGCCCGGCGTCAGACCGACGCGGTATTCATGGATCTTGATTTCGGTGGGGACGCCGATCTGCATCGTTCTTTCCTCCCGTTGCGGATGGGCGGCGCCGGGCCGCCGGATTCAGTCGCCGCTCGGCAACGCGCGCCACTCGCCGTCGATAAGCCCCTCGATCGGCCGGAAGCGTGCCTTGTAGGCCATCTTCGGACTTTCCGCGATCCAGTAGCCAAGGTACAGGTAGGGCAGCCCGAGAGCGCGGCACTGGGCGATCTGCCAGAGGATGTTGTAGGTGCCGTAGCTGGCGCCGTCGTCCTCCGGCTCGTAGAAGGTGTAGACCGAGGACAGGCCGTCACCGAGGACGTCGATGATGCTCACCATGCACAACCCCTGCTCGTCGGAGAATTCGACGAGGCGGGTGTCGACGCGGCTCTGCAGCAGGAAGTGGGCGTACTGCTCGTGGCTGTCCTGATCCATGCCGCCGCCGGCGTGGCGGATGCTCTGGTAGCGCAGGTAGAGCTCGTAGTGGCCGTCGTGGAAGCCGAGCGGCAGCTCGCGCGCCTGCAGATGCCGGTGCTGGTGCCAAGCGCGGCGCTGCGTCCGGTTCGGCGCGAAGCGTTCGACCGGCAGGCGCACCGGCACGCACTTGCGGCAGTGGTCGCAATGCGGGCGGTAGGTGAACACGCCGCTGCGGCGGAAGCCGGCGCGCACCAACTCGCCGTAGACCTCAGTGCCGATCAGGTGCGTCGGCGTCGCCACCTGCGAGCGTGCGGTCTCGTCCGGCAGGTAGCTGCAGGTGTAGGGGGAGGTCGAGTAGAACTGCAACAGCGAGAACGGCAGTTGCGAATCGTTGAGCTGGGACACGTCCTCTTCCTCTTTCGGGTGGCGAGCCCTATAACCTTATCTCTCGCGCCAGTCGCCGACGGCGCCGTCGACCGGCCAGCGCGCCGGCGGGTCGGCGTCGGCGGTCAGTCCGGCGAGGCGGGCGGCGAACTCCGCGCGCGGAATCTCGCGGGCGCCGAGCGAAGCCAGATGATCGGTGTACATCTGGCAATCTACCATGCCGAAATTCCGGCTCTCAAGAAAGCGCGCCAGATGCGCGGCGGCGATCTTGGAGGCGTCGGTGCGACGCGAGAACATCGACTCGCCGTAGAACATGCGGCCGATCGCCAGCCCGTAGAGGCCGCCGATCAGTTCCTCGCCGTTTTCGCCCTGCACCCAGGTTTCGACCGAATGCGCCCAGCCGAGTTCGTGCAGGCGGGTGTAGGCGCGGCGCATCTCGGGCGTGATCCAGGTGCCGGGCTGGCCGGGGCGCCAGGTGTGCGCGCAGGCGTCGATGACCGCGGCGAAATCGCTGTCGAGGCGCACCTCGTAGCGGCCGGCACGCAGCGTTTTTCGCAGCGAGCGCGAGATCCGGAATTCGGCGGGGAAGAGCACCATGCGCGGGTCCGGCGACCACCAGAGGATCGGCTGCCCGTCGGAGAACCACGGGAAGATGCCCAGCCGGTAGGCGGCGAGCAGGCGCTGCGGCGACAGGTCGCCGCCGGCGCAGAGCAGGCCGTTGGGATCGGCGAGGGCGAGTTCGGGCGGGGGGAAGGGCGCGTCGGCGACGAGCCAGGGAATCATTGCACGAAGGCGATCGGCTGCGCCGCCTGGCCGGCGCGGTAGGCGCGCTGCGGCGTCTTGAAGGCGACGACGTGGTCGACGTCGAGGCGGATGCCGATCTTCTCGCCGAGCGCGTGGTTGTGGTGCGACGGCACCAGCGAGTGGACGCGCACGCCGCTTGCCAGGCGCAGCGTGTACAGGATGTCGGCGCCGCGGAAGGCCTTGTGCACGACCTCGGCCTGCATCGCGCTGCGGTCGTCGTGCACGATGTCGTCCGGACGCAGCAGCACGTCGACGCCGCAGGGCTTGCCGCAGGTGCCGCAGCCTTCGCTGCATTCGAGCGGCAGCAGCGAATGCAGGCGGCCGAGCTCGACCTCGACCTCGTGCTGGCTGATGACCTCGCCGGGCAGGAAGACGCCCTGGCCGACGAAGTCGGCGACGAAGCGGTTGGCCGGCTGGTGGTAGAGGTTGTACGGTGTGTCCCACTGCTGGATGCGGCCGCCGTCCATGACGCCGATCTCGTCGGCCATGGCGAAGGCCTCGTTCTGGTCGTGGGTGACCAGGATCGCCGTCATCCCCTCGCGCTTGAGGATCTCGCGCACCTCGTGCGAGAGGCGTTCGCGCAGGTCGACGTCGAGGTTGGAGAAGGGCTCGTCGAGCAGGATCAGCTCCGGCTTCGGCGCCAGCGCGCGGGCCAGCGCGACGCGCTGCTGCTGGCCGCCGGAGAGTTCGTGCGGGTATTTGCCGCCCTGGCCGGCGAGGCCGACGGTGGCGAGCAGTTCCTCGACGCGGTCGGTGCGCTCAGGTTCCGCCAGTGCACCGAGGCCGAAGGCGACGTTGCCGGCGATGGTCAGGTGCGGGAACAGCGCGTAGTCCTGGAAGACCATGCCGATGCGCCGTTTCTCCGGCGCCAGCACGAAGCCGGGCCGGCTGACGGCGCGCCCTTCGAGGCGGATCTCGCCGCCGACGACCGGCTCGAAGCCGGCGATGCAGCGCAGCAGCGTCGTCTTGCCGCAGCCCGAGGGGCCGAGCAGGCAGGCGATGCTGCCGGCTTCGACGGCGAAGGAGACGCCGTTTACGACGACATGCTCGCCGTAGCGCTGCTGGATGTCGGTGAGTTCGAGGTGGGCCATGGGAGAGGGTCGTGGTCTATGCCTGCGCAATGCCGAAGCGCGGAAAGCGCGGGCAGTCAATTATAATTCGCATTCACGCCGGATCGCCATGACCCACACCCGAACCAGTCCACTGCTGCGCTTTTCCCTGCTCGTCGCCCTGCTCGTCGGCATGCCGATCGCCAGCGTGCTGCTCAACGTCTTTGCCGGCGGCACCGGCGAAACCTGGCGGCATCTGGCGTCGACGGTGCTCCCCGAATACATCGCCAACACGCTCTGGCTGTGCGCGGGCGTCGGCGTCGGCGTCGTCGTCGTCGGCGTCGTCACCGCCTGGCTGACGGCGATGCACGACTTCCCCGGTCGTCGCGTCTTCGAGTGGGCGCTGGTGCTGCCGCTGGCGATGCCGGCCTACGTGCTGGCCTACGTCTATACCGACTTCCTGCAGTTCGTCGGGCCGCTGCAGACCTTCCTGCGCGAGACTTTCGGCTGGCAGAAGGGCGACTACTGGTTTCCCGACGTACGCTCGCTCGGCGGCGCCGTCGCGATGTTCGTTTTCGTGCTCTATCCCTACGTTTACATGATCGCCCGCGCCGCCTTCCTCGAACGCGCGAGCGGCATGCTGGAGGCCTCGCGGACGCTCGGCGTCGGGCCGTGGGCGACCTTCTTCCGCGTCTCGCTGCCGCTGGCGCGGCCGGCGGTCGCCGCCGGCGCGGCGCTGGCGCTGATGGAGACGCTGGCCGACTACGGCACGGTTTCCTATTTCGCCGTGCAGACCTTCACCACCGGCATCTACCGTGCCTGGTTCTCGCTCGGCGACCGCATCGCCGCGGCGCAGCTGGCGGCGATGCTGCTCGGCTTCGTCGTGCTGCTGCTGGCCCTCGAACACGTCTCGCGCGGCCGCGCCCGCTTCCACAACACCACCGGCCGCAACCGGCAGATGCCCGGCCGCCGGCTGACCGGCGTGCGCGCCGCCGCCGCCTTCGCCGCCTGCGCGCTGCCGCTGGCGGTCGGCTTCCTGCTGCCGGCCGGGTTGCTGTTCCGGCTGACGCTGGCCGACGGCGACGCGCAGTTCGGCGAGCGCTTCCTGATGCTCGCACGCAACAGCTTCGTGCTCGCCGGCGTCACCGCCGCCTGCGGTGTGGCGCTGGCGCTCTTGCTTGCCTATTCGGCGCGGCAGTCGAAAGGGCTGCTGGCGCGCGGGCTGAACCGCATGGTCGGCCTCGGCTACGCGGTACCCGGGTCGGTGATCGCGGTCGGCGTGCTGATCCCGGTGACGCGGCTCGACAACTGGCTCGCGTCCGGCTGGCAGTCGCTCTTCGGCAGCAACCCCGGCCTCGTCCTCACCGGCGGCATCGCCGCGCTGATCTATGCCTATCTCGTACGCTTCCTCGCCGTCGCGCTGCAGACGGTCGGCGCCAGCCTCGCCAAGATCACGCCGAGCATGGACGATGCGGCGAAGAGCCTCGGCTGCTCGCAGGGCGAGACGCTGCGCCGGGTGCACATGCCGCTCTTGCGCGGCAGCCTGTTCACCGCCGGCCTGCTGGTCTTCGTCGACGTGATGAAGGAACTGCCGGCGACGCTGGTGATGCGCCCGTTCAACTTCGACACGCTGGCGACGCAGACCTACACGCTCGCCTCCGACGAGCGCCTCGCCGAAGCCTCGACGGCGGCGCTGGCCATCGTCGCCGTCGGCCTGGTGCCGCTGATCGCGCTGTCCCGGCAGATCGCCCGCTCGCGCCGCTGATTCTTCCGGCCGCGCCGCAAATGAAAACGCCCCGGACCGGCCGGGGCGTTCGTTTTTTCCGGGCAGCTTTACGGCTTAGCGGTAGCCAGCCTTGTCGAAGATCACCTGCGCCTTCGTCGCGTACATCTGCAGGTTGCCGACCGGCAGCGCGTCGGCCTTGAACGGGCCGAGCTTGGTCAGCGCCGGATTGTCGACCTTGACGCTCGATACCACCGGCCACTCGTTGTTGCCGTCGGCGAAGTAGCGCTGCGCGTCGTCGGAGGCCAGGTATTCGAGGAACTTCACCGCCGCCTCCTTGTGCGGCGCGTTCTTCAGCATGCCGCCGCCGGAAACGTTGATGTGCGTGCCGGTGGTCTTCTGGTTCGGCCAGACGATGCCGACGCTGTCCATCACCTTCTTGTCGGCGTCCTTCTCGGAGCGCATCAGGCGGGCGACGTAGTAGGAGTTGGAGATGGCAACGCCGCACTCGCCGGCGGCGACCGCCTTGATCTGGTCGGTGTCGCCGCCCTTCGGCGCGCGCGCGAAGTTGGCGACGACGCCCCGGGCCCAGGCTTCCGCCTTGTCGGCGCCCTGGTGCGAGATGATCGAGGCCATCAGCGACAGGTTGTACGGGTGCGAGCCGGAACGCGTGCACACCTTGCCCTTCAGCTTGGCGTCGGCGAGCGCGTCGTAGGTCTGCACGTCCTCGGCCTTCACCGCCGCCTTGTTGTAGACGATGACGCGGGCGCGGGTCGAGAAGGAGAACCAGTCGTCGGTGCGCAGGTGCGCCGGGATGCGCGATTCCAGCAGCTTCGACTTGACCGGTGCGAACAGGCCCTGCTCGTGCGCCTTGGCCAGGCGCGAGGCGTCGACCGTCAGCAGCACGTCGGCCGGGCTGTTGGCGCCCTCGTTCTTGATCCGCTCGAGCAACTCCTCTTCCTTGCCCTCGATGCGGTTGATCTTGATTCCGGTCTGCTTCGTGAAGTTGGCGTAGAGCGCCTCGTCGGTCTGGTAGTGGCGGGCCGAATAGAGGTTGAGCACCTTCTCTTCGGCAGACACGGTGCCGGCGAAGGCGCCGGCGACCAGGGCGGCGGCCAGCGTGCGGTGGACGAGGCGGGGCATGGCTTGCTTCATGTTGGCTAACTCCGTTGATTGGACCGGGGCGATTCTAGCGGCTCATCATTTTTTTGTAAATGAGAACGGTTATTGATATTCGGCGAAAAAAACGCCGCGGATGCGGCGGCAGGCGATGGAAGGCTCCGGCTCAGTTCTCGACGACCCGGCGGGCGCCGTTGTAGCGGGTCACCCAGTAGCTGCTGCGCATGTCCTCGACACGGACTTCGCCGCCCGGTCGTGGCGCGTGCAGGAAGCGGCCTTCGCCGAGATAGATGCCGACATGCGAGAAGGCGCGGCGCATGGTGTTGAAGAACACCAGGTCGCCCGGCTTCAGTTCCTTGCGGTCGATGCGGTCGCCGAGCTGGCTCATTTCGCGCGAGGTGCGCGGCAGGATCATGCCGATCGAGTCGCGGAAGACGAGTTGAACGAAGCCGCTGCAATCCAGTCCGGCATTCGGGTCGGTGCCGCCCAGGCGATAGCTGACGCCGACCAGTTCGAGGCCTTTCAGGATCAGATCCTGAGCGGTGTTGGTATAGCGTTCGAGCAGGGAGGGTTCCTCGCTCCGCCGGGACTCCTCGGTGGCCTGTACCGGCAGTGCGACGGCGCAGGCGAGCAGCAGCGCGGCGGCGAGCGAGGTGGGGCGGAGCAGGCGGAGAATCGGCATGGCGGCGCAATGTATTTGAATTTTAAGGTTTTGTAAACCTGCGTTCGATAGGGCGAGGTTTCTGATGCACCGCGGGATTGTTGCAGCCGAGGATGGCGGGTGGGGCGGCGACGGTTCGTGCAGCCGGCGACGCCGGCAATGCCTGTCGGCGCGGTCAGGCAAAGAAGCGGCCGTGCGCGTCGTCGGGCAGGCGGGCGCCGGTGGCGCGGGCGCGCTGCAGCAACTCCCAGTAGTAGCGGTAGGAGGCGCGGTCGTGCAGCTTGCCGTCGTGGCGGATCGGTCCCCAGTCGGCGTCCTGCGCGGCAGCGAGAATCTCGGCGGCGGCCTGCACTTCCGAGAAGTCCGGACGCATCGCCTCGACGATCGGCACGATCTGGTTGGGGTGGATGCTCCACATGCGCAGGTAGCCAAACTCCTGCCGGGCGCGACGCGCGTCGGCGCGGATCAGGTCGAGGTCGGCGAGTTCGGTGGTGACGTTGTGCGACGGCACGACGCCGTTGGCCAGCGCGGCGGCGGCGATCTCGCACTTGGCGCGGACGACCAGCGGGTGGTCGAACTGGCCGGGGCTCTTCATCGCGCTGCCGGGGATCGCGCCGTGGTGGCCGGAGACGAAGTCCATCAGGCCGAAGTCGAGCGACTCGACGCCGGGCAGGGCGGCAATCTGCCAGACTTCGCGCAGCGCGCCGTGCGTTTCGATCAGCACGTGCACCGGGATCTCGCGCTGGAGGCCGGCAGCGCGCTCGATTTCGCGCAGCGCGGCGATCTGCGTCGTCACGTCGGCGGCGCTCCGCGGCTTCGGCAGCGTGACGAAGGGCAGGCGGCTGCCGGCACGACCGACGAGGATTTCGAGATCTTCCCGCCAGTGTCCGTGCGTGACGTCGTGGATGCGGGCTGCGACGCGGTCGAAGGCGTTGTCGGCGCTCATGATGATCTCGGCGCACATTTCAGCGTGCTCGCGCTCGGCGCCGGCGCGGGCCCCGTCCTCGCAGTCGCAGGTGATGTCGAAGATCGGCCCCAATTCTCGTTGCAGCTGCAGCGCCTTCTTCATCAGCTTCTCGGCGCCGGCATAGTGGTCGGCGGCGGGCAGGACGGGGAAGGGCTTCTCGCCCGCGAACAGGACTTTGGCTGGATGGCGCATGGCGTGTTCTATGCTGGTCGGTATCGGTGGCGCAGCCGGCGGCAAGGCGTTGGCATGCCGCACGGCGAAAATAAAAAAAGGCCGCGGTATTTTACCGCGGCCTTCTTCGGTTGCCGGAAAGGACGGCGATTACAGCATGTCCTTGACGGCTTCGGCCTCGTCGGTGAGTTCCTTGAGGGTGATGTTCATCTTCTCGCGGCTGTATTCGTCGATTTCCAGGCCCTGGATGATCTTGAACGAACCGCCCTTGCATTCGCACGGGAAGCCGTAAACGATGCCGGCCGGAATGCCGTAGGAACCGTCGGACGGAACGCCCATGGTGACCCAGTCGTCGGAACCGAGGACCCAGTCACGGATGTGGTCGATTGCGGCGTTGGCGGCCGAGGCGGCCGACGACAGGCCGCGGGCTTCGATGATGGCGGCGCCGCGCTTGCCGACGGTCGGCAGGAAGACGTCGTTGTTCCAGGCGTGGTCGTTGATCAGCGCCTTGACGTTGTCACCGTTCGACACGCAGTTGCGGTAGTCGGCATACATCGTCGGCGAGTGGTTGCCCCAGACGACCAGCTTCGACAGCGACGACACCGGACGGCCGGTCTTCTCGGCCAGCTGCGACAGCGCGCGGTTGTGGTCCAGGCGGAGCATGCCGTGGTAGTTGTTCGGGTTGGTGCGGCCGACCTTCTTGGCAGCGGCAGCAGCGATGTAGGCGTTGGTGTTGCACGGGTTGCCGACGACCAGCACCTTGACGTCTTCCTTGGCGTTCTCGGCGATGGCCTTGCCCTGAACGGTGAAGATGGCGCCGTTGGCGGTCAGCAGGTCGGCACGCTCCATGCCCTTGGTGCGCGGACGGGCGCCGACCAGCAGGCAGACGTCGGCGTCCTTGAAGGCGACGTTCGGGTCATCGGTAGCGACCATGCCGGCGAGCAGCGGGAAGGCGCAGTCGTCGAGCTCCATCATCACGCCCTTGACGGCTTGCTGGGCCTGCGGCAGGTCGAGCAGCTGGAGGATGACCGGCTGATCCTTGCCGAGCATTTCACCCGAGGCGATGCGGAAAAGCAGGCTGTAGCCGATTTGGCCGGCGGCGCCGGTAACGGCGACACGCATGGGGGCTTTGGACATGTTGCGCTCCTGTTGTAAACGGTGAACAAGAAAAAACGAAAACCTTCGGCTTCGCGCCGTCTGCCTTGCGGGCTGCGTGCCTGGATGCCAGTGCGGAGCTAAAGCCGGGCGATCATATTCCCCGCCGGGATGGGTGTCAATGTTCCGTCTTTTGTCTTATAAAAGATATAAGAAGTACTACAATAGACGAATTCCTTGAATTGTGGTCCAATAATCCCTCATGAACCGGTCTCCGCATTCGCGCGCTGCCGCGCCTTCTCCGACTTTCAGCCCGCTGTACAGGCAGATCAAGGATTTGATCCTGAAAAGCCTGGAGGCCGGGGAATGGCAGCCCGGCGACGCGATTCCCAGCGAATCGGAGTTGGCCGTTCGCTTCAACGTCAGCCAGGGGACGGTGCGCAAAGCCATCGACGAGATGGCCGCCGAAAACCTGCTGGTCCGTCGCCAGGGCAAGGGCACCTTCGTTGCCACGCACAGCGACCCGCGTTCCTTCTTCCGTTTTCTCCGTCTGGTGCCGAACGAGGGCGAGTTGCTGCCGTCGAAGAGCGTGCCGCTCGAATGCGGCCGCGCCCGCGCCGGTGCCGATGTCGCGCGCATGCTCGGTCTGGAGCCTGGGGCGCCGATCATCATCATGCGTCGCCTGCTCAAGCTTGGTGAGGAGGCGGTGGTTTTCGACGAGATTTATCTGCCCGGCGAGCTGTTTCAGGATCTTTCGCTCGACATCCTCCGGCAGAGCGAAAAATCTCTCTACGACCTGTTCGAGAGCCGCTACGGCGTGCGCATGATCCGCGCCGAGGAGCGTCTGCGCGCGGTCGCTGCGGAGGGGGTGGCTGCCGAGTTGTTGCATGTCGAGGAGGGTAGTCCGCTGCTGCTCGTCGAGCGTGTCGCCTTTACCTACGGCAACAAGCCGGTCGAGTGGCGGCGGGGGTTCTATGCCACTCGCGATTTCCATTACTTCAATGAATTGGCCTAGGCGGAGTGGTGCAACAGGGCAGGGCCTTAAGCTATAATTTAAAATTCTGATCAGCTCACAATAAGCGGCGTCAGCCGCGTAACACGAGGGATGACGTTCATGGCAGAAATTGCTATCAAGAAAAAGCGTCCAAAGAATCTGGACCTTCCTACGATCAGATTGCCGCTACCCGGCGTTCTGTCGATCCTGCACCGAATCAGCGGTGCCGTGC
>JANJTW010000203.1 GCA_024710925.1 Rhodocyclaceae bacterium | reverse complement strand
TTCAGGTTTCTTGTAGTCGGCCAGCAGGCTGGCCAGGAGGGCTTCAGGGACGTCGTGTTTCTTTGTGCTCATTGTGGCTCCGGACAATTCGGCAGTTTCCCGCCAACGGTCCGTTTACACAAAATTCTGCACAGGCCCCATTCGGAACCGATTGGTGAGGGCGTGCTGGTCGGCGCTTAACCTCGTGGCATCCCGAATATGTCTGTTTTCTACCGGCCGCTACCCCTGTGCTACCCCGGCGCTGGAAACGAAAAGGCCCGCATCGCTGCGGGCCTTGGTATTGCTGGTGGTGATGGGCAGAATCGAACTGCCGACCTACGGGTTATGAATCCGTCGCTCTAACCGACTGAGCTACATCACCACGAAAGGGAGCGGATTATAGGGGGAGGTCCGTTCGCGGTCAAGTTTCCCCTTGTCTTGGCATGGTGTCGTATATAATTGATTCCATGCCGGTTCCCGCCATTCTTGCTTCCATGATCAACAGTATCGTCGGCTCGGCCGTCAATACTGCGATGGAGAATGCCGTCTATGCGCCGGCGCCGTTGCCGGCGCCGGCCGATGCGGTGGCGCGCCCCTTTCCCGAGGGGGCGAAGAAGGGCGCGATGGCGCCGCCGGTCGGCATGATGGAGGTCGTCATCGACGACAAGCCGTATCTGCGGGCGCCGGGTTTGCAGATACGCAACCAGCAGAACATGATCGTCATGCCCGGCACGATCCTCGAGAAGGTGCCGGTGCGCTACCAGCTCGACCCGTCGGGCGCTGTCATCCGCGTCTGGGTGCTGACGCGGACCGAGATTGCCGCCCCCTGATCCAACCTGAACGAAATTCCGTAATGCCCAAGAAACTCTTCATCCGCACCTTCGGGTGCCAGATGAACGAGTACGATTCGGACAAGATGGCCGACGTGCTCAACGCTGCCGAAGGCGTGGTCAAGACCGACACGCCCGAGGATGCCGACATCATCATCTTCAACACCTGCTCGGTGCGCGAGAAGGCGCAGGAAAAGGTCTTCCACGATCTCGGCCGCGTCCGCCACCTGAAACAGCAGAACCCCAATCTGGTCATCGGTGTCGGCGGCTGCGTCGCCAGCCAGGAAGGCGCGGCGATCGTCGCCCGTGCGCCCTACGTCGACGTCGTCTTCGGCCCGCAGACGCTGCACCGGCTGCCGCAGCTGATCGCCGAGCGGCGCGAGAAGGGCAAGGCGGCGGTCGATATTTCCTTCCCCGAGATCGAGAAGTTCGACGCACTGCCGCCGGCCAAGGTCGAGGGGGCGTCCGCCTTCGTCTCGATCATGGAGGGCTGCTCGAAGTTCTGCACCTTCTGCATCGTGCCCTACACGCGCGGCGAGGAAGTGTCGCGGCCGTTCGACGACGTGCTGACCGAGGTTGCCGGCCTCGCCGACCAGGGCGTGAAGGAAGTGACACTGCTCGGCCAGAATGTGAACGCTTACCGCGGCGCGATGGCCGGCTCGGACGAGATCGCCGATCTGGCGATGCTGATCGAGTACCTCGCCGAGGTGCCCGGCATCGAACGCATCCGCTATACCACCTCGCATCCGCGCGAGATGACGCAGCGCCTGATCGATACCTACGCGAAAGTGCCGAAGCTGGTCTCGCACTTGCACCTGCCGGTGCAGTCCGGCTCCGACCGCATCCTGGCGGCGATGAAGCGCAACTACACGGTGCTCGAATACAAGTCGATCGTTCGCAAGCTGCGCGCGGCGCGGCCGGACCTGTCGCTGTCCACCGACTTCATCGTCGGCTTTCCCGGCGAGACGGAAGAGGACTACGAGAAGACGATGAAGCTGATCGACGACGTCGGCTTCGACGCCTCGTTCTCCTTCATCTACAGCTCGCGCCCCGGCACGCCGGCGGCCGACCTCAAGGACGACACGCCGGATGAGCTGAAGACGCAGCGCCTGATGCGCCTGCAGAAGCGCATCGCCGAGCAGGCGTCGGCGATCAGCGCGGCGATGGTCGGCAGCGTGCAGCGCGTGCTCGTCGAAGGCGTCTCGAAGAAGAGCGACAGCGAGCTGGCGGCGCGCACCGACAACAACCGCGTTGTCAATTTCGTCGGCAACCCCAGGCTGATCCACCGCTTCGTCGACGTGCGCATCACAGCGGCGCTGCCCAATTCGCTGCGCGGCGAGATCGTCACCCGTGAAAGCTAAGCCCGCCGCCCGCAAGCGTCCGGTCGAGCTGCTGCTGTCGCCGGTCGACAACACGCATCTCGCCAACCTGTGCGGCGTGCTCGACGAGAACCTGCGCCAGATCGAAACCGGGCTCGACGTCACCATCGCCCGCCGCGGCGAGCGTTTCACGATCCACGGCGAGGCCGCGCCGGCGGCGCGCTGCGCCGAGGCGCTGCAGCATTTCTACAGTCTGGCCCGGGAGCCGCTGTCGGTCGATGAGGTCCAGCTCGGCCTGATCGAACTGCTCAACAGGCCGGTGCGCGGGCTGACCGCCGCCGGCGGTGCGTCGCCGGCGCTGGTGACGAAAAAGACGGAATTGCACGGACGCACGCCGCGGCAGATCGAGTACCTGAAGCACATCCAGGAACACGACATCACCTTCGGCATCGGCCCGGCCGGCACCGGCAAGACCTACCTGGCGGTGGCCTGTGCCGTCGATGCCTTCGAGCGCGAGCTGGTCTCGCGCATCGTGCTGACGCGGCCGGCGGTCGAGGCCGGCGAGCGCCTCGGCTTCCTGCCCGGCGACCTGGCGCAGAAGGTCGATCCCTACCTGCGACCGCTCTACGACGCGCTCTACGACCTGATGGGCTTCGATCGCGTGATGAAGATGCTGGAGAAGCAGGCGATCGAGATCGCACCGCTCGCCTACATGCGCGGGCGCACCTTGAACCACGCCTTCATCATTCTGGATGAAGCGCAGAACACGACGCCGGAGCAGATGAAGATGTTCCTGACGCGCATCGGCATCGGCGCCAAGGCGGTGATCACCGGCGACGCGACCCAGGTCGACCTGCCGAAGGGGCACAAGAGCGGCCTGGTCGAGGCGCGCCGCATCCTCGGCGAGGTGCGCGGCATCGCCTTCACCGAATTCGGCGCCGAGGACGTCGTCCGCCATCCGCTGGTGGCGCGCATCGTCGCTGCCTACGAGGCGCACACGAAGGCGCAGGAGGCGGCGACGAAATGACGCCGTCGAAACGCCTCAACCTGTCGGTGCAATACGCCTGCAACACGGCCGGGCTACCTTCGCGCAGCCAGCTGCGCCAGTGGGCGCGGGCGGCGCTGGCCGGCGGCGGCCAGGTGACGATCCGCTACGTCGATGCCGACGAGGGGCAGTCGCTCAACCGCGACTACCGCGGCAAGGACTACGCGACCAACGTGCTGTCCTTCGTCTACGAAAGCGAACCGCAGACCGTCGGCGACCTCGTCGTCTGCGCGCCGGTCGTCGCCCGTGAGGCGGCCGCGCAGGGCAAGCCGGTCGAGGCCCACCATGCCCACCTGATCGTGCATGGTATGCTGCACCTGCAGGGCTACGATCACGAAACGGGCGAGGAAGACGCCCGCATCATGGAAGAAAAGGAACGGGAAATACTTGCGGGTCTCGGCTATCCGGACCCGTACTGACCGCTCACGCAATGGATAGTCCCAGTACCCGGCCGACCTTCTTCGAACGCCTCTCCTCGCTGCTGCTGCGCGAGCCCGAGGACCGCGAGCAGCTGATGCGACTGCTGCATTCCGCCTGCGAGCGCAACCTGCTCGACGCCGATGCGCTGTCGATCACCGAAGGTGCGCTGTCCGCCTCCGAGACGGCGGTGCGCGACGTCATGGTGCCGCGCGCGCAGATGGATACCATCGACATCAACGACCCGCGCGACGAGATTTTGCGTACCGTCATCGACACCGCGCATTCGCGCTTCCCGGTGCATGACGGCGACCGCGACAACATCGTCGGCATCCTGCTCGCCAAGGATCTGCTCCGCTTGCGCGACAGTGCCGCCTTCGACCTGCGCGACTGGCTGCGGCCGGCGGTGTTCATCCCGGAATCGAAACGGCTGAACGTCCTGCTGCGCGAATTCCGCGTCTCGCGCAACCACATGGCCATCGTCGTCGACGAGTACGGCGGCGTCGCCGGGCTGGTCACCATCGAGGACGTCCTCGAACAGATCGTCGGCGACATCGAGGACGAATACGATTTCGACGAGGCCGAGGACAGCATCCGCCTCGACCAGTCCGGCCGCTACCGCGTCAAGGCGCAGACGGCGGTTGCCGATTTCAACCATGCCTTCGGTTGCCAGCTGGCGGCCGAAGGTGTCGACACCGTCGGCGGCCTGATTCTCAGCCGGCTCGGCCGGGTGCCGAAGCGCAACGAGTCGATCGAGCTGGCCGGCCTGCATCTTCGCGTGCTGCGCGCCGACGGCCGCCGTCTCTACACCCTGCTCGTCGAACGGCTGCCGCCGGCAGGCGGCGACGCGCCGGCGGCGTGAGTCCGTCCGTCCTTCGCCTGCAGCCCCCGCTGGCTGCCGCGGCGCTCGGCGCCGTCGCCGTCCTGGCCTTCGCCCCGTTCGGCTGGTTCGTTCTCGGCTGGCTGGCCATGGCCGGGCTGTTTGCGCTGCTGCGCCGGGCGCGGACGGCGCGCCAGGGAGGGGCGATCGGCTTCGCCTTCGGCTGCGGCTGGTTCGGCGTCGGCACGTCCTGGGTCTATGTCAGCCTGTCGGTCTTCGGCGGCCTGCCGCCGCTGCTCGCCGGCGTCGCCACGGCGCTTTTCTGCGCCGCTCTCGCGCTCTTTCCGGCACTCGCCGGCGCGCTTTTCGCGCGCTTGCGGCGGCCGGGCTTCGTTGCCGAGGCGGCGCTGTTCGCCGCGGCGTGGACGCTCTGCGAGTGGCTGCGCGGCTGGCTGCTGACCGGCTTTCCCTGGCTCTCGCTCGGCTATTCGCAGGCGCCGCCGAGCCCGCTGGCCGGCTATGCGCCGCTCCTCGGCGTCTATGGCGTATCGCTGGTGGCCGTCGTGCTCGGCGCCTGTATTGCCGAGGTGTTCCGCCGCCCGGCTAGCGGGGAGGGGGGCGGCCGTGGCCGCCTGCGCCGTTTCGCCCTGCCCGCGCTGGCGGCGCTGGCGCTGCTCGGCGGTGGCGGGCTGCTCGGCGGGCTGCGCTGGAGCGAGCCGAGCGGGCCGCCGGTGAAGGTTGCGCTGCTCCAGGGCAACGTGCCGCAGGACCTGAAATGGCGTCCGGAGAAGCTGGCCGATTCGCTCGCCATCTACGACGCATTGATGAACGCGCACCCGGCGACGCTGACGGTGCTGCCGGAAACGGCGATTCCCGCTTTCCTCGGCCAGCTGCCGCCGGAATACCTCGAACGCCTGCTGACGCACGCGCTGATGCAGCGCGGCGACCTGCTCTTCGGCATCGCCATCGGCGACGGCGAGCGCTACGCGAATGCCGCCGCCAGCATCGGCGTTTCGCCGACGCAGCTCTACAGCAAATCGCATCTGGTGCCCTTCGGCGAGTTCGTGCCGCCCGGCTTCCAGTGGTTTCTCGACCTGATGCGCATTCCGATGTCGAATTTCACGCCGGGGCCCGAACGGCAGGCGCCGCTGGCGATCGCCGGCCAGCAGGTGGCGGTGAACATCTGCTACGAGGACGTCTTCGGCAACGAGATCATCCGTGCGCTGCCGCAGGCGACGCTGCTGGTGAACCTCTCCAATACCGCCTGGTTCGGCGATTCGCTGGCGCAGCCGCAGCACCTGCAGATCGCCCAGCTACGCGCGCTGGAAACCGGTCGGCCGATGCTGCGCGCGACCAACACCGGCATGACCGCGATCGTCGGCGCCGACGGCCGTGTGCAGGCGGCGTTGCCGCCGTTTACGCGCGATGCGCTGGTCGCCGAGGTGAGCGGCCATGCCGGGACGACGCCGTTCGTCCGCTGGGGCAACGTGCCGGTTGTGGTCGTCGCGCTGTTGCTGCTGCTTCTCGCCGGCGCTCGCCGGGCGAATTGAGCTGCCGCTCAGCGGCGCTTGCCGACTTCGTCGCCGATGAAGCCGCCGATGGCGGCGCCGCCGACGGTGCCAAGCACGCTACCGTTGGTTACCGCGGCGCCGGCGACGCCGCCGACCGCGGTGCCGACCGCCGTGCTCTTCTGCCGTGACGACAGGCTGTCCCAGGTGGCGCAGCCGCTGAGCGGTGCGCTGAGGGCGAGGATGGCGAGGGTGAGGGCGAAGGGGTGTCGACGCATGATGGACTCCTTTCGAATTGCCGGGGGCTTCCGGCGTCCGCCGTGTGCGGTGGACGCCTTGCCGGTTGGAAGCGTCGCGGTGGCGTCTGTTCCGCCGCGTCTGTGACCATTCGTGTCGACCGCGGCGGCGCATTTTCTGGCGCTTGCCGCACGCGGCGGGGCCGGCGGCGGCATTCCCGGTCGCGGCATCGCCAAATCCGCTTACAACTGATCAACCGCCGTCACGGTCGCGTGAGCCCCGGCGGAAGCGTGAAATGCCGGTTTTTGTCGCACGCGAAAGCAAGTAAAATCAGCGTTTTTCGCCATTCCGAAAAGCTCTCCATGCCTACTTTCCAGGAAGTCATCCTGCGTCTGCAGCAGTTCTGGGACAAGCAGGGCTGCGCGCTCCTGCAGCCCTACGACATCGAAGTCGGTGCCGGCACCTTCCACACCGCCACCTTCCTGCGCGCGATCGGCCCCGAGCCGTGGAACGCCGCCTACGTGCAGCCCTCGCGCCGGCCGAAGGACGGCCGCTACGGCGAGAACCCGAACCGCCTGCAGCACTACTACCAGTACCAGGTAGTGCTGAAGCCATCGCCCTTGAACATCCAGGAGCTCTACCTGCAGTCGCTGGAGGCGCTCGGCATCAACCTCAAGGAACACGACATCCGCTTCGTCGAGGACGACTGGGAGTCGCCGACGCTGGGCGCCTGGGGTCTCGGCTGGGAAGTCTGGCTCGACGGCATGGAGGTGACGCAGTTCACCTACTTCCAGGAAGTCGGCTCGCTGACCTGCAAGCCGGTGCTCGGCGAAATCACCTACGGCCTCGAACGGCTGGCGATGTACCTGCAGGGCGTCGAGAACGTCTACGACCTGGTCTGGGCCGAAGGTCCGGGCTACCGCATCACCTACGGCGATGTCTATCACCAGAACGAAGTCGAGCAGTCGAAGTACAACTTCGAGCATTCCAACGTCGACCTGCTGTTCCGCCACTTCGGCGAACACGAGTCGGAGGCGAAGCGCCTGATGGCCGCCAACCTCGCGCTGCCGGCCTTCGAGCAGGTGATGAAGTGCTCGCACACCTTCAACCTGCTCGACGCTCGCGGCGCCATCTCGGTCACCGAGCGCGCCGCCTACATCGGTCGTGTCCGCGCGCTGGCGCGCGAAGTCGCGCAGGCCTACTACAACTCGCGTGAAGCCCTCGGCTTCCCCATGTGCAAGCAAGGGTGAGGGTGAAAGAGATCATGAACAAGACCCTGCTCGTCGAACTCCGTACCGAGGAACTGCCGCCGAAGGCGCTGGCGAAACTCGGTGAAGTCTTTGCCGCCGGCGTCCATGCCGGCCTCGCCGACCGCAACCTGGTCCAGGCCGGCGGCGACTACAAATGGTTCGCCACGCCGCGCCGGCTGGCCGTGCAGATTCCGCAGATGCTCGCCGTGGCGCCGGACGCCAAGGTGCACGAGAAGATCATGCCGGTGTCGGTGGCGCTCGACGCCGCCGGCAACCCGTCGCCGGCGCTGCTGAAGAAGCTGGATGCCAAGGGCATCCCGGCCGCCGAGATCGCGAAATTCGAGAAGCGCATGGACGGCAAGTCCGAGACCTTCTTTTACGAGGCGACGGTTACCGGCGCCAAGCTGGAGGCCGTGCTCGGCGGCATCGTCGGCGACGCGCTGAAGAAGCTGCCGATCCCGAAGGTGATGCGCTGGGGCGATTCCGACGTGCAGTTCGTGCGCCCGGTGCACGGCCTCGTCATGCTGCACGGCGAGCACGTCGTGGCCGGCGAGGTGCTCGGCCTCGCCAGCGGCAACACCACGCTCGGCCATCGTTTCCTCGCCGACGGCCCGCTGCCGCTGGCCTCGGCCGACGAATACGAGGCCAAGCTCGAAGCCGACGGCAAGGTCGTCGCCGCCTTCGCCCGCCGTCGCGCGATCATCGCCACGGCGCTGCAGGCCAAGGCCGACGAGCTCGGCGCCCAGGTCAAGCTGCTCGACGCACTGCTCGACGAAGTGACGGCGCTGGTCGAATGGCCGGTGATCTACGTCAGCGAGTTCGAACCGGAATACCTGGAAGTGCCGCAGGAATGCCTGATCCTGACGATGCAGGCGAACCAGAAGTACTTCCCGCTGTTCGACGCCGCCGGCAAGCTGCAGAACCGCTTCCTGATCGTCTCCAACATGGCCGTCGCCGACCCGACCAACATCGTCACCGGCAACGCCCGCGTCGTCCGCCCGCGCCTGTCGGACGCGCGCTTCTTCTTCAACCAGGACCGCAAGGCGACGCTCGCCTCGCGCCTCGACAAGCTCGGCAGCGTCGTCTATCACAACAAGCTTGGCTCGCTGCTGCAGCGGGTCGAACGCATGGAAGCGCTGGCGCGGACGATCGCCGGCAGGCTCAACGCCGACGCCGCGCTCGCCGCACGCGCGGCGCGCCTGGCCAAGGCCGACCTGGTCACCGACATGGTCGGCGAGTTCCCCGAACTGCAGGGCATCATGGGCCGCTACTACGCGCTGCACGACGGCGAGGACCAGGCCGTCGCCGACGCCGTCCAGGCCCACTACCAGCCGCGCTTCGCCGGCGACGCGCTGCCGGCCGGCAATATCGCCGGCGCCGCCGCGCTCGCCGACAAGCTCGACGCGCTCACCGGCTTCTTCGGCATCGGCCAGCTGCCGACCGGCGACAAGGACCCGTTCGGCCTGCGCCGCGCCGCGCTCGGCGTCCTCCGCATCCTGATGGAATCGCCGCTGCCGCTCGATCTCGGCGAACTGATCGACGCAGCGGCGAACGGTTTCGCCGCCGGCGTGCTGACCGCGGCCGATTGCCGGACGCAGCTGCACGACTTCATGCTCGACCGTCTGCGCGGCTACCTGCGCGACGCCGGCCACGGCCAGGACGTGATCGAGGCGGTGCTGGCGCAGCGCCCGACGCGCATCGACCTGGTGCCGGCGAAACTCGACGCGGTGCAGAAATTCCTTGCCCACGATGCGGCGCAGGCGCTTGCCGCTGCCAACAAGCGCATCGGCAACATCCTGAAGAAGGCCGACGGCGCGATTCCGGAACCCGACGTCGCGCTGTTGCAGGAAGCCGCCGAGAAGGCGCTGTTCGAACGCGTCGTGCAACTCTCGCCGCTGGTGAAATCGCACGTTGCCAACGGCGATTACGCCGACGCGCTGCTCGCGCTGTCGGGCGTGCGCGCCGAGGTCGACCGCTTCTTCGACGAGGTGATGGTGAACACCGACGAACCGCTGGTGCGCGCCAACCGTCTCGGCCTCCTCAAGTCGCTCTTCGACCAACTCAACGCGGTCGCCGACATTTCCAAGCTGGCGGTATGAAGCTCGTCATCCTCGACCGCGACGGCGTCATCAACTTCGACTCCGACCAGTTCATCAAGTCGCCGGCGGAGTGGAAGCCGATCCCGGGCAGCCCGGAGGCGATCGCCCGTCTGAACCAGGCCGGCTACCGCGTCGTCGTCGCCACCAACCAGTCGGGGGTCGGCCGGGCGCTGTTCGACATGGACACGCTGAACGCCATCCACGACAAGATGCACAAGACGGTCGCCGCCGTCGGCGGGCGCATCGACGCCGTCTTCTACTGCCCGCATGCGGCCGATGCCAGTTGCGATTGCCGCAAGCCGAAGCCGGGCATGTTCGAGCGTATCGCCGCCTGCTACAACACCGACCTGTCCGGCGTGCCGGCGGTCGGCGATTCGCTGCGCGACCTGCAGGCGGCCGCCGCCACCGGCGCCCGGCCGATGCTGGTGCTCACCGGCAAGGGGGCGAAGACGCGACAGGATCCGGCGTTGCCGGCGGAAACGCTGGTCTTCGCCGATCTGGCGGCGGCCGTCGACTTCATCCTCGGAGCCTGATGAAGCTTCTTCGTTCGTCGCTGTTCATGCTCGTCGCGCTGCCGTGGACGATGCTGTTCGGCACGGCGCTGCTGGTTGCCGGCATGGTGCCGCTGCTCGCCCGCTTCCGCGCCGTCTGGTACTACCGGCGCGGGCTGATGTGGCTGTTCCGGCATGTCCTCGGCATTACGCACGAGGTGCGCGGCCGCGAGAACCTGCCGGCCGAGCCGGCCATCGTCCTCGCCAAGCACCAGTCGGCGTGGGAGACCGTCGCCCTGCAGGATCTGGTGCCGGAGCGCACCTACTGCGTCTTCGTGCTGAAGAAGGAGCTGATGCGGCTGCCGTTCTTCGGCTGGGGACTGGCCGCGCTGCAGATGATCTCGATCGACCGAACGGCCGGCCGCGAGGCGCTGAACCAGGTCGTCGAGCAGGGCGCCGACCGTCTCGCGCGCGGCTTCTGGATCATCGTCTTTCCCGAGGGGACGCGCGTCGCACCGGGCCAGACGCGGCGCTACAAGCAGGGCGGCGCCTACCTCGCCGCGCAGACCGGGGCGAAGGTCGTGCCGGTGGCGCATAACGCCGGCGAATGCTGGCCGCGCAACGCCTTCGTCAAGCAGCCTGGCCACGTCGTCGTCAGCATCGGCCCGGCGATCGACACCGCCGGCCTGTCGCAGGACGAGATCAACGTCCGCGCCGAAGCCTGGATCGAGGGCGAGATGCGACGCCTGTCGCCGCACCGCTACCCGGATGCAGCTTGATCTGCCGCTCGCCGGCGTCGCCCCTGCCGCCGGCGAGGAGATGCGCCGGATCGCCCTCGGCGACCGCGTCGTCCCCTACCTGCTGCGCCGCGGCAGCCGGCGCACCATCGGCCTGTCCATCGACCATCGCGGGCTGCGCATCGGCGCGCCGCGGCGGACCTCGCTGGCCGAAGTCGAGGCGCTGATCCGCCGCCACGCCGACTGGGTCGTCGACAAGCTCGACGAGTGGCGCACACGCCGGCGGCCGGAGCCGCTGGCCATCGCCGACGGCGTGCGCCTGCCCTTCCTCGGCGGCGAACTCGTCGTCCGCCTTGCCGTCGGCGCCAACCGCGCGGTCTGGGGCACGGGCGTGTTGACCTTGTTGCTGAAGCCGGGAACGGCCGCCGGCGGCCTGCTCGAACGCGCTCTGCGCGAACGCGCGCGCGAGCATTTCGCCGTCCGCCTCGCGCATTACGCGCCGCTGCTCGGCGTGACCGTGCCGCCGCTGGCGCTGTCGTCGGCGCGCACGCGCTGGGGCAGTTGCAGCCGCAGGAGCGGCATCCGCCTCAACTGGCGGCTGATCCACTTCCCCGAGGCGATCGTCGACTACGTCGTTGTGCACGAGCTTGCCCACCTGCGCCACATGAACCACGGTCCGCATTTCTGGTCCCTCGTGGAGACCGCCTGCGCCGACTACCGCGCGGCGCGCAGCGAGCTGCAGCGCCTCGCGGCCCACATCCCCCACTGGTAGGAACCACGATCATGCGCATCCTGCACACCATGCTCCGCGTCGGCGACCTCGACCGCTCGCTCGCCTTCTACACCGAAGTCCTCGGCATGCGCCTGCTGCGCCGGCAGGACTACCCCGACGGCCGTTTCACGCTGGCCTTCGTCGGCTACGGCGACGAGGCCGAGAGCGCCGTCCTCGAACTGACGCACAACTGGGATACCGCCGCCTACGACCTGGGCAACGCCTTCGGCCACGTCGCCATCGCCGTGCCCGACGCCTACGCCGCCTGCGACGCGATCCGCGCGCGCGGCGGCAAGGTCGTGCGCGAAGCCGGGCCGATGAAGCACGGGACGACGGTGATCGCCTTCGTCGAGGACCCGGACGGCTACAAGATCGAACTGATCCAGCGAAAGGACTGACATGGGCTTCCCCGCCTTCTTCGACGCCGTTCCCGGCATCACGCTGCGCGACCCCCTCGCCGAACTGCTCGGCGCCGCCGACGGCGGCCTGATCGAATACCGCTACGCCGACGCCGTGCGCCTCGCCGGGCACTCGTGCCCGACCGTCGCCGGCGCCTGGCTGCTGACGACGCGTGCGCTGCGCGCGCTCTACGGCGACGAAATTCCGGAGCGCGGAGCGATCCGCGTCGATTTCGGCGAGAGCCAGAAGAGCGGCGTCGCCGGCGTCATCGCCGGCATCGTCGGCCTGCTCACCGGCGCGGCGGGCGTCGGCGGCTTCAAGGGGCTGGCCGGTCGCTACGCGCGCAAGGACCTGCTGCAGTTCGATGCGTCCGGCGTCGATGGCATCCGCTTCACCCGCCTCGACGGCCGCGGCAGCGTCGTCGTCGCGCTCGACCTGTCGCCGGTGGCCGGCGACCCGCGCATGGGCGAACTGCTGCCGCTGGTGCTGCAGGGCATCGCCAGCGCGGAGCAGGCGATGCAGTTCGGCGCGCTCTGGCAGGACCGCGTGCGGCGCATCCTCGTCGACCATCACGACGATCCGCGCCTGACCGCCATCGTTCCCGGCTGAGCGGCGCCGTTACGGCGCTTGACATTAATTTAGAAAACGCTAATATTCGCGCTCTTTGATATTCGAGGAGTGCCGCCGTGCTGCGTTTCGACATTGCCCCGGTCTGCGCCAACGCCTACCGCCTGCAGGCGGCGATGAGCTTCGCCATCGCCGCCCTCTACCTGTTTACGCCCTATCAGTGGCTTTCCGCGCTGCTCGCCTTCGGCGGCCTCTGGCGCGGCTTCGTCTCGCCGCACCGCTGCGCCTCCTACCGGCTGTTCGCCTGGCTGACGCAGAAGCTCGGCAAGCCGCAGCCGATCAACGCCGGCGCCAAGCTCTTCGCCGACAAGATCGCCGGCATCGCCGGCGCCGCGATGTTCGTCAGTTGGCTGCTCGGTTCCGGCATCGGCAGCATTCCCGCCGTCGCCATCCTGGTCTTCGCCGCGCTCGACGTGGCCACCGGTTTCTGCGCCGCCTGCTGGGCCTACGCGCTGTGGTACCGCCTGCGCGCCGCCTGAAGCAGCGGAGCAGAAATGGAAACGGCCTCCCGCGGGAGGCCGTTTCTTTTTGGTGGGACCGCAGGGACTCGAACCCTGGACCAAAGGATTATGAGTCCTCTGCTCTAACCGACTGAGCTACAGTCCCGGCAGCGCGTCGCAGCTCAGTTGTTGCCGTTGTCGAGGAAGCTCTTCAGCTTGTCGGAGCGGCTCGGGTGACGCAGCTTGCGCAGCGCCTTGGCTTCGATCTGGCGGATGCGCTCGCGGGTGACGTCGAACTGCTTGCCGACTTCCTCCAGTGTGTGGTCGGTGTTCATCTCGATGCCGAAGCGCATGCGCAGCACCTTCGCCTCGCGCGGGGTGAGCGTGTCGAGCACTTCCTTGGTGATGCCGCGCAGGCTGGAGAACAGCGCGGCGTCGGTCGGTGCCAGCGTCGCGGTGTCCTCGATGAAGTCGCCCAGATGCGAGTCGTCGTCGTCGCCGATCGGCGTCTCCATCGAGATCGGTTCCTTCGAGATCTTGAGGATCTTGCGGATCTTCTCTTCCGGCATCTCCATCTTCTTCGCCAGCGTCGCCGGGTCCGGCTCGGCGCCGGTTTCCTGCAGGATCTGGCGCGAGATGCGGTTCATCTTGTTGATCGTCTCGATCATGTGCACCGGGATGCGGATGGTGCGCGCCTGGTCGGCGATCGAGCGGGTGATCGCCTGGCGGATCCACCAGGTGGCGTAGGTCGAGAACTTGTAGCCGCGGCGGTATTCGAACTTGTCCACCGCCTTCATCAGGCCGATGTTGCCTTCCTGGATCAGGTCAAGGAACTGCAGGCCGCGGTTGGTGTATTTCTTGGCGATCGAGATCACCAGACGCAGGTTGGCCTCGGTCATCTCGCGCTTGGCGCGGCGGGCCTTGGCTTCGCCGGTGGACATCTGCTTGTTGATGTCCTTCAGTTCCTTGAGCGGGATGCCGATGCGCGTCTGCAGGTCGATCAGCTTCTGCTGTTGCTCCTTGATCGCCGGCGCGTTGCGGGTCAGGGTCTGGGCGTAGGTGCGCGGGTTGGCGGCGATCTCGGCGTCGGCCCAGTCGAGGTTCATCTCGTTGCCGGGGAAGACCTTGATGAAATGCGGCCGCGGCATGTGCACCTTGTCCACGCAGATCTGCTGGATCTTGCGTTCGCAGGCGCGCGCCTCTTCGACCATGCCGCGCACCGAGTCGCACAGGCGCTCGATGGTGCGCGAGGTGAAGCGGATGTACATCAGCTCGTCGGAGATCTGCTGCTGCAACTTGAGGTAGGTCTTGTCCTGCGAGCCCTTCTTGACCAGGGTGCCATGTGCCTTGGCGTGCAGCGCCCTGATCGTGGCGAAGCGCTCCAGGGCGTCGGTCTTGAGCTGCAGCAGCGAGGCCGATGCGGCGGCGCCGCCATCGTCGCCGTCGTCGTCGCCGTCGCCGTCGCCTTCGTCCTCTTCGATCGCCTCTTCCTCCGCCGCCGCCGGTGCTTCTTCGGTGGCGTTGGGGTCGATCAGGCCGTCGATCAGTTCGTCGATGCGCATCTCATCGCGCTCGATCTTGGCGACGGCATCGAGGATTTCCGCGATCGTCGTCGGGCAGGCGGAGATCGCCTGGATCATGTGCTTGAGGCCGTCCTCGATGCGCTTGGCGATTTCGATTTCGCCCTCGCGCGTGAGCAGCTCGACCGAACCCATCTCGCGCATGTACATGCGCACCGGGTCGGTGGTGCGGCCGAATTCGGAGTCGACGGTGGACAGCGCCTGCTCGGCTTCTTCCTCGACCTCCTCGTCGTCGGCGACGGTCGGCGCGGCGTCGGACATGAGCAGGTCTTCCGCGGCCGGTGCCTCGTCGAACACCTGGATGTTCATGTCGTTGAAGGTGGAGATGATCGATTCGATCTGCTCCGCATCGACAACATCGTCCGGCAGGTGGTCGTTGATCTCGGCGTAGGTCAGGTAGCCGCGCTCCTTGCCGAGCTTGATCAGGTTCTTCAGGCGGGTCTTGCGCGTTTCCGCGTCGACCGGCGAGGGCGCGTTGCCGGCCTGGGCGAGCAGTTCCGCCGCGGCCTTTTCCTTGGTCTTGGCGGTTTTGGCCTTGGCGTCCTTGGCCGGCGTCTTGGCTTTTGCGTTTGCGGTTGCCATGTCCATTTCCCGGTGAGTGGGTTGGAAAAACATTAAATTATATCACAACTTAGCTGCGAGTCCCGGCCTGCGCCGGCCGCTCAGCCGTCGCTGCCGCGCGCGGTCAGCAGCGCCACGTAGCGGGCCTTCTCGTCGGCCGAAAGCCCGGCGAGTCCGAGTGCCGCCGCCTTCGCGCGCAAGGCCTCGATTTCGTCCTTGCGCGCGTCGCGCGCGAACTTGTCCAGCGTGCCGGCGAATTCTGATTCGATCTCGTCGTCGGCGAAGGGTTCGTGCATCAGGTCGGATGCGGCATTCTTCAGCAGTTGGTCGTCCTCGCCGCCGCGCAGGCGTTCGAGCAGTGCGGCGTAGCCTGGCGCAGGTTCGCCGGCTTCGCGCACGGCGGCCACCAAGCGGCGCAGTGTGCGTGTTTCGGGGCTGTCCGCCGGCAGTGCGTCGAGCGGCAGGCGGCCGGCGAGCTCCGGCCTCTGCAGGATCAGCCGGATCAGCTTTCTCATGAAAGTCGCCGCCGGCGACTGCCGCGGTGCGCGAGCCGGCGCCGGCGGGGCAATGGTGCGCAGTTCGCACAGACGTTCGACTTCCGGCTGTGAAAAGCCGCTGATTTCGGCCAGGCGCTTCACCAGTTGCAGGCGCAACAATGGCGTCTGCAGCTTCTGCAACAGCGGCTTCGCGTCGGCAACCAGCTTCGCCTTGCCTTCGGCGCTGGTCAGGTCGCACTGGCGACCGAGCTCGCGCAGCAGAAAATCGGACAGCGGCGTGGCCTGCGCCACCATGCGGTTGAACGCATCCTTGCCGAACTCGCGCACGTAGCTGTCGGGGTCGTGCGCCTCGGGCAGGAAGACGAAGCCGATCGTCTTCTGCTCGGGCAGCGCTTCCAGCGAATTTTCCAGCGCGCGCCAGGCGGCCTTGCGGCCGGCGTTGTCGCCGTCGAAGCAGAAGACGATGCGGTCGACCTGGCGCATGAGCTTCTGCACGTGCGTCGCGGTCGTCGCCGTGCCGAGCGTGGCGACGGCGTTGCCGACGCCGTGCTGGGCCAGTGCGATGACGTCCATGTAGCCCTCGACGACGATCGCCGTGTCGGTCTCGCGCAGCGCGGCGCGCGCCTGCGGCAGGCCGAACAGCTCACGCCCCTTCTCGAACAGCGGCGTTTCCGGCGAGTTCAGGTATTTCGGCTCGCCCGGTCCGATGATCCGGCCGCCGAAGGCGATCGTCTCGCCCTTCGGATTGACGATCGGGATCATCACGCGGTCGCGGAAATAGTCGTAGCGGCGGCCGTCGTCGCCGACCTTGAGCAGGCCGGCGGCGACGAGGCGCGGATCGTTGTAGTCGAGCGGCGAATCGCGCAGGCCGTTCGGCGGCGCGTAGCCCATGCCGAAGCGGGCGGCGATCTCGCCGGTGAGGCCGCGCTGCTTCAGGTAATCGATGGCCTTCGGCGAGGCCTTCAGCTGCTCGCGGTAATACTGGGCCGCCTGCGCCATCGCCCCGACCAGGTCGGCGATGCGCGGTCCTTCGTGCGCGGGGCGGCGGCGCCCTTCCTCTTCCGGCACCTGCATGCCGGTGCGGCCGGCGAGTTCCTTCACGGCATCGATGAAACCCATGCCGGCGTATTCCATCATGAAGCCGATGGCGCTGCCGTGCGCGCCGCAGCCGAAGCAGTGATAGAACTGCTTCTGCGGGCTGACGGTGAAGGACGGGGACTTTTCGTTGTGGAAGGGACAGCAGGCGGCGTAGTTGGCGCCGGCCTTCTTCAGCGGCACGTGCGCGTCGATCAGGTCGACGATGTCGACCCGGTGCAGCAGGTCCTGAATGAAGGATTCAGGAATCATCGCGCCGCCGGCGTCCGCTCAGCGGGTGAGGGCTGCCTTGACCTGCTTCGACACTTCGCCCATGTCGGCGCGGCCGGCGAGCTTCGCCTTGACGACGCCCATGACCTTGCCCATGTCGGCCGGGCCGATGGCGCCGGTGGCGGCAACGGCCGCCGCCACTTCGGCGGCGATCTCGGCGACCGACAGCTGCGCCGGCATGTACGAGGCAAGCAGCTCGGCCTCGGCGCGCTCGGCGGCGGCGAGGTCGTCGCGGCCGGCGGCTTCGTACTGGGCGATGCTGTCCTTGCGCTGCTTGAGCAGTTTCTCGACGACGGCGAGCACGCCGGCGTCGTCGAGTTCGATGCGCTCGTCGACTTCCTTCTGCTTGATCGCCGCCAGCAGCAGGCGGATGGCGCCGAGCTTCGCCGTTTCCCGGGCGCGCATGGCGGCCTTCATGTCCTCGGTGATGCGTTCCTTGAGCGTCATTCTGGTGATCCCCCACAAACGTCAAAAGCCGTCCACCTCAGGATGGACGGCTCTGGCTTTCGCTGCGTCGGAAAACTGCGTTGCGCCAGGATTGGGACTGGCGCGACTTGAAGCAGTGTTGCTGGTGCGACGACTGCTGCGGCCGAAGCCGCTTAGTACATCTTCGGCGGCAGGGTCTGGCTGCGGATGCGCTTGTGGTGGCGCTTGACCGCGGCGGCCAGCTTGCGCTTGCGCTCGGCGGTGGGCTTCTCGTAGAACTCGCGGGCGCGCAGTTCGGTCAGCAGACCGGTTTTTTCGACAGTGCGCTTGAAGCGGCGGATGGCAACTTCGAACGGCTCGTTTTCCTTGACGCGAATGCTCGGCATTGAAATCAGTCCAATCAGTTGGGTTGGAAAATGGGAAAGACCGCGATTATAAACAGATCGTCAAGCTTTTTCCAAGTCCACCGGCGCTTTCTTTGTCGGCTCGGGTAAAATCGCCGCCCATGCTGATCCTCGGCTTCGAATCCTCCTGCGACGAAACCGGCGTCGCGCTCTACGACCCGGCGCACGGCCTGCTCGCGCACGCGCTGCATTCGCAGGTGGCGATGCACCGCGACTACGGCGGCGTCGTTCCGGAACTCGCCTCGCGTGACCACATCCGTCGCACCGTTCCCTTGTTGCGCAAGGTGCTCGAAGAGAGCGGGCGCTCGCTCGGCGACGTCGGTGCGGTGGCCTACACGCAGGGGCCGGGGCTGGCCGGCGCGCTGCTGGTCGGCGCCGCCTTCGCCGAGGCGCTGGCGACTTCGCTCGGCGTGCCGACGGTGCCGGTGCATCATCTCGAAGGGCACCTGCTGTCGCCGCTGCTGTCGGCGCGGCCGCCGCGCTTCCCGTTCGTCGCGCTGCTCGTCTCCGGCGGCCACACGCAGCTGATGCGCGTCGCCGGCGTCGGCGACTACGAACTGCTCGGCGAGACGCTCGACGACGCTGCCGGCGAAGCCTTCGACAAGACCGCCAAACTGCTCGGCCTCGGCTATCCGGGCGGCCCGGCGCTGGCGGCGCTGGCCGAGCGCGGCACGCCCGGAGCGGTGAAGCTGCCGCGGCCGATGCTCAATTCCGGCGACCTGATGTTCAGCTTCTCCGGGCTGAAGACGGCGGTGCTGACGCAGGTGCGCGAGCGCTCGCTGACCGAACAGGAGCGGGCCGACGTCGCGCGCGGCTTCCAGGATGCGATCGTCGAGGTGCTGGTGAAGAAATCGCTGCAGGCGGTGAAACAGAGCGGGCTGACGCAGCTGGTCGTTGCCGGCGGCGTCGGCGCCAACCGCGAACTGCGCCGGCAGCTCGACGCCAAGGCGGCGCGGCGCGGTATCGAGGTCTATTACCCGGAACTGGAATTCTGCACCGACAACGGCGCGATGATCGCGCTCGCCGGCGCGCTGCGCCTGGCCGCCGGCACCGTGCCGAAAGCCGCCGGCGCCTTCGCCGTGCGGCCGCGCTGGCCGCTCGCTGATATTTCCCTTTAAGCCTTCTTCTTCGCGCCGATCTTCGGCTCGGTTCCTGCCAGCAGGCGCTGCAGGTTCGCCCAGTGCTTGGCGATCAGCGCCGCCGCCATGACGCCGACGGCCAGCGTCTGCCCGGTCGCGCCCCACAGCATTCCGGCGAGCAAGGGGGTGCCGGCGGCGGCGACCAGCGCGCCGAGCGACGAATAGCGGGAAACGAAGGCGGTGAGCAGCCACAGGCCGAGCACGCCGAGGCCGAGCACCCAGTCGAGCCCGAGCAGCACGCCGGCGGCGGTGGCGACGCCCTTGCCGCCCTTGAATTTCAGGAAGAGCGGGAACAGGTGGCCGAAGAAGACGGCCAGCGCCACCAGCGCGACGACGGCGCCGGACAGCCCGTAGCGCTGGGCGAGGAAGACCGCCAGCCAGCCCTTGGCGGCGTCGCCGAGCAGCGTCAGGATCGCCGCCGCCTTGTTGCCGCTGCGCAGCACATTGGTTGCGCCGGGGTTGCCGGAGCCGTAGCTGCGGGGGTCAGCGAGGCCGAACAGGCGGCTGACGACGACGGCGAACGGAACGGAGCCGAGCAGGTAGGCGCCGGCGACGGCGGCAATGACGGTCAGGGATTGGTCCATGGGGCGGTGGCAGGCGGAGTAGGCGTACAATGCGGTGCCGAATTCTACACCCCGCCATGGACATCATCTTCATCGACGACCTTCGCGTCGACACCCTGATCGGGATCTACCCGCGCGAGAAGGCGGTGTCGCAGACGATCGAGATCAGCCTGCGCATCGGCACCTCGACCGCGTCGGCGGGCGCGTCCGACGACATCGGCGACACCATCGACTACGCGGTGGTCGCCGAGCGCCTGCGCGCCGAACTCGGCGCGCGCCACTTCAACCTGCTGGAAAAGCTCGCCGAATACGTGGCGACGCTGCTGCTGGAGGACTTCGGCGCGCAGTGGGTGCAGGTTTCGGTGGCCAAGCTCGGCATGATGCGCGGCGTGCGCCGCGTCGGCGTCGTCATCGAGCGCGGCGCCGCCTGAGCAGTGCGCGCTGCGCACCGCGAGGACGTGCCCCGGGGGGAAGCCTGATCGGTTGCCCGGCCGCCGCCGGCGCGGCGGTGCGTCAATCCTTGAGGGCGGCCTCGACGACCTTCGGCTGCAGCACGCGCAGGATGTCGTGCGGATGCACGCCGACCAGATAGCCGCGGCGGCCGCCGTTGATGTACACCAGCGGCAGGTCGAGGATGCTCTTCTCGATATAGACCGGCAGCCGCTTCTTCGTGCCGAAGGGGCTGGTGCCGCCGACCAGGAAACCGGTGTGCCGGTTGGCGACCTCCGGCCTGCACGGCTCGACCTTCTTGCAGCCGATCTGCCGCGCCAGCTCCTTCGTCGATACCTTGCGGTCGCCGTGCATCAGCACGATCAGCGGCCGGGCGTTCTCGTCCTCCATCACCAGCGTCTTCACCACGGCGTGCTCGTCGACGTTCAGTTCGCGCGCCGAGACGCGCGTGCCGCCATGCTCCTCGTAGGCGTAGAGGTGGTTCGAATGGGCGATGCCGTGGCTCTTCAGGAAGCGGGTGGCGGGGGTTTCCGGGGCGTGTTCGTTCTTCATCGGGCGACTCTCCGCGAGGGTCAGTGCAGGCTGCGCAACAGCGCGCGCAGCCGGGCCGGCTTGATCGGTTCACGCAGATGATACGCCCCGACGTCGGGGACGTCGCAGCCTGCCGGCGAAATGATCACGCCGCGGTGCCCGCGCAGCAGGGACTGGATGTCGTTCGGCAACAGGCAGCTGTCGGTGCAGCGAACGACCGGGATGCCCGGCCCGGCGTCGAGCAGGCGGCGGGCGCTCGCACTGTCGGCGGCGAGTTCGACGGCGTAGCCCCAGCGCCGTGCCCGTTCGGCGAAATCGCCGGGCTCGCCGAGCAGGATCAGGCGCGGCGCGGCATGCTCCGGCGGGGTGTCCGGGCGCGGTCCGCAGCGGTACGGCAGCGTCACGGCGAAGGTGGTGCCGGCGTTGGTGTCGGAGCGCAGGCTGATGTTGGCGCCGAGCAGGCGGGCGATGCGGTGGGCGATGGCGAGGCCGAGCCCGAGGCCGGCTCCGGGGTCGCGGGCGGCGTTGCCGATCTGGTAGAACTCGTCGTAGATCGACTGCTGGTGGGGGGCGGCGATGCCCTTGCCGTTGTCGCGTACTTCGATGCGCAGGGCGTTGGCGCGTCGGCGGGTGGCGACGAGTACGCGCCCCTGCGGCGAGAACTTGATGGCGTTGTCGATCAGGTTGCCGAGCAGGCGGGCGAGCAGCGCCGGGTCGGTTTCGAGGGTCGCCGGCGATGCCCGGAAGCGCAGGCGGACGCCGGCCGCCTCGGCGCCCGGCAGATAGGTCGTCGCCAGTTGCGCGAAGAGCGCGGGAACGTCGACCGGGACGCGCTCCGGAACGATGTTCGCCATGTCCAGCCGGGAGATGTCGAGCAGGCTGCGCAACTGCCCGGTCATCGAGCGGGTTGCCGTCTCGATGCGCTCGACCAGCGCCTTCTGTTCCGGCGTGCCGGCCAGCCGGGCGAGGTCGCCGAGGAAGAGCTGCAGGGCGTGCAGCGGTTGCCGCAGATCGTGGCTGGCGGCGGCGAAGAAGCGCGCCTTCGCTTCCGCCAGCCGCTCGGTCTCGCTGCGCCGCGCTTCCAGTTCGCGCGTGGCATTGCGGACCCGCTCCTCGAGCGTGTCGCGGCTCCGTTGCAGTTCCTCGGTCAGGGCCGAGAGCTGCCCCAGCTGGCGGCGGATGAGCAGGCCGGCGGCGCCGAGCGCGGCGAGCGCCAGCAGCGCCAGCAGGAAGATGCGCAGCGCATGCTGGTGCCAGCCGCGTAGCAGGATGTCCTTCGGCGTTGCGCTGACGACGCGCAGATCCGGGTAGCCGGGGATCGGCTCGCTGGCGAGCAGGTGCCGTTCGCCTTCGACGACGCTGCGGTTCATCGGGATGTTGGCGCCGGCGAACTCGCCGTGCGCGAGCACCTTGCGGAAATCCTCGCCGGCATTTGCCGGCGGCTTGTCGGCGGCATGCGCCAGCGAGCGGCAGAAGGCGATGATCCGGCCGTCGGCGTCGACGATGGTCGCTTCGAAGGCTTCGTAGGGGCGCGTGCTGTGGCAGAACTGCTCGAAGTACTCCGGTTCGATGGCGACCATCAGCGCGCCGGCGAATTGACCGCCGTCGCGGGCCAGGCGGCGGGCGATGGCGTAGCTCGGGCGGTTCGAGTTGCGTCCGAGGTAGGGGCCGAAGCGGGCGCGTTCGGCGCCGTCGAGCAGTTGCCGGAAATACGGGCGGTCGCTGACGTTGATCCGCGGCGCCGGGTGGGCGAAGCTGGTGTAGCGCTGGTCGCCGGCCGCGTCGAAGATGATCAGGTGGCGGATCTGCGGCAGCGAGCGGCTCAGCCGTTCCTTCAGGTACTGGTGGCCGTCGCCCGGGCGCCAGTCGAGCCAGCGGCCGTTGTCCTGCAGCGCCAGGCGCATCTCGTCGAGGAGGATCTCGATGCTGTCGAAGGAGCGGGCGACGTGCTCGGCGAGCATCCGGTCGTGCTGCTCGATCTGCCGCGTGGCGTGTGCGAACTCGGCGCGCCGGCTGCCGACCATGTCGAGGATCAGGGTCGCCGCGAGCAGCAGCAGCGCGGCGATGCCGAGGGTCAGCGCGAGTGGGTTGGTGAAGGCGTTCGGCCGCATCGTGTCATGACGGAAGGATCGGTGCACAGGATAGCACCGGCGGCCCGTCCGGACGCCCTCAGCCGCGCGGGTGGTGCTCGGCGTGCAGCGCCTTCAGCCGTTCGCGGGCGACGTGCGTGTAGATCTGCGTCGTGGTGATGTCGGCGTGGCCGAGCAGCAGCTGGACGACGCGCAGGTCGGCACCGTGGTTGATCAGGTGCGTGGCGAAGGCGTGGCGTAGCGTGTGCGGCGACAGACCGTCGGCAGCCAGTCCGGCGGTGCGCGCGTGGCGCTTGATCAGGCTCCAGAACATCTGCCGCGTCATCGCCGCGGCGCGTGCGGTGACGAAGACGGCGTCGCTCTGCCGGCGGTCGAGCAGCGCCGGACGACTCTCGGCGAGGTAGCGTTTCAGCCAGTCGGCCGCCTCCTCACCGAGCGGCACCAGTCGCTCCTTGCTGCCCTTGCCGAAGACGCGGACGAGCCCCATGTCGAGGCTCAGTTCGTGCAGCTTCAGGCCGACCAGTTCGGAGACGCGCAGGCCGGTGGCGTACAGCGTCTCCAGCATCGCCCGGTCGCGCAGGCCGAGCGGCGTGCCGGTCTGCGGGGCGGCGAGCAGCGCCTCGACCTGCGCTTCGCTGAGCGGTTTCGGCAAGCGCGCCGGCCGCACCGGGTTGGCGATGCGCCGCGTCGGGTCCTCGGCGATGCGGCGCTCGACCAGCAGCCAGCGGTAGTAGCGGCGCAGCGTCGCCAGGTGGCGGGCCTGCGAGGCGAGGCGCATCTGCCGCGAGAGGGCGGCGATGTAGTCCTGCACCGCCGCCTCGCCGGCGGTGCTCAGCCCCGGGCGGCCATCGGCGGCGAGCCAGCGGGCGAAGCGGGCGAGGTCGCTGCGGTAGCTGGCGAGCGAGCTGCGGGCGAGGCCGTCCGCCAGCCAGACGGCGTCGCAGAAGGCGTCGATCTCGGCGGCGTCGGCCGCCGCCAGCGGAATGGCCGCCGCTTCGCTCATCGCCGCTCGTGCGCCAGCAGCCAGCGTTTGACGTCGAGCAGGAAGCCGCCGCCGTGGCGGTCGAAACCGCCGAGGCCGCCGTTGGCGGCGACGACGCGGTGGCACGGGACGACCAGCGGGAAGGGGTTGGCGCCGCAGGCCTGGCCGACGGCGCGCGGGGCGTTGTGCAGCGTGCGCGCGATGTCGCCGTAGGTGCGCGTTTCGCCGCACGGAATGGCGGCGATCTCTTGCCAGACGCGGCGCTGGAACGGCGTTCCGGACGGCTTCAGCGGCAGGCCGAAGACGAAGTCGGGGTCGGCCAGCCAGGTCGTCAGCTGGCGTGCCGCCTCGGCGGCCAGCGGCGTGCGCGCGGCGGTGCCGGCTTGCGGCGGCAGGAATTCGATCGCCTCGACCCAGTCGGCGCCGGCGCAGCGGACGCCGAGGGCGAAGCCGGGGGCGGCGACGATGGCGTCGTAGTCTCTGTTCGTCATGGAGGGGCTCCGGGTCGGCGTGGCGGGCAGGGGAACAAATCGATCACCGCGCCGTCCGCGTGATTTTCCTCCAATCCGGGCAGCAGGTCAGCCAGCGGCCGGCAGCCGTCGGCCGAACACAGTTCGTAGCCGGCGGCGTGCGGCGAGTGCGTCAGCCGGAGGCGTTCGTGCATCGGATGGGCGGGCACGTAGCGCCAGACGCCGCCGTCGAGGCGGGCGCCGGGCGGCGGTTCCATGCCGGCGCCGCTGCCGTGGATGCGCGCTTCGCGCAGTTCGAGCGCCGCGCCGGTGATGCGCCAGTCCTCTTCCCAGCGCGTTTTCTCGATCGAGTGCGTCCATGCCAGCGTGAAGGCGGTCAGCGGCAGCGCGGCGAGCAGGCTGCCGCTGGCCAAGCACAGGCTCATGCCCGGCGCGAACGGTAGAGGTGCCAGGCGACGAAGGCGGCGCTCATCGCGAAGCCGATCTCGTCGGTCAGCGGGATCGCCGCCACCAGCATGAAGGCGGCCGCCGCGGCGAAGAGGCGCTCGAAGGCGTTGAGCGGCGTGCGCAGGTAGCCGATCGCCGCGCCGCCCCACAGCGCGATGGCGAGCAGCGCCTTGCCGACGATGTAGGCGACGTTGGCGACGGTGATGTCGCCCTGCAGCATCAGGTGCGGGTCGTAGACCGCCATGTACGGCACGACGAAGCCGGCAATGGCGATCTGCACCGCCTTGACGCCGATCTTCATCGCCGACTCCTTGGCGATCGAGCTCGCCGCGAAGGCGGCGAGCGCCACCGGCGGCGTCAGGTCGGCCATGATGCCGAAGTAGAAGACGAACATGTGGCTGACGATCAGCGGCACGCCGAGCTTCAAGAGCGCCGGCGCGGCGATCGAGCTGGTGATGATGTAGTTGGGGATGGTCGGGATGCCCATGCCGAGGATCAGGCAGACCAGCATCGTCAACAGAAGCGATACGAACAGGCTGTTCTCGCCGACCTTCAGGATGTAGCCGGCGAACGACGAGGCGGCGCCGGTCAGCGTCAGGACGCCGATGATGACGCCGACGATGGCGCAGGCGACGCCGACCGGCAAGGCCTGCCGGGCACCGTCGACGAGACTCTGCTTCATCGTGTGCAGCGTCTGCCGACCGCCCTTGACCGACAGGCAGACGGCGGCCAGCGCGCCGATCAGCGCGATGATGACGAGGATGCCGCCCTGCGTGAACAGCGCCGCCGCCAGCCCGACGGCAAGCCAGAAGACGTAGCGGAAGGCCGTCGACGAGAAGCGTGCGGCGATCGCCGCGCCGAGGATCAGGATGGCGGTCAGCGACAGCCCGACCATGCCCGAGAACATCGGCGTGAAGCCGGAAAAGAGCATGGCGACAAGCGCCGCCAGCGGCAGGATCAGGTACCAGCTCTCCTTCAGCGCTTGCCACGGATTCGGGCACTGTTCCCTGGGCAGGCCGAGCAGGTTCTTGCGGCCGGCTTCGAGGTGCGTCATCCAGAAGGCGGTCGCGTAGTAGAGGATGGCCGGGATCGCCGCCGCCTTGACGATCTCGGCGTAAGGCACGTTCAGGTTCTCGGCCATGATGAAGGCGACCGCGCCCATCACCGGCGGCATGATCTGGCCGCCCATCGACGAGGTCGCCTCGACGGCGCCGGCGAAGACGCCGGAGTAGCCGAAGCGCTTCATCAGCGGGATCGTGAACTGGCCGGTGGTCAGCACGTTGGCGACGCCGGAACCGGAGATCGTGCCCATCAGCCCGGACGAGACGACCGATACCTTGGCGGCGCCGCCCTTGGTGTGGCCGACGAGGCCGAGTGCGAGGCTGTTGAACAGATGGATCATGCCGGCGTGTTCGAGAAAGGCGCCGAACAGGATGAACAGGAAGATGTAGGTCGCCGAGACCAGTGTCGGGATGCCGTAGATGCCTTCGGTGCCGAAGGCGAGCTGGTCGACGATTTGCGAGAAGGCGTAGCCGCGGTGCGCGAGGTCGCCCGGCAGGTGCTGGCCGAACAGGCCGTAGGCGAGGAAGGAGAGGCAGACCAGCGGTAGCGCCAGGCCGAGGATGCGCCGCGCGGCTTCGAAGAGCAGCAGCACGACGACGCAGCCGACGGCGATGTCGGCCGTCGTCGGATCGCCAGCGCGCTGGATCAGGTCGGCCTCGAATACCCACTGGTAGCCCGCGAGGGCGAAGGCGGCGGCAGCGAGCCCCCAGTCGTGCCAGGCGATGCCGCCATGGCGGGCGGTGCGCTTCGTCGCCGGGTAGAGCAGGAAGGTGAGCAGCAGCAAAAAACCGACGTGCAGCGCGCGCATCACCAGCGACGACAGCGGGTGGAAGGCGGCGACGACGAGTTGGTAGGTCGAGAAGCAGAGGGCCAGCACGACCACGGCCTGCAACCCGAACCCCGACAGGGGCCGGGTCAGGCCGTGCTCGCTGAATTCCTCCGCCGCGCCGTGGGACCGGGCGTGGCTCATGGGCGGCCCGCCTTACTTGAGCAGGCCGGCTTCGCGGTAGTACTTCTCGGCGCCGGGGTGCAGCGGCAGCGGCATGTTCTGCGCCGCCTTCTCCTTGCTGATGGCTTTTGCGGCGGCGTGGGCGGCGACCATCTGGTCGAGGTTGTCGAACATCGACTTGGTCATCGCGTAGACCGTTTCCGTCGGCACCCCCTCGTGCGTCACCAGGAAGTTCTGGATGGCGACGGTGGCCACGTCCTCGTTCTGGCCCTCGTAGGTCTTCGCCGGGATCGTTCCCGGCTGGTAGGCCGGGTCGCCGACCTTGGCGACGACGTCCGCCGGCACCGGCACGACGACGATCTTCACCGCCGTGGCGAGGTCGCGCAGCGAGGCGACGCCGAGGCCGGCCGACTGCAGCGTGACGTCGAGCTGGCGGTTCTTCATCAGCTCGACCGATTCGCCGAAGGGCAGGTACTCGACCTTGGCGAAATCCTTGTAGGACAGCCCGGCCGCCTTGAGCACCGCGCGCGCGTTCAGTTCGGTGCCGGACTTCGGTGCGCCGACCGAGATGCGCTTGCCCTTCAGGTCGGCCAGCGTCCGGATGCCGGCGTCGGCGGCGGCGACGATCTGGATGTAGTTCGGGTAGATGCCGGCGACGCCGCGCAGCTTGTTCAGCGGCGCCTTGAAGCCGGCTTCGGCGTCGCCTTTCCAGGCGTCCGACAGCGAGTCGCCGAGCGTGAAGGCGATCTCGCCACGCCCGGCCTGCAGCAGGTTGAGGTTCTCGGCGGAGGCCTTGGTCGCCTGCACCGAGGTCCTGGCGCCGGGAATCGCCTTCGCGTAGATCTGCGACAGCGACACGCCGAGCGGGTAGTAGACGCCGCTGGTGCCGCCGGTGAGCACGTTGATGAAGTCCGCCGCCTGGCCGGCGGTGGCGCCGGCGGCGAGGGTGGCGGCAAGCAGCAGTTGACGCAGCAGTCGGGTCATCGGTGTCTCCTTTTTCCTCTGGTGGTTGTGGGTGCTTCGCATGCGACGGGGCCCGTTCGTGACGGGCCCCTGATCGTTCTTGTTATTCGTGTCGATTATCGGCAGATCAGCCGGCTTTGCCAAGCAGGCTTCGCTTCAGGTCGCCCTGCACCGGATCGTCGCCGAGCCAGACCTTGAGCAGCGCGGCGTAGAAGTCCTCGCCGGCGATCTCGCGGCCCTTCTGCTGGCCGTTGATCGTCAGCACCGTCCCGCGCTCGGGCAGCCAGTCGAAGACGATGCTCGACCCGGCCTTGATCTCGCCGAGCGCGACGACGGTATCGGCGAGTTGCCGGACGCGTTCCTTCAGCGCCGCCTTCTCGGCCTCGCCGCTGTTGTTGTCGATGCCCTTGCTGACGGCACCGGCGAAGGTGTCGCCGTCCACCGCCTTGATCAGCGTGATGGCGATGCGCTTCGCCCCCTTCGCCGCCAGCGCCGCTTGCGCGTCGCCGGTCTTCGCCGGCAGGTAGAGCGCCATCGCGTAGCGCTTGCCGAACTTCGAGCGGATGCCGGCGCCGTTCGCCACCAGTTCGGCGTTGCCGAGCTTGAGCGTGTCGTCGAAGCGGTAGCCGTCGGCCTCGACGGCGCCGGCCGGATTCAGGGCGAGTGCCGCAGCGGCGGCGAGCGCGGCGAGTGCCGCGCGCTTGGTGCGTTTCATGCTGTCTCCTGGATTTATTGGATTCTGGGGGGCCGGCCGGGTAGCCGGCCGGGCCAGGCCAGTTTGCCATAGCCTCCGTACGCATTGGTAGGGCGCGCCGCCGCAGGCGCGGTATCATTGCACGCAGTGCCGATTCTCATTCTCCGGTGACGGGGTTTTTCGCAGACGCCATGTTTCGCAAACTGATATCCCGCGTTCGCAAGAGCGACGAACAGCATCCGCTAGCTTCCGACAAGGGGCTGGCGGCGCTGCTCGCGGATATTCGCCCCGGGGAGGGCGAAGGGGCGGTGCTCGACATCAACCACTGGCTGCTGGAAACGGAATTCGTCGTCGGCAAGATCGACGGCGCGGCGCTGCGGCGCGCCGTCATCCGCCTCGACGATTTCGTCCAGGCCCCGCTGCGCGCCACCTGGGCCAGCTGGTTCGAACCGGCGGGCAAGCAGTCCCTGACCGATCGCGTCTGGCAAACCCTGGTCGCCCACAGCACGGCGCTCGCCGATGCCTACGAGCGTTGTCTGTCCGATCCGCAGCTCGTTGCCGATGCCGATGCCGACCAGGTGCCGCGCCTCGCCGGCCGGCGCATGCGGGCGCTGGTGCAGGGCAAGAAGCTGCAGCGCCTGCGCTATCGGGCGCCGGACGCCGCCTGGTGGGAAACGACCGGCCGCCTGCTCGCCTGGGCGCGCGCGCATGCGGCGACGCAAAAGCCGGTGGTCCTCTACCCCGGCGAGGAGCCGAGCAGCGTCTGGCAGGAATACCTGATCGGCGTCTATCTCGAACTGGCGCCGATCGACGGCATGCTGCAGCGGCCGATCGAGGCGACCGACGCCGTGTTGCGCAAATTCGCCGATGCGCTCGTCGTGCGTGCCCGCGCCGCCGGCAACGAACAGTACTGCCTCGATCCCTCGGAAAGTGGCGGGCCGTTCCGCCGCGACCCGGAGCGGGACTATCCGGCTTCCGTCGGCTACGTCAGCTTCGACCGCTTGCGCGGCCAGATCGTGCGCCTGATCGCGCAGGCGGGCAGCGACGAGGGGCGGATGCCGGCCTGGCTCGCGCATACCGGCCTGCTGCCGAGCCCGATCCGCGATCTCCTGCAGGCGCTGGCCATGGCCTGGTCGGCGCATCCGCCGCAACGGCGGGCCGAGCGCAGTAGCAGCGACGGCGAAGCGCGCGCGGTGTTCGGCTTCGGCCTCGTCCGGCGCATGGCGGCGTGCTCGGCGCTTGCCCGTTCGGGCCGGCGGATCGACTACGATACCTACCTCAACCAGCTGAAAAAGCTGCGCTTCACCTCGGTCGAGGGCATCGACATCGAACTCGACGACGGCGCGCGTGAAGTGCCGACCGATCCGTTCGAGGTGCTCGCCCGGCTGGAGATCGGCGGCAAGGGGCAGGCCATGGAAACCTGGCATATCCGCGACGTCAGCGAGGGCGGCGTGGGGGTGCAGATGCCGCACCTGATCGGGCGGCATGTGATCGGCAAGCTGGTCGGCTTTCGCCTGCTCGACGAGGTCGACTGGCAGGCGGCGATCATCCGTCGTCTCCGGCGCGATGCCGGCGGCCGTTCGCTGGCCGGCCTCGAGCGGCTGCCCGGGCCGCCGCAGTGCGCGCAGGTGAAGCCGCTGCGCACCGTGGATCACGGTGCCTGGTCGGCGCTGCGCGAGGTGACCGGGCACGGTTTCACCGATGCCGTCGTCCTTGCCGGCGCGGAGCCGGAACTCCTGCTGCCGGCCGGCACCTTCGCCCCCGGCGCGGCCTCCCGTCTCGTCGTCGAGGGCGTCTCGCGCAACATCCGGTTGCTCCGGCTCGTCGCCGAGGGCGACGACTACGAACGCGTGGTCTTCGAGGAAATCGTCCAGGAGGAGCGGCCCGCCGCCTCCTGAACGCGGGCCGGTTCAGCCGCGGACGTGGCCGTCGCCGAGGACGATCCACTTCTGGCTGGTCAGCCCTTCCAGACCGACCGGGCCGCGCGCGTGGATCTTGTCGGTGGAGATGCCGATCTCGGCGCCCAGCCCGTACTCGAAGCCGTCGGCGAAACGCGTCGAGGCGTTGACCATCACCGACGACGAATCGACTTCGCGCAGGAAGCGCATCGCTGCCGGATGGTTGTCGCTGACGATGGCGTCGCTGTGGTGCGACGAATAGCGGTTGATGTGCGCGATCGCCTCGTCGAGGCCAGCGACCACCTTCACCGAGATGACCGGCGCCAGGTATTCGGTGTAGTAGTCCTCTTCCGTCGCCGCCTTTGCCTCCTTGACCAGCGCCTGCGTTTCCGCGCAGCCGCGGATTTCGACGCCCTTCGCCGTCAGCATCGCGGCGATCGGCGGCAGCAGCTCGGCGGCGCGCGCGCGCGCGACGAGCAGCGACTCGGCGGTGTTGCAGGTGCCGTAGCGCTGCGTCTTGGCGTTCTCGACGATCTTCAGCGCCTTCGCCGCGTCGGCGGCGTCGTCGAGGTAGACGTGGCAGTTGCCGTCGAGGTGCTGGATCATCGGCACGCGCGATTCGGCGAGCAGCCGCGAGATCAGGCCCTTGCCGCCGCGCGGCACGATCACGTCGACGAATTCGCGCATCGTGATCAGCTCGCCGACCGCGGCGCGGTCGGTGGTGTCGATCACCTGCACGACGGTGTCCGGCAGGCCGGCGGCGGCCAGCCCCTCGCGCACGCAGGCAGCGATTGCGCGGTTGCTGCGGATCGCTTCCGAGCCGCCGCGCAGGATCGCCGCGTTGCCCGACTTCAGGCACAGCGCGGCGGCGTCCGCCGTTACGTTCGGCCGCGCCTCGTAGATGATGCCGATGACGCCGAGCGGCACGCGCATCTTGCCGACCTGGATGCCGGACGGGCGGAACCTGACGTCGGCGATTTCGCCGACCGGGTCGGCCAGCGCGGCGACCTGCTCGACGCCTTCGGCCATCGCCGCGATGCCCTTCTCGGAGAGCGTCAGTCGGTCGAGCAGCGCCGGCTCCAGTCCGGCGGCGCGGGCGGCGTCCAGATCCTCGCGGTTGGCGGCGAGCAGCGTCGCCGCGTCGCGGCGGATGGCGGCGGCGATGGCGGCGAGGGCGCGGTTCTTCTGCTGGGTGTCGGCGCGGGCGGCGGCGCGCGAAGCCTCGCGCGCCTGGCGGCCGACGGTCTGCATGTACTCCCGGATATCCATGATCTTGCGTGTCCGTCGAAGGGAGCGACGATTATAGCCGCCGGCCCTGTTAGAATCGCATAGGGAACTCTTTGCCGGGAATAAACTCTCACGCGAAAGTCGGAGAGTATCGAAGATGGAAAAGAAACTCATCCTCCCCACCGAAGTGAAGGTCTGTGCGACCTGCAGCTATTGGGACGGGGAACGCCACGTCGACGAGGAACTCAGCCTGGTCGTCGTCGCCGAGGAATGCCGGGGCGAATGTCTGGTGCGGGAAACGGAGTGCGATGCGCTGCACGACGTTCGCGCGCTGCACAACTGCGCCTGGGAATCCCTCGATGCCGACGAGCCGGAGGACGACTCGTCCGCCGCGCGCACCGGTACCTGAAAGACCGCAGAAGGCTGGTTCAGCGGGCCTCGGCGGACAGCCGGAGGCCGAGGCGGAGGAATTCGTTCCAGACGTCGCCGCCGGCCAGCCCCTTGATCATGCGGTCCAGACGGCCGGCCTGCGCCAGCGCCTCCCGGGCCTGTTCCAGGCTCAAGCGGCCCACCGCCTTTTTCATCAAGCCTTGACGTAATCCCCAGACGCGCGCATCGCGCAGCAGCCCGTCGAGCGGCAGCCCTTCGGCGAGTCCGCCGCGGATCTGCGCCAGTGCCCGCAATTCCTCGGTGATCGCCCACAGCACCAGCGGCGGCGCTTCGCCTTCCTGCTTCAGGCCGTCGAGCGTGCGTGCCAGGCGTGCGATGTCGCCGGCGAGCAGCGCCTCGCGCAGGCCGTCGAGGTCGAAGCGGGCGACATCGAGCACGGCGTCGCTGACCTGCGCCAGCGTCAGCGGGCCTTTCGGGTAGAGCAGGCCGAGCTTGCGGATTTCCTGCTGGGCGGCGAGCAGGTTGCCCTCGACGCGTTCGGCGATGAAGGCGAGCGCTTCGCGGTCGGCGCTCTGCTCCTGGCGGCGCAGGCGGTTGGCGATCCAGCCTGGCAGCTCGGCGAGCGTCGGCGCGACCAGCTTGACGGCGGCGCCGGTGTTGCCGAGGGCGGTCAGCCAGGCGGCCTTTTCGTCCTTCCAGTCGAGCGCCGGCAGCGTCACCAGCAGGATCGTGTCCGGGCCGCAGCGTTCGCAGTAGTCCTGCAGCGCGGCGCCGCCGTCGCGGCCGGGCTTGCCGGTCGGCAGGCGTAGGTCGATCAGCTTCCGGCCGCCGAACAGCGACAGGTTGCCGGCCGATTGCAGCAGCTGGTTCCAGTCGAAGCCGGCCAGTGCGGTGAGCACCTCGCGCTCGTCGAAGCCCTGCTTGCGGGCGGCGGCGCGGATCGCATCGGCAGCCTCGATGACCAGCAGCGGCTCGTCGCCCCAGACGACGTAGACCGGCTTCAGCGGGCCGGCGAGGTGGGCGTCGAGTTGCTCGCCCTTGAGCTGCACGTCAGCGCCCCCGTCCGCGGCCGGCCGTGACTACGGCGGAACGGCCGGCGCCCAGCGGGCGGCGGGATGGCCGCATCCTAGCCTTCCTCTTTCGGGAAGACCGGTTTCACCGTCGCCAGCCGGCGCAGCAGTTGCTGCACCAGGTCGCTCTCCATGTCGCGCCACAGGATAAGTTCTTCCTGTTCCTTCGCCAGCACCGCCGAGTCGTCGTAGGTCAGGTCGCGGGTCAGTTCGATGCCGGTGACCGGCACCAGGTCGCGGCCCTTGGCATCGACGACGCGGTAGGCGAAACGGTAGCGCAGGCGCACTTCGCGCACGCGACCGGAGGTGTTCAGCGAGAGGATCTGCCGTTCGCGCTGGTCGGCGGTCTGGATCAGCGTGCCCTGCGCCTCGTCACGCGTCTCGGTCAGGCGCGTGCCGCCGCCGGCGACGATCTGCCGCTTCAGTCCGGCGCCGATCACCGAGGTGTCGGGCAGGCCGATGTGCAGGCTTTCGTAGGGCAGCACGTAGGCGCCGCGCAACTGGAAGCCGCAAGCCGCAAGCAGCAGCGAAGTGGCCAGGGTCAGGCAGGCGAGAGCGGCGCGCATGCGGGGTCCTCAGGCGACGATGTTGACCAGGCGGCCGGGAACGACGACGACCTTCTTCGCCGGGCGGCCTTCCATGAACTTCTGCGCTGCGTCGGATGCCAGCGCCAGTGCCTCGATGCTGGCCTTGTCGGCGGAGGCGGCAACCTTGAGGCTGCCGCGCAGCTTGCCGTTCACCTGCAGCATCAGCTCGATCTCGTCTTGCACCAGCGCCGCCGTATCGGCCTTCGGGAAGGCCTGCCGGCCGGCGTCCAGCCCCGGACGCAGCTCGGCGTAGAGCGCGTGGCAGACGTGCGGAACGATCGGGAAGAGCATCAGCGTCGCCGCTTCCAGCGCTTCCTGCTTGACGGCGCGTGCCACGGCATCGTCCGGTAGCTTGGCGTAGGCATTGAGCAGTTCCATCACCGCGGCGATGGCGGTGTTGAACTGCTTGCGGCGGCCGTAGTCGTCGCTGACCTTGCCGATGGTCTGGTGCAGCTGGCGGCGGAAATCCTTCAGTGCGGCCGGAAGCTCGCCACCGGTGTAGGCGGGGACGAGTCCTTGCGCAACGTGGTCGTGCGTCAGCTTCCATAGCCGCTTGAGGAAGCGGAAGGCGCCCTCGACGCCGGCGTCGGACCATTCCAGCGACTGGTCCGGCGGCGACGCGAACATGATGAACAGGCGCGCCGTGTCGGCACCGTACTGGTCGATCAGCGCCTGCGGGTCGACGCCGTTGTTCTTCGACTTCGACATCTTCTCGGTGCCGCCGATGATCACCGGCTGGCCGTCGGCCTTGAGCGTGGCGCCGGTCGGGCGGCCGCGCTCGTCGGTGACGACATCGACGTCGGCCGGGTTGATCCACTGCTTCTTGCCGTCACCGAGATCGCGGTAGAAGGTCGGGGCGACGACCATGCCCTGCGTCAGCAGGTTGGCAAACGGCTCATCCAGTTCGAAGCCCTTGAACAGGCCGACATCGCGCATTAGCTTGGTCCAGAAGCGCGAGTACAGGAGGTGCAGGATGGCGTGTTCGATGCCGCCGATGTACTGGTCGATGCCGCCCTTGCACCAGTAGGCGAGGCGTTCGTCCACCATGGCCTGGTCGTTGTCCGGGCAGGCGTAGCGCAGGAAGTACCAGGACGACTCGACGAAGGTGTCCATCGTGTCGGTCTCGCGCTTCGCCTTGCCGCCGCACTTCGGGCAGCTGCACTCGTAGAACTCGGGCATCTTCGCCAAGGGCGAACCGGCGCCGGTGATCTCGACGTTCTCCGGCAGCACCACCGGCAGCTGGTCATCGGGCACCGGCACGTCGCCGCAGGTCGGGCAGTGGATGATCGGCACCGGGCAGCCCCAGTAGCGCTGGCGCGAGATGCCCCAGTCGCGCAGGCGGAACTGTACCTTTTTCTCGCCCAGCCCCTTGGCGGCGAGGTCGGCGGCGATCGCGTCGACGGCGGCTTCGTACGACAGGCCGTCGTACTTGCCGGAATTGACGCATTGCCCCTTCGTCTTGTCGCCGTACCACTCCTGCCAGGCGTCGAGCGAGAAGTTCTCGCCGTCGGCAGCAATGACCTGCTTGATCACCAGGCCGTATTTCTTGGCGAAGGCGAAGTCGCGCTCGTCGTGCGCCGGCACGGCCATCACGGCGCCTTCGCCGTAGCCCATCAGCACGTAGTTGCCGACCCAGACCTCGACTTGCTCGCCGGTCAGCGGGTGCTGGACGAAGATCCCCGTGGGGATGCCCTTCTTTTCCATCGTCGCGAGGTCGGCCTCGGCGACACCGCCCTGCTTGCATTCTTCAATGAATGCAGCCAGTTCGGGGTTGTTCTTTGCCGCATGCGAGGCCAGCGGGTGCTCGGCGGCAACAGCGCAGAAGGTGACGCCCATGATGGTGTCGGCGCGGGTGGTGAACACCCATAGCTTGTCCTGCTTGCCGTCCAGTTCGTACGGGAAGGCAAAGCGCACACCGGTGCTCTTGCCGATCCAGTTCTTCTGCATCAGGCGCACCTGCTCGGGCCAGCCCGGCAGCTTGTCGAGGTCGGCGAGCAGTTCCTCGGCGTAGGCGGTGATCTTCATGTAGTACATGGGGATCTCGCGCTTCTCGACGAGCGCGCCGGAGCGCCAGCCGCGGCCGTCGATGACCTGCTCGTTGGCGAGCACGGTGTGGTCGACCGGGTCCCAGTTTACGGTGCCGAGTTTCTTGTAGATCAGGCCCTTCTCGTAGAGGCGGGTGAACAGCCACTGTTCCCAGCGGTAGTACTGCGGCGTGCAGGTGGCGAGCTCGCGCTCCCAGTCGATGGCGAAGCCCAGCGATTTCAGCTGGGTCTTCATGTACTCGATGTTGGCGTAGGTCCACTTCGCCGGCGGCACGTTGTTCTGCATCGCCGCGTTCTCGGCCGGCATGCCGAAGGCGTCCCAGCCCATCGGCTGCAGCACGTTGTAGCCCTGCATGGTGTGGAAGCGCGAGAGCACGTCGCCGATCGTGTAGTTGCGCACGTGGCCCATGTGCAGCTTGCCCGAGGGGTACGGGAACATCGACAGGCAGTAGTACTTGGGCTTCGTCGTATCCTCGACGGCGCGGGCGGCGGCAGTCTTTTCCCAGTGCGACTGGGCGGCGCGTTCTACTTCGGCGGGGCTGTATTTGTCCTGCATGGGGTGGCGGGCGGCGAAAGTCGGAAAAGCGCGAATTATACGCGCATCGCCGGGGGCGGCGGGCATGGCGGGGCGGCCATCCGGCGCGGTCCGGCCGCTGGTCGGGTGCCGGGCCGGGAGGGGGCAACGGATGCGGCGAGGGGGGAGCGACGCCGGGCAGTCTTGCCGGCGCCGGGGGCATTGCGCAGGGGCGTCCCGGCGGGCCGGGACGCCGGGGTCAGGCGGCTTTTTTGCCGTTGACGAAGCTTTCCCAGTTGTTTCGCCAGAGCCGGTAGGTATTTTCCGCGGCGATCAGGCTGAGGCTGGCCATGCGCGCCTGATGGCGCCACATCCAGGTGACCGTCGCGCCGGAAAGCGGGCAACGGCCGGCTTCCTCCTCGACGAGGCTGACGAAGCGCTCGACCGAGAGGCGGAAGAATTCGGAGCTGTCATGGTTGCCGACGATCAGCGCGGCTTCGCCGGCGGCGCGGCGCCACAGCTTGAGCGCCAGCGCCTCGCCGATGCCGGCGCGCTTGGCAATCCACGGGAGTATTTTCGGTGCTTTCATTTGCGGTTCTCCAATCAACAGGCGGTTAGCCATGCTTCGCGTCCCCCGCCTCGTGGGCGGGTTGTTTTTTGTGCAGTGCAGCGTAATTGTACGATAGTTTGTCTGACAAGCGCTCAGAAAGTTCCACAATTGCGCACTAGCTTGTTTTTGTGCATTGCCGAATAAAAGGTGTCAACCGAGGGCGGGGCTGACTGCCGGCTATAATCCGCGCCGCCCCCACCGGAAACCTTGATCCATGTCTGATTTGCTCGCCAATCTCAACCCGGAGCAGCTCGCCGCCGTCACCCTGCCGCCGCAGCATGCGCTCATCCTCGCCGGTGCCGGCAGCGGCAAGACGCGAGTGCTCACTACGCGCATCGCGTGGCTGCTGTCGACCGGGCAGGTTTCGCCGTCGGGGATGCTGGCGGTGACCTTCACGAACAAGGCGGCGAAGGAGATGCAGGCGCGCCTGGCGGCGATGCTGCCGGTGAATACCCGGGCGATGTGGATCGGTACCTTCCACGGCCTGTGCAACCGCCTGTTGCGCGCGCACCACAAGGAGGCCGGGCTGCCGGCGTTGTTCCAGATCCTCGACTCCGGCGACCAGCAGTCGGCGGTCAAGCGGCTGCTAAAGAACCTCAACGTCGACGACGAGAAGTTCCCGCCGCGCGAGCTGTGCCACTTCATCAACGCGCACAAGGAGCAGGGCGTGCGCGCCGCGCAGGCCGAGGTCTACGACGATTACACCCGGCGTCGCGTCGAGCTTTACGCCGAATATGAAGCGCAGTGCCAGCGTGAGGGCGTCGTCGACTTCGCCGAGCTGCTGCTGCGCACCTACGAACTGCTGGTGCGCAACGAGCCGCTGCGCCAGCACTACCAGCAACGCTTCCGCCACATCCTGGTCGACGAGTTTCAGGACACCAACGTGCTGCAGTACAAGTGGCTGAAGCTCCTGGCCAACTACGGTGCCGACGACGGCGCGAAACTCTTTGCCGTCGGCGACGACGACCAGTCGATCTACGCCTTCCGCGGCGCCGAGGTCGGCAACATGCGCGACTTCGAGCGCGAGTTCCGCGTGCAGAGCGTGATCCGGCTGGAGCAGAACTACCGCTCGCACGGCAACATCCTGGAAGCGGCGAACGCCATCATCAAGCACAACCGCGGCCGGCTCGGCAAGAACCTGTGGACCGACGCCGGCGCCGGCGAGCCGATCCGCGTCTTCGAGGGCTTCTCCGACCTCGACGAGGCGCGCTTCATCGTCGACGAATGCCGCGAGCTGATCCGCGACGGCATCTCGCGCAACCAGATCGCGCTGCTCTACCGCTCGAACGCGCAGTCGCGCGTGCTCGAACACCAGCTGTTCACCGCCGGCATCCCGTACCGCGTCTATGGCGGCCTGCGCTTCTTCGAGCGCCAGGAGATCAAGCACGCGCTCGCCTACCTGCGGCTGATCGCGAATCCGGACGACGACACGGCCTTTGCCCGCGTCGTCAATTTCCCGGCGCGCGGCATCGGCGCCCGTTCGCAGGAGAACCTGCAGGCGGCGGCGCACCAGGCCAATTCAAGCCTCTACAACGCCGCCGCGTCGCTCACCGGCAAGGCCGGCGCCTCGGTCGGCGCCTTCATCCGGCTGGTCGAGGAACTGCGCCGCGACACCGACCAGCTGCCGCTACCGGAGATGATCGAGCACGTCATCGAGAAGTCCGGGCTGCGCCAGCACTACCTCGGCGAGAAGGAGGGGCAGGAGCGCCTCGACAACCTCGACGAACTGATCAACGCGGCCGTGAGCTTCGTCCAGGAAGAGAGCGGCGGCGATCTCGCCGCACGCGAGGAGGCCGGCGATCTGGCCGCCTTCCTGACGCACGCCTCGCTCGAATCGGGCGAGCACCAGGCGCTGGAGGGCGACGAGGCGCTGCAGCTGATGACCGTGCATGCGGCCAAGGGGCTGGAGTTCGACATCGTCTTCCTGTCCGGGCTGGAGCAGGGGCTGTTCCCGCACGAGAACGCCGCGCAGGAGCGCGAGGGGCTGGAGGAGGAGCGCCGGCTGATGTACGTCGCGGTGACGCGGGCACGGAAGCGCCTCTATCTCAGCTGGGCGCAGACGCGGATGCTGCACGGACAGACGCGCTACTGCGTCGCCTCGTCGTTCTTCGACGAGATTCCCGACGAGCTGCTGCGCCGGATCAACCCGGTCAGCAAGCCGGCCTACGAAGCGCCGCGGGCGAGCGGCGGCTGGAGCGGCGGGGCGGGCGGCGGCATTGGCGGTAATCGGCCGGCGGCAGCGCAGGCCGCGGCCGGCCTGCCGAACGGCCTGCGCATCGGTATGAACGTGCAGCACGCCAAGTTCGGCTTCGGCGTCATCGTCGCCGCCGAGGGGCGCGGCGCCGATGCGCGCGTGCAGGTCAATTTCATGGGCGGCGCCGGCATGAAGTGGCTGGCGCTCGAGTACGCCAGGCTGAATCCGGCCTGATGCTCCTGCCGGCCGTCCCGGTTCAGACGGCAGCGAGGCGGGAGGCCGCGAAGAAGTAGTGTTGCCCCTTGCTGCGCAGGATTTGCTGAAGCTGGCCGAGCGTCGAGTCGTCGGTGCCGGCCAGTTGCCGGTGCAGCTCCGGCGCCATGGTGCAGAAGCGTGCGGCCAGTTGCGCATCGAAATGCTTCCCGCTGCCCTCCCTGATGATCGCCAGCGCCGCCTCGCAACTCATCGCCTTCTTGTACGGGCGATCCGAGGCGAGCGCGTCGAAGACGTCGACGATCGCGAAGATGCGCGCGTTGAGAGGGATTTCGTCCCCGCGCAGGCCTTTCGGGTAACCGCTGCCGTCGACCTTCTCGTGATGGTTGCCGACGACGTCGAGTGCCGCACGCAGCCATGCCGAATCGTGCAGGATGTCGATGCCGAGGTCGACGTGGGTGCGCATCACGGCGAACTCTTCGTCGCTGAGCTTTCCCGGCTTGAGCAGGATGTTGTCGCTGATGCCGATCTTGCCGATGTCGTGCAGGAAGGCGCCGAGGATCAGCGCGCGCATCGCGGTCGGGTCAAGATCGACCGCTTCGACGAGGGCGATGGCGTAGAGGGTGACGCGGTAGTTGTGGGCGTTGGTGTCGGAATCCCGCTTGGCGATGGCGGCGCCGAGTACGGACGCCATTTCCAGGTTGCCATTGACGACCTCGCGCGAGAAGTTCAGCACCTTGCTGTTGAGCGACAGGATCACCGGATAGAGCGCGACGGTGGTCAGCAGCACGGTGACGAGCGTGGTCGCCAGCGTGCGCAGCAAATCCTCGCGCAGGTGCGCGACCGTTTCCGGGGCGACGACGTAGACCCCCTCGAAATAGCCGTTGATCGCGCCGTCCGCGCCGTGCAGCGGCACCAGGATCTGGACCAGCATGGTGTCGAGCAGCTGCAGCCGCTCGTAGTGCGGGCGCTCGTCCACCGGGAAGGCGTGGCCGCGCTTCGACAGCTCGTGCTCGATCGCCTCGTGGCGCGGATTGATCGCCTCGACGAGTTTTCTGCGCTGACGGTCGTATATCTCGACGACGACGAAGTGCTCCCTTGCGAAAGCTTGCGCCTGCTGTTCCAGCTCGCTCGCTGCCGGGCCTTCGCGAGCCTCGCCGAGCGGGATTCCGAGCGCGTTGAAACGGGCGGCCTCCGATTGCGCCAGGGCGACGACACGGTCGTCGATCTGTCCGACTTGCAGGTAATAGGTGATGCCGCCGGAAAGAATGGAAAGCGCGAGCCAGGCGAAGGCAAGCCGGCGCAGGACGATGCCGTGGATGGGATTCATGAGCGTTGTAATTGTTATCCGGGGTGCCGAAATTTTCGCCGATGATACTCTTCATCTGCCGCAGGGAGCGGCTACCGAGTCTTGCCCAAATGCCGACCAGCGGCTAGGCTTTTTGCTCGCTTCCGCGACGGGCGCCTTCGGTGCCGCGGTGCATTCCCGACAGAGAGAATACGGAGAACGACCATGACCCACGCCATTCGATTCCATCAGACCGGCGGTCCCGAAGTGCTGTGCTGGGAGGCCGTCGACGTCGGTGCGCCCGGTCCGGGCCAGGTGCGCGTCCGCCATGCGGCGGTCGGCCTCAATTTCATCGACACCTACCACCGCACCGGCCTCTATCCGCTGCCGCTGCCGTCCGGCATCGGCCTCGAGGGCGCCGGTGTCGTCGAGGCGGTCGGCGAGGGCGTCGCCGGTTTCGCGGCCGGCGACCGCGTCGCCGGCGCCGGCGGTCCGGTCGGCGCCTCCAGCGAGGCGCGCTGCATGCCGGTGGCACCGCTGTTGAAGCTGCCGGATGCGATCGACTTCCGCACCGGTGCGGCGATGATGCTGCAGGGGCTGACCTCGGCCTATCTGCTGCGCAAGACCTACCGCGTGCAGCCCGGCGATGCCGTGCTCATCCACGCCGCCGCCGGCGGCGTCGGCCTGATCGCCTGCCAGTGGGCGAAGGCGCTCGGCGCCATGGTGATCGGCACCACCTCGACCGAGGCCAAGGCCGAACTGGCGCGCGCACACGGCGCCGACCACGTCATCTTCTACAACCGCGAGGACGTGGCGAAGCGCGTGCGCGAGATCACCGGCGGCGAGGGCGTCGCGGTGGTCTACGACGGCGTCGGCAAGGACACTTTCGCGGGCTCGCTCGACAGCCTGCGCACGCGCGGCATGATGGTCAGCTTCGGCAACGCCTCCGGCCCGGTGCCGCCGTTCGATCCGCTGCTGCTGTCGCAGAAGGGCTCCATCTTCATCACCCGGCCGACGCTGATGCACCACACGGCGAAGCGCGAGGAGCTGGAGGAACTGGGCGGCGAGCTGTTCGGCATGGTCGCTTCCGGCAAGGTGAAGATCGAGGTGAACCAGACCTACGCGCTGAAGGACGCGGCGCAGGCGCACATCGACCTGGAAGCGCGGCGTACCACCGGCAGCACGGTGCTGCTGCCGTAAGCGGGGGCGCATGGGGGAAAAATTCCGGAGCGGCCTGCTCTCGTTCCGCGACCTGCTGGCGACGGCCTGGCCGATCGTCGTCGTCGTCGCCCTCGGCTTCGCGCTCGCCTACCAGTTCGTCGAGCCGGCGCCGCCGAAGACGCTGACCATCGCCACCGGCGGCGAGAGCGGCGCCTACCACGCCTTCGCCCGGCGCTACGCGGCGATCCTCGAACGCAGCGGCATCGCGCTGCGCCTGCAGCCTTCGGCCGGCTCGCTGGAGAACGTCGACCGCCTGCGCCGAGGCGAGGCCGACGTCGCCTTCGTCCAGGGCGGCGTGCTGCCGGCCGATGCCGAAGATGCCGGCGCCGATCTGCGCTCGCTCGGCAGCATGTACTACGAACCGGTGTGGGTCTTCTACCGCGGCGAGAAGCCGCTCGGCCGGCTGCACGAACTGGCCGGCCGGCGCATCGCCGTCGGCGCCGAAGGCAGCGGCGTGCGCGGGCTGGCGCTGCAGTTGCTCGAAGCCAACGAAATCCCCATCGACGGCAAGCTGACGCCGCTGGCCGGCCTCGACGCCGCCGAGGCCGTGCAGCAGGGCTGGGTGGATGCCGCCTTCATCATCGCCGCGCCGGAGGCGCCGGTGGTGCAGGTGCTGCTGCGCTCGCCCGGCGTGCGCGTGATGAGCTTCGCCCAGGCCGACGCCTACACGCGGCGCTTCCCTTTCCTGACGCAGGTGAGCCTGCCGCGCGGCGTCGTCGACCTGGTGCGCGACATTCCGCCGCAGGACACCGCGCTGCTCGCCGCCATCGCCAACCTCGTCGTGCGCGAGGACCTGCATCCGGCGCTGGCCTCGCTGCTCCTGCAGGCCGCCGGCGAGGTGCACGGCAGGAGCGGTTTCTTCCAGCGCACCGGCCAGTTCCCGGCCTATCTCGACACCAGCTTCGAGCTGTCGCCGGACGCCGCCCGCCACTACCAGTCGGGGCCGCCCTTCCTGCAGCGCTACCTGCCGTTCTGGGCGGCGGTGCTGGTCGACCGCCTGGTCGTCCTGCTGCTGCCGCTGGTGGCGCTGCTGCTGCCGCTGCTGCGCATCGCGCCGGCGCTCTACAGCTGGCGCGTGCGCTCGAAGATCTTCCGCCTCTACGGCGAACTGAAGTTCCTCGAAAACGAGGTCCGTCACCACTACGAGCCGGCGCGCCACGGCGAGTTCTTCGGCCGTCTCGACCGCATCGAGGAGGAGGCGAGCAACCGCAACGTGCCGCTCGCCTTCACCGATCTCGTCTATACGCTGCGCGAGCACATCAACCTGGTCCGCAAGCAGCTGCTGCGCATCGAGCGCCAGCAGGAAGAAAGGGAAAACGTCACGCCATGAAGAGCATCCTCGTCGCCAATCCGAAGGGCGGCGCCGGCAAGTCGACGCTGGCCACCAACCTCGCCGGCCATTTCGCCGCCGCCGGTCATCGCGTCATGCTCGGCGACACCGACCGCCAGCAGTCGGCGCGCGAATGGCTGGCGCGGCGCTCGCGCCTGCTGCCGCCGATCGCCACCTGGGACATGGGCGACGACCGCGACCACGCCCGCCCGGCACGACCGCCGGCCGGCACCACGCACGCCGTGCTCGATACGCCGGCCGGCCTGCACGGCAAGCAGCTCGAACGCGTGCTGAAGGCCGTGCAGCGCGTCATCGTGCCGGTGCAGCCCTCGCTGTTCGACATCCTGGCGACGAAGACCTTTCTCGAAAAACTGCTCGAAGAGAAGGCGGTCCGCAAGCAGCACACATTCGTCGCCGTCGTCGGCATGCGCGTCGATCCGCGTACGCGCGCCGCCGCCGAGCTGGAGCGCTTCCTCGCCCAGTACGAGCTGCCGGTGCTCGCCTACCTGCGCGACACGCAGCGCTACGTGCAGGCCGCGGCGCACGGCATGACGCTGTTCGACCTGACGCCGTCGCGCGTCGCCCAGGATCTCGAACAATGGCGGCCGATCGTCGCCTGGGCCGACGCCGACTAGGCGCGGCCGCACCGGCGATGCAGCCGCGCCTGCCTTTTCTTCCTCTCGTGGCGCTGCTCGCCGGCTGCGCCACGACGCCGGCGAATCCCCTTCCCGCCGCCGGCGAGCTACCGCTGCGCGCGCATGGCAACGAACCGGCCTGGTCGCTGGTCATCGACGGCGAAACGCTGCGCTTCGAGTCCGACCGCCTGCACGTCGCCGGCCCGGCATTGCCAGTGCAAATCGACGGCGAGCGGCGCCGCTATGCCGCGGCGCTGCGCGACCGCGCCATTCCGGTCGCGGTCGAGGTCGCCGTCGTACCCGGCGTCTGCCGCGACGGCATGAGCGGCATGCCGTACCCGCTGCGGGTTGCGGCGACGGTCGGCGAGCGCCGCTTCGCCGGCTGCGGCGGCGACCCCGCGGCCTTGCTGCAGGGCAGCGAGTGGGCTGTCGTCGAACTCGCCGGCGACGTCGCCGTGGCGCCGTCGCCGACCCTGCGCTTCGGCGACGACGGCCGGCTGGCCGGACGTGCCTCGTGCAACGCCTACGGCGCGACCTACGCGCTCACCGGCGAAACGCTCGCCATCGGTCGCGGCATGACGACGCGGATGGCCTGTCCGCCGCCGCAGATGGCGCAGGAGCGGCGCTTCCTCGAACTTCTCGAAAGCGTGCGCCGCTTCGACCTCGCCGACGACGGCAGCCTGCGGCTCGGCAACGACGCGGGGTGGGCGATCCGCGCCCGCCGCTGAGCCATGGACGACGCCCCGCCTCAACCGGCCGAAGCCGCCCGCGACACGGTGCGCTGCAGCGCCTGCGTCCACTACTTCATCACCCACGACCCGGTCTTTCCCTACGGCTGCCGTGCGCTGAACTTCAAGAGCTGGCGCCAGCCGATGCTCGACGTCATCGAGGCCTCGGGGCGGCCTTGCCTGTACTTCCTGCCGAAGCGGCAGGGCGGCGGCCCCGGCGGCGGCGCCTGACGCCGGGGCGGGGCCGGGTTCAGTCGGCGAGCAGCGCGGCGCGCGCCTCCGGCTGCGCCAGCCGTTCCCGGAACCAGCGCAGTGCCTGGCCGCGATGGCCGGCGCACCAGGCCAGGTGCAGCACCGTCGGCGGCCGCGCCTCGACCGTCCGGCGCAGCGCGAGGCGGCCGGCGGCGGCCTCGCGTTCGGCGATGGCGCGCGGCAGGTAGCCGACGCCGAGGCCGGCCGCCTGCGCCGCGACCTTGGCGGCGACGTCGGGCACGCTCAGCACCGGTTGTCCCGAGAGCAGGCCGCTGCTGCGCGCGGCGAGGCTGCGCGCGGTGTCGGCGAGGACGATGGCGCGGTGGCAGCGGATGCGCTCGGCCGGAATCGGTTCCGCTTCGGCGGCGAGTGGGTGCGTCGGCGCCACGGCGAAGACGAAATCGACGGCGCCCAGCGGCGTCGCCGCCAGCCCGCCGCCGGGCGGCAGGTCGCCGGGGGCGCCGACGGCGAGATCGGCGCGCCCGCCGAGCAGCGCGTCCCAGCAGCCGGCGAGCACCTCGCCGGACAGGCGGATTTCGGTGCCATGGCCTTCGGCATGGAAGGCAGCGATCAGCGGGAACAGGCGCTCGGCCGGCACCAGCGCGTCGACGGCGATGCGCAGTTCGGCCTCCCAGCCGTCGGCCACCTGCCGCGCCCGCCGCTCGAGGTGGCCGGCGGCGTCGAGCAGCGGCCGGCCGCCGTCGAGCAGGCTGCGGCCGGCTTCGCTGAGGACGGCGCGGCGGCCGACGCGCCGGAACAGCGCGTAGCCGAGCAGCCCTTCGGCCTTGGCGACGGCGTGCGTGACGGCCGAGGGGACGCGGTGCAACGCCTGTGCGGCGGCGGCGAAACTGCCGCGGCGGTCGATCGCGTCGAGCAGTTGCAGCAGTTCAAGGGAAATGTTCAATTATTCTCACCATTTCGATGAAAAAACGTCGCTGGATGTCTCCTTGCGCCCTGTCTATGATCTCCAAAAACGTGAGGAGCATGCAATCATGATTCAGATTCGAGCCGCCGCCGGGCGCGGCCACGCCGACCACGGCTGGCTGAAGAGCTGGCACAGCTTCTCGTTCGCCGACTACTACGATCCGGCCGAGATGGGCTGGGGGGCGCTGCGCGTCATCAACGAGGACATCGTCGCGCCGGGGCGGGGCTTCCCGCTGCACGGCCACCGCGACATGGAGATCGTCACCGTGATGCTTGCCGGTGCGCTGCAGCACCGCGACAGCATGGGCCACGGCGCCGTCGTCCGCCCGGGCGAGGTGCAGCGCATGAGCGCCGGCAGCGGCGTGCGCCACAGCGAGTTCAACCCGTCGCCCGAGGAAGCCGCGCACCTGCTGCAGATCTGGCTGCGGCCGGCCGCCGCCGGCGGCGCGCCGGGCTACGAGCAGGCGGCGATCGCCGAACGCCCGGGCGCCGTTCTGCTCGCCTCGCCCGACGGCCGCGACGGCAGCGTCCGCATCGGCCAGCAGGCGACGCTGTGGCGCGTGCGCCTCGCCGCCGGCGGGGATTTCGACGCGCCGCTCGCGCCCGGCCGGCTCGGCTACGCACACCTGATCGCCGGCGGCGTACGGGCGAACGGCCGGACGCTCGCCGCCGGCGACGGCCTGAAGGTCGGCGACGAGGCTGCCGTGCGCTTCGTCGCCGAGGCGCCGGCCGATTTCCTGTGGTTCGACCTGCCGGCCTGATCGCGGCGACCCGCCCGTCGCGCGGGAAGGGGGCGCCGGCCCGGCCGAAACGGCGCGATGGCGGCCGGAATGCTGGCGGCGGGGCTCGGCAGGGACGGCGGCGCGGGGTATAGTCGGGGATTCCCATCGCATCCTGCCCGGAGTCGTCATGCTGGCCTCGTTTCCTGACCTCAGCGTCCTTCTCGTCGAACCTTCCGCCGTCCAGGCGCGCATCATCCGCGACCAGCTGGCGGGGATGGACGTGACGAACGTCGAGGTCGTCGACAGCGGCGAGGCCGCATTGGCCAGCCTGCGCAGCAGGCCGCCGGCGCTGACGATCAGCGCCTTCTACCTGCCGGACATGACCGGCGTCGAGCTGATCGAGGCGATGCGCGCCGATCCGGCGCTGACCGACCTGCCCTTCGTGCTCATCTCCAGCGAGACGCGGCCGCAGGTGCTCAATCCCGTTCGCCAGTCCGGCGCCTGCGCGCTGCTGCCGAAGCCCTTCACCCCCGAGCAGCTGGCGTCGGTATTGCGCTCGGCCACCGACATCATCGAGCCGCACGAGATGCTTGAGGTCGACATGGACCTGGAGCGCCTGCGCGTGCTGCTCGTCGACGACAGCGCCAATGCCCGCCACTTCATCCGGCACGTGCTGAGCAACCTCGGCATCGAACAGTTCATCGAGGCCGCGAGCGGCGTCGAAGCCGTGCAGGTGCTTGCCGATACCACGGTCGACCTGGTCATCACCGACTACAACATGCCGGAGATGGACGGCCGGGCGCTGGTCGAGTACATCCGCCAGCAGAGCTGGCAGAGCTCGGTGCCGATCCTGATGGTGACCAGCGAGTCGAACATGAGCCGGCTGGCCGCGGTCGAGCAGGCCGGCGTCTCGGCGATCTGCGACAAGCCGTTCGAGACGCAGACGATCAAGCGGCTGATCGAACAGGCGCTGCACGGACGCGAGCACTGATTTTTCCGTCCGCCGCCGGCCGGCCGGCGGACCGCGCCACCGCAGAAAAATCTTCATCCGTATTTTCAGGGGCTTGCCGGCTGCGCATGCCCATGGCACGCACATGGCCTGCGGCGGGATGGCGCGAAGGAGTAAAATTCGCGGTCTATGTCCGATCCGCGCTTCGTCCACCTCCGCCTGCACAGCGAGTACTCCGTCACCGACGGCATCGTCCGCATCGATGACGCGGTCGCCCGCGCCGTCGCCGACGGCATGCCGGCGCTGGCGCTGACCGACCTCAACAACTTCTTCGGTCTCGTCAAGTTCTACACCGCGGCGCGCGGCAAGGGCGTCAAGCCGGTGCTTGGCGCCGACATCTGGCTGACGCACGAGGCCGATCCCGACCGGCCGTCGCGTTTGCTGCTGCTCTGCCGCAACCACACCGGTTACCTGCAGCTGTGCGAGATCCTGACCCGCGCGCAGCTGGCGCCACGGACGCGCGGCCGGGCCGAGGTGTCGCGCCTGATGCTGGAGGAAGTCGGTACCGACGGCCTGCTCGCGCTCTCCGGCGCGGCCATGGGCGACGTCGGCGAGGCGCTGCTCGGCGGCAACCGGCCGCTTGCCGAAAGCCGCGCCAGGGCGTGGGCGGCGATGTTTCCGGACGCCTACTACCTGGAAGTGCAGCGCGCCGGCCATGCGCAGCAGGAGGCGCTGGTCGCCGCCACCGCCGACCTCGCCGCCGAACTCGGCCTGCCGCTGGTGGCGACGCACCCGATCCAGTTCCTCGACCGCGACGACTTCAAGGCGCACGAGGCGCGCGTCTGCATCGCCGAGGGCTACGTGCTCGGCGACCGGCGCCGGCCGAAGCTGTTTACCGAGGAGCAGTACTTCAAGACCTCGGCCGAGATGACCGAGCTGTTCGCCGACCTGCCCGAGGCGCTGGAGAACTCGGTCGAGATCGCGCGCCGCTGCAACCTCGAAATCACGCTCGGCAAGAACTACCTGCCGCAGTTCCCGACCCCCGAGGGCGTGACGCTCGACGATCATCTCAGGAACGAAGCGGCGAAGGGCCTGGAGGTACGCCTCGCCCAGCTCTTCCCCGACCCCGAGGTGCGCGAGCGCGAGCGCCCGGCCTACGACGCGCGGCTGAAGATCGAGACCGACACCATCGTCCAGATGGGTTTCCCCGGCTACTTCCTGATCGTTGCCGACTTCATCATGTGGGGCAAGAACAACGGCGTGCCGGTCGGCCCCGGCCGGGGTTCCGGTGCCGGCTCGCTGGTCGCCTACTCGCTCGGCATCACCGACCTCGACCCGCTGCAGTACGCGCTGCTGTTCGAGCGCTTCCTCAACCCGGAGCGGGTGTCGATGCCCGACTTCGACATCGACTTCTGCCAGGACAACCGCTGGCGGGTGATCGAGTACGTGCGCGAGGCCTACGGCAAGGATGCCGTGTCGCAGATCGCCACCTTCGGCACGATGTCGTCGAAGGCGGTGATCCGCGACGTCGGCCGCGTCCTCGACATGCCGTACAACTTCTGCGATTCGCTCTCCAAGCTGATCCCGGTCGAGCAGAACAAGCCGCTGTCGCTCTCCAAGGCGCTCGAGGTCGAGCCGCAGCTGCGCGAAAAGATGGAGGCCGAGGAAGAGGTCAAGGAACTGTTCGAACTGGCCGAGAAACTCGAAGACCTGACACGCAACGTCGGCATGCACGCCGGCGGCGTGCTCATCGCGCCGGGCAAGCTGACCGACTTCTGCCCGCTCTACTCGGCCGACGGCGGTGCCTCGGTGGTGTCGCAGTACGACAAGGACGACGTCGAGAAGGTCGGCCTGGTGAAGTTCGACTTCCTCGGCCTCAGGAACCTGACCATCATCGACCTCGCCGTGCGCTACGTCGAGAAGCTGACCGGCACCAAGCCCGACCTCAACGCGCTGCCCTTCACCGACCCGGCTGCCTACCAGATCCTCAAGGATGCCAACACGACGGCGATCTTCCAGGTGGAATCGGAGGGCATGAAGAAGCTCCTGAAGAAGCTGGCGCCCGACCGCTTCGAGGACATCATCGCCGTGCTCGCGCTCTATCGTCCCGGCCCGCTCGGCTCGGGCATGGTGGACGACTTCATCCTGCGCAAGAAGGGCCAGCAGGCGATCGACTATTTCCACCCGGACCTGAAGGGCTGCCTGGAACCGACCTACGGCGTCATCGTGTACCAGGAACAGGTGATGCAGATCTCGCAGATCATCGGCGGCTACACGCTCGGTGGTGCCGACATGCTGCGCCGGGCGATGGGCAAGAAGAAGCCGGAGGAGATGGCCAAGCACCGCGAGACCATCGCCGACGGTGCGAAGCAGAAGGGATACGATCCGGCACTCGCCGAACAGCTCTTCGACCTGATGACCAAGTTTGCGGAGTACGGCTTCAACAAGTCGCACACCGCCGCCTACGCGGTCGTGACGTACCACACCGCCTGGCTGAAGGCGCACCACTGCGCGGCCTTCATGGCGGCGACGATGTCGTCGGACATGGACAACACCGACACGGTGAAGATCTTCTACGAAGATACCGTGAAGAACCGCATCACGGTGCTGCCGCCGGACGTGAACGAATCCGACTACCGCTTCGTGCCGGTCGATGCGAAAACCGTCCGCTACGGCCTCGGCGCGGTCAAGGGCACCGGCCAGCAGGCGGTCGAGTGCATCCTCGAGGCGCGCAAGGCTGGCGGGCCGTTCGCCGACCTCTTCGACTTCTGCCAGCGCGTCGACAAGCGGCTGGTGAATCGGCGCACGATCGAGGCGCTGATCCGCGCCGGCGCCTTCGACGCGATCGACGCGAAGCACGGCGGCGAGCCGCACCGCGCGCGGCTGCTGGCGTCGGTCGGCATCGCCATGGAGTGGGCCGAGCAGGCCGAGCGCAACGCCATGCAGGCCGGCCTCTTCGACATGGGGGGCGCCGCCGAGGAGCACGCGCCGCAGTACGTCGAGGTGCCGCGCTGGAACGAGAAGCAGCGCCTGATGGAGGAGAAGACGGCGCTCGGCTTCTTCTTCTCCGGCCACCCGTTCACTGCCGTCGGCGGCGAGGTCCGCCGCTTCGTCCGGCGCACGCTCGACAAGCTCGAACCGGCGCGCGACCTGCAGCTGATGGCCGGGCTGGTGACGGCGACGCGGACCAAGCTGACGACGCGCGGCAAGGTGGCCTTCGTCACGCTCGACGACGGTACCGCGCAACAGGAAATCGCCGTCTACAACGAGGTGCTGGAAGCGGAAAAGGGCAAGATCCGCGAGGACGAGGTGCTGATCGTCGAGGGCAAGGTGTCGAAGGACGACTTCGCCGGCGAGGGCAAGGTGCGCGTCACCGCCGAGCGCATCATGACGCTGGCCGACGCGCGCGGCCGCTTCGCGCGCGAACTGCGCGTCTCGCTCAACGGCCAGGCCAGCCGCGACCGCGCCGCCGCGCAGCGGCTGAAGACGCTGCTCTCCGCCTACACGCCCGGCGTCTGCCCGGTCCGGCTCGCCTACCGCAACGGCGAGGCGCAGTGCGAGCTGGCGCTCGGCGACAGTGCCCGCGTCCGTCTTGAGGACGAACTGCTGGCGGCGCTCGGCGAATGGCTGAGCGCGGACGCGGTCGAAATCCGTTACCAGTAGGACAAGAACCCGTAGGACCAGACCGAAGCCTTTCCCCGGAGACCGCCATGCGCCTGCCGCTGCTGTTCCTTGCCGCTTTCCTCCTTGCCGCCTGCAGCAAGGTGAACATGGACAACTACAACCGCCTGAAGGTCGGCCAGGGCTACGACGAGGTCGTCGCCGTCCTCGGCCAGCCGGCACGCTGCGACGAGCTGGTCGGCGTCCGCCATTGCGTCTGGGGCGACGAGCAGCGCAACATCAAGATCGGTTTCGTCGCCAGCAAGGCGCTGACCCTATCGGCGAGCAACCTGAAATGAGCGTGCCGCCGCTGCGCCTGATCGACGGCGCGCTGCTCGACGCGGTCAGCGCCGACGCGCGCTCCCGGCCGCGCCGGCGCGCCAACCACAACTTCCACCCGGCCGACGACTTTCCGGCGCATCGTCTGCTCAACGCCATCGAGCCGGATTCCTACCTGCCGCCGCACCGCCACCTCGATCCCCTGAAGGACGAGAGCATTCTCGTCCTGCGCGGCGAACTGGGCGTGCTGCGTTTCGACGACGCCGGCCGCGTCGTCGAGACCTGGCGGCTGGTCGCCGGCGGCGAACGCTTCGGCGTCGACATCGCGCACGGCACCTGGCACACGGTCGTCGCGCTGTGCCCCGGCACCGTCATCTTCGAGGCCAAGTCCGGCCCCTACCGGCCGCTGCTCGATGCCGAGAAGGCGCCCTGGGCGCCGGCCGAGGGCGAGGCGACGGCGGCCGCCTACTGGCAGTCGCTGCACGCCCTGTTCGCGCCGGCCTGAGCGGCGCTTCCCCACTTTCCCGGTCGTCAACGAAAAAGGGGCCGGACCCTGCGGTCCGACCCCTGCGTCTGCGGCCGGCGCCCCCCAACGCCGGCCGCACGCCGGTCAGAAGCGCCAGCCGATGCCGACGCCGACCAGCAGCGGGTCGACCTTGACGCGCGACAGCTTGGTGCCGTCGTCGAGCTTCAGGTCGGAGCGGACGTGCGCCTTCTTGATGTCGAAGTTGAGGAACAGCTGCTTGCCGAGCTTGATGTCGAAGCCGGCCTGCACCGCCGGACCGAAGTAGTCGTTATCCAGCTTCAGGTTGTTGCCGGCGGCCGACAGCTTGACCGCCGAATAGTCGGAGTAGGTGACGCCGACGCCGACGTACGGGCGGAAGGTGCCTTCCGGGTTGAAGTGCCACTGCGCGGTCAGGGTCGGCGGCAGCAGGTGGAAGCTGCCGGCGTCGATGCGGCCGACGGCGCTGTTGGTGACCTTCACGTCATGCTTCTGCGGCACGGTCAGGATCAGCTCGGCGGCGATGTTCTTGGTGAAGAAATAGCTGATGTCGAGTTCCGGGATGATCTTGTCCTCGACGTGGATGGCGTTCGCCGGCACGCCGAGGGCGCCGATCGGCGTCGAGCCGTTGGCGGTGTCCACGCTGACGGCGCGGACGCGGACCAGCCAGTTGCCTTCGCGTTCGGCCTGCTGCGCGGCGGCCGGGAAGGCGGCGACGAGGGCGGTGGAAAGGGCGAGAAGTTTCAGAGTGCAACGCATGGGATCTCCCTGATCGGATGGTTAATAAATGTTTTTGATTGCCGTCGAGGGTAAGGCCACACAAGTTGTAAGGTTTTGATCTAAGTCAACTGAGCGTGATGTGTATCAGCAAATGTCGATATACATCATGTTTTGATGGTGTTGCGGCGCACCAAAAGAGGGCGGCAAATGGCCGCTGCGCCGCGGCGACAGGCGGTTTTGCGAGTATTGCGCTTGCGTTGCGGGGAGGGGCTCGGGCCGCCGTCGGCGGCCGGATTCAGGCGGGCAGCCGGGCGAGCAGGGCGTCGATGTCGCGGCCGGAGACGGGGCGACCGAGCAGGTAGCCCTGCACGTCGTCGCACCCCGCGCGCAGCAGGGCCTGCCGTTCGGCCTCGGTCTCGACGCCTTCGGCCAGCGTGTTCAGGCCGAGACGGCGGCCCATGCCGATGACCGCGCTGACAATGACTTCGGCGTCCGGCTTGCGGTCGATGTCGCGGACGAAGGACTGGTCGATCTTCAGCCGGTCGACGGCGAAACGCTTGAGGTAGGCGAGGTTCGAATAGCCGGTGCCGAAATCGTCGATGGCCAGCTTGATGCCGAGCCTCTTCAGCGCCGCCAGCGTATCCATCACCTGCGGGTCGTCGCCCATCATCAGCGACTCGGTGATTTCCAGTTCCAGCGCGTGCGCCGGCAGACCGCTGCGGTCGAGCACGTCGCGTACGCGCAGCGGCATGTCGTCGCGGCGCAGCTGCACCGGCGAGACGTTGACCGCCACCGTCAGGTCGTGCCCGCGGCTTCGCCAGGCCATCGCCGCCCGGCAGGCTTCTTCGAGAATCCAGGCGCCGAGCGGGATGATCAGGCCATTGTCCTCGGCGACCGGGATGAAGCGCGCCGGCGACACCAGCGTGCCGCCGCTATGCCAGCGGACGAGCGCCTCGACGCCGGTCAGCCGGCCGTCGGTGAGCGACCACTGCGGCTGGTAGTGCAGCTCGAATTCGTCCTGGCGCAGCGCCTCGCGCAGCTTGCCGTCGAGTTCCAGGCGTTCGACGGCGCGGGCGTTGAGCTCGGCGGTGAAGAAGCGGTAGGTGCCGCGCTCGGTTTCCTTCGCGTGATACATCGCCAGGTCGGCGGCCTTGAGCAGCGCCGACGTCGTGTGGCCGTCCTCCGGGAAGAGGGCGATGCCGATGCTGAACGAGGTGTGCACCAGCTGCGCGCCGACGTCGACCGGATGGCTCAGCGAGTCCATGATCTTGCGCGCCGCCTGCGCCGCATCGGTGGCGTTCTTCAGTTCCGGCAGCAGGACGATGAACTCGTCGCCGCCCTGGCGGCAGACGACGTCCGATTCCCGCAGGCAGCCGCGCAGGCGCTCGGTGACGGCGCGCAGCAGGCGGTCGCCGGTGGCGTGGCCGAGCGAGTCGTTGACCGTCTTGAAGCGGTCGAGGTCGAGGAAGAGCACGCCGAGCTTGGTGTCCGAGCGGCGCGCGCGGCCGATTTCCTGCTCCAGTCGCTCGCGCAGCAACGAGCGGTTCGGCAGCCCGGTAAGCGGGTCGTGGTGGGCGAGGTATTCGATGCGCGCCTGCGCCGCCTTGCGCTCGGTGATGTCGGAGAAGATCGCCACGTAGTGCGTGATGTCGCCGGCCGGGCTGCGCACCGCCGAGATGTTCAGCCACTCGGGGTAGATTTCTCCCGATTTGCGCCGGTTCCAGACCTCGCCCTGCCAGCCGCCGCTTTCCGCCATCTGCTGCCACATCGCCGCGTAGAACGAGGCGTCGTGCCGCCCCGACTGCAGCAGGCGGGGGTTCTTGCCGATGACTTCTTCCGGCGCGTAGCCGGTAACCTCGGTGAACGCCCGGTTGACCGAGACGAAGTTGCCGCGCGCATCGGTGACGGCGATTGCCTCGCCGCTTTCGGCGAAGACGCGCGCCGACAGGCGCAGCTGCGACAGCGCCTGCTCCTGCAGGATCAGGTGGCCGATGTCGGCGGCGACCGTCTGCAGCACCTCGCTCTCGCCCTCTTCCCAGCGGCGCGGGCCGTGCGTGTCGGCGAAGGCGATCATGCCCCAGAGGCAGCCGTCGATGCGGATCGGCAGCACGATCGCCGAGGCCACCTGCCGCCGCGCCAGCCACTCGCGCTCGGCGCCGGTCGCTTCGCCGATCGTCGTCGTGAACGTGCGGCCGGCGGCCAGCGCCGCCTGCCAGCGCGGCAGGATGCGCTCCCAGTCCATGTCCTGCGCTTCCGCGCGGCCGAGGAAGGCGGTGCAGCCGTCGCCGCACCACTCATGGCGCAGGCTGGCCCGCGAACCGTTGCCGTCGGCCGCGGCGTGCGTCTCGATGATGTTGCCGAAATCGGCGCCGATCGCCGTGCCGATCAGGCGCAGCGTCTCCGGAATCGGGTTGTCGTCGCGCCGCGTCAGCAGCTGGCTGCCGGCCGCGGCCACCGCCTGCAGCAGGCGTTCGCGGCGGCGCAGGGCGTTCTCGATCCGCTTGCGGTGGCTGAGGTCGGCCAGCCCGACGACCAGCCCGGCGCCGCCGATCTGCCGGTCGAAGATCTCGGCCGTCGACACCTGGACCGGAATGCCGTCGCCGCCGGCCGTGCGCCAGAGCCCCTCGTTGTCCGCGCCGCGCGTCAGCAGCCGGTCGATGCGCTCGCCGTCCGGCCGGCCGCCGTGCAGTTCGCGCGCGCTGCGGTTGCTGCGCCGGACGCACTGGTCGGGGCCGACGATGAGCAGCGCCAGCGGCGCCGTATCGAACACGCGGTCGACGAAATCGCGCGAGACGCCGGCCTCCTGCAGCCGGTCGAGCAACGTGTTGATGCCGACGCCGAGCGCCGAGATTTCGTCGCGCTGCCGGCCCTGGTGGCGTTCGACGATGTCGAGCGGCGCTGTCCGTGCGCGCATGACGAAATCGAACAGCTCGCGCACCGGCGCCACCAGCCGGTAGGACAGGAAGAAAAAGAAGAAGCCCATGGCGACGACGGCGACGGCGATCGACGCCATCTGCAGCTGGCGCGCCTTGGCGATGCGCTGCTGCGTCGCGGCGACGACGTCGTCGATGTCGCTGGCGAGGATGCCGACGAAGCGGCTCAGCTCGTCGGTCAGCGCCGCCGTCGAAAAGCGCAGGTTGGCCAGTTCGGCCTCCGAGCGCCGGCCGCCACGCGAGCCGTCGGCGAGCAGCGACAGCGCCGAGGTCGTGACGTGGCGGAAGCTGTTGCCGATGCGCCCGTGGTGGGCGAGCGTCTGCGCGTAGTTCGGGCCGTCCGCCGGCAGCGCCCGCAGCTGCGCGCCGAGCGCCTCGTGCGCGTCGAAGAAGGCGGCCGCCTGCGCGCCGGCTTCGTAGAGCATCGCCTCGTCGTGCTCGTAGCTCGCCTGATAGACGAGGCGCATCATGTCCACGACGACCTGGCGCAACTTCTCGGCGCGCTGCTCGGCGAGCAGGTTGGGGATCAGCCCCTGTTCGAGGAACTGCTGGTCGGCGCGCAGGTTGTACAGGTTGAAGACGGCGCTGCCGGCGATGAACAGGCAGAGGGCGGAGAAGAAGGTCCACAGCCGGGTACGCAGCGACTGCGTGGCGGGCGTGTGCGGCGTGCTCATCGGGCGGCGGCCGGCGCGAAGCCGTGGCGGATCAGCAGGTCCTCGCCGAGCGGGCCGGTCAGCATCGCCGCCAGCGCTGCCGTACGGCGCGCCGGCGTTTCCTTGCGCACGACGAGCAGCAGCGGCCGGCACAGCCGGTAGGCGCTGCCGTCGGCGCAGGTGCGCGCGTCCGGCGCCTGCCCGGCCATGCGCAGCGCCTTGATGCGCAGCCCCCGCTGCCGCGCCTGGGCATAGGCGCCGGCGGAAACGTAGCCGATCGCCTGCGGATCGGCGGCGACGTAGAGCACCGTCGCCAGGTTGGAGGCGAGTTCGACGGCGCCGACCGGCATCACGTTGCCGATGCCGAAGGCCCGGTCGAAGAGCCGGCGGGTGGCGCTGGCGAGGCCGCGGCGGACGGGAACGATGGCGCCGGCGTTGCCGGCGCCGATCTGCTGCCAGTCGGAAAATTCGCGCGAGAAGATGGCGCGTACCTGCGCCTCGCTGATGTCGTCCAGCGGGTTGCGTTCGTGCACGACGAGCAGCAGGCTGTCGTGGCCGACGATGCGGCCGACGAAGCGGGTGGCCTCGTTGTCGTCGAGGGCGCGCGTCAGCAGCGCCGCCTCCGCCTCGCCGTCGGCGACGGCGGTCAACGCCGCCTCGCCGCCGGCGATCGTCAGGCGGATGCGCCCGCCTTGCCGGCGCAGCGCCGTCTCCAGCTCGCCGGCGAGCGGCGCCAGGGAGGTCGCCGCCATCACCCGCAGTTCGTCCGGCGCCGCTGCTGCGGCCGTGCCGGCCCCCGACAGCGAAGTCAGCGCCGACAGGACGAACAGGCCGAGCCAGCGGGAGATGCGGAGCGCCATCGGGGATGCCGAAAAAATGTTACGGCATTTTGTCGTGCGCCAATGTCGACCAGCCTTGATCTGCGTCAACCCGGGCCGCCAGATGCGAAAACGGGCCGCCGGAAAATGGAAAAGCCGTCCTGGCGACGGCTTTTCCGATGGGGTGCGGCGGCGCTCAGAGCCCGGCGGCGTTCTCCGCGAGATAGCGGGCGACGCCGTCCGGCGACGCGGTCATGCCTTTCTTGCCCTTTTGCCAGCCGGCCGGGCAGACCTCGCCGTGCTCCTCGGTGAACTGCAGCGCGTCGACCATGCGCAGCATCTCGTCGACGTTGCGGCCGAGCGGCAGGTCGTTGACCACCTGGTGACGGACGACGCCGCTGCGGTCGATCAGGAAGGAACCGCGGAAGGCGACGCCGGCCGGGGCGAATTCGACGTCGTAGGCACGGCAGATCTCGTGCTTGATGTCGGCGACCAGCGGGTAGCGGACCTGGCCGATGCCGCCCTTCTCGACCGGCGTGTTCTTCCAGGCCAGGTGGGTGAACTCGGAGTCGATCGAGATGCCGACGACCTCGACGCCGCGTTCGCGGAACTCGTCGAGGCGGTGGTCGAAGGCGATCAGCTCGGACGGGCAGACGAAGGTGAAGTCGAGCGGGTAGAAGAACATCACCACATACCTGCCCTTGTAGTCCGAGAGCTTGAGCGGCTTCATCTCGTTGTTGCCGTAGACGGCGGTGGCGTTGAAGTCGGGGGCCTGCTTGCCGACGAGGACGGCCATAGTCTTCTCCTTGATATGCGAATCGGGTTGCCGGGGCGGCGGGGCGTCAGGATACTGCGTTTCCCCGGTCGCGGGAACGCCGGCCGGGCGGGGCGTCAGGCGTCCGGGTGCTGCGCGAAACCGGCGAGGGACGCATCGACGGCCGTCGGCGAGCGCTCGACGGCGGTCACGCGCGCCGCCGGCGGACCGCGATGCGCCCAGTCCGCGAGCGCCTCGATCGCTGCCGGCGCCCCCTGCAGCAGCGCCTCGACGCTGCCGTCGTGACGGTTGCGTACCCAGCCGGCGAGTCCCAGCGCCTGCGCCTCGACAGCCAGCGCATAGCGGAAGCCGACCCCCTGGACGAGGCCGCGGATGCGCAGCCGGCAGGCGCGGATTTCGTCCGTGCCGCCGGTGGCGGCCGCATCGTGCGTGACGTTCATTGCATTCCCTTCGCCGGAGTCCTTGGTGCTGGCATAATCGTCGGACATCACAAGGATAATCGCAAGGAGGAGAGGCGGCATGCGAGGGGTTGGATCGCGTCGGTGCTGAAAACCCTGCTACTGCTGCCGCTCGCCGGCGCCCTGCTGGTCGCTGTCCTGCCGGCACGCCAGCCGGCGCTGATCCGGAGTCTTGCCCTGGCGGTTTCCGTCGCTGCGCTCGCCGTCGCCCTGCTGCTGGCGGCCGGCTTCGACAGCAGCATTGCCGCCCAGCAGTACTTCGAGACGCGGCCGTGGAACCCGCGCGTCGGCTCCAGCTTCGCCCTCGGCGTCGACGGCGTGTCGCTGCCGCTGGTCCTCCTCGCCACGCTGCTCTGCGTCGTCGCCGTCCTCGCCTCGGGCGGCATCCGCAAGGGCGCGCGCCTCTACTTCGCGCTGCTGCTGGTGCTCGAATCGGCGATGCTCGGCGTCTTCCTTGCCCGCGACTGGTCGCTGTTCTACGTCTTCTGGGAACTGACGCTGATCCCGCTGTTCTTCCTGATCGACCGCATGGGCGGCGCGCAGCGCCACCGCGCGGCGCTCAACTTCGTGCTGTATACGCTCGGCGGCTCGGTGTTCATGCTCGTCGCGCTGCTGCTGCTCTACGACGCCGCGCCCGGGCACAGCTTCGCCATGGCCGACATGGCTGAAGGCGGCCGCGGCCTGCCGCCGGCGACGCAGCTCTTGATTTTCGCCGGCCTGTTCATCGGCTTCGGCGTCAAGATGCCGGTCTTCCCGCTGCACGGTTGGCTGCCGCTGGCGCACGTCGAGGCGCCGAGCCCGGTCTCCATCCTGCTCTCCGGCGTGCTGCTGAAGATGGGCGGCTACGGCCTGATCCGCGCCGCCGAAACGCTGCCGGCGGCGATGCTCGCGCTGCAGGACGCGCTTGCCGCGCTGGCGCTGCTCTCGCTGGTCTACGGCAGCGTGCTCGCCTGGCGGCAGACCGACCTGAAGCGGCTGATCGCCTATTCGTCGGTGGCGCACATGGGCGTCGTCCTGCTCGGCATCGCCGC
>JANJTW010000140.1 GCA_024710925.1 Rhodocyclaceae bacterium | reverse complement strand
AGCGAGCTCTCCGGCGACTGGCTGAACGCCGTCGCGCATCCGCTCTGGGTGGTCGCCGGCGGTGGGCTGATCGCCTGGCTGGTCTCGCGCTTCGCGCTGGCCGTCGCCGTCCGCCTGCCGAAGCGCTCGCTGGCGCAGGTCTTCATCCTCGTCGCCAGCGCGCTGTTCGCCGTCGGCCTGGCGCGCATGCTGGCGGTGCCGGTGTTCCTGACGCTGTTCCTGATGGGCATGCTGCTGGCGCTGCGCGACGAACGGCAGACGCTGCGCTACACCGAACTGCCCGACGGCCACTGGCTGCTCGCCATCATCCTCTTCGTCGTCGTCGGCGCCTCGCTGCCGTGGCGGGAGTTCACCTGGCTGACCGGCCTCTACGCGCTCGGCCTGCTCGGCGTGCGCGCGGTGGCGAAGGTGGTCGCGCTGTACGTCGCCGGCGGCGAGCTGCCGCCGGCGAAGCGCCTGCTCGTCGGCCTCGGCATCCAGCCGCTGTCGGCGACGGCGGTGTTCATGGCCTACGAGATCGCCGGGCTGTACCCGGAGGTCGGCCGTTCGGCGCTGCTGCTGCCGCTGTTCGCGGCGGCGATCATGGAAATCGCCGGGCCGGCGCTGTGCCGTTTCGCCCTCGTCCGCGCCGGTGAAACGGAAAAAACGGAAAAGAACGCAGGAGACATCGGATGAGCGAACCGATCCTCGGCAGTTTCACGCAGAGCGAGCCGCTGACCCTTGGCGTCGAACTCGAACTGCAGCTTGTCTCGCGCCGCGACTTCGACCTGACGCGCGGCGCCACCGACCTGCTCGGCGCGATGGACTACGACGGCCGCTTCGGCGAGGTCAAGCTCGAAATCACCGAAAGCATGATCGAGGTCAGCACGCAGCCGCAGGCGCGCATCGCCGGCATCGCCGCCGATCTTGCCGGCCTGCGCGAAACGCTGGTCCGCCATTGCGCGAAGAACAACATCGGCGTCTGCGGCGGCGGCACGCATCCCTTCCACCGCTGGGCCGAGCGGCGCATCTGCCCGGGCGAGCGCTTCGACCAGATCTACCAGCGCTACGGCTACCTGGCCAAGCAGTTCACCGTCTTCGGCCAGCATGTGCACGTCGGCTGCGTCTCGGCCGACGACGCGATCTGGCTGACGCAGGCGCTGGCCGAGCACGTGCCGGCGTTCATCGCGCTGTCCGCGTCGTCGCCCTACGTCGACGGCGTCGACACGCTGTTCCAGTCGGCGCGGCTGAACGCCGTCTCCGCCTTCCCGCTGAGTGGCCAGTGCCCGCCGCTCGCCGACTGGGCGGCCTTCGTCAGCCACTTCGAATTCCTCCACGCCTGCGGCATTGTCAACAGCATCAAGGACCTTTACTGGGACGTGCGGCCGAAGCCGGAGTACGGCACGGTCGAGATCCGCGTCTGCGACACGCCGCTCGACGTCGACCGGGCGACGGCGCTGGCCGCGCTGGCGCAGGCGTTGTGCCGCCACCTGCTGCGCACGCGGCCGCCGCTCTTCGCCGAGCGCTGGCAGCACGTCGCCCGCTACAACAAGTTCCAGGCTTGCCGCTACGGCATGGCGGCGATGATTTCCGACCCGGTGAAGCAATGTCAGGAGCCGCTGCGCGAGCGGCTGCTCGGGCTGTTCGACGCGCTCGCCGAGGATGCCGACGCGCTCGACTGCGCCGGCTGGCTGGCGTCGCTGCGTACCGTCGCCGCCTCCGGCGATGGCGATGCCGCCTGGCTGCGTACGCGCCAGGCGGCGCATGGCAACCTGCACGACGTCGTGCGCGAGGCGAGCGAGCGGCTGATGCGGGCCGCTACGAACGGGGAGGAATCGCGATGAACCTAGGCCATGTCCTGTGCGCCGGCGCGCTGCTCGCCGGCACTGCGGCGCAGGCCGCCGCCAGCTGCGTGCCGGAACGCCTGCCGGCCGGCAGCCGCGCCCTCGGCGAATGGATCGACGCCGGCAACTGGCGGACGCCCGGCCACCTGCGCGCCGGGCTGCGCACGCCGGAAACCTTCCTGCCGCGGCTGAGTCTGCCGGCGGCGCCGGATGCGCAGCCGCTGCCGGCGGCGGCGCAGCCGCTCGACCTCGACCGGCTGACGCTGGACGATCCGGTCGACGGGACGAAGCGCAGCGTCGCCGCGCTGCTCGACAGCCGCCTCGCCGCCGAGTCCGTGCTCGTCCTCTACAACGGCCGCGTCTTCGCCGAGCGCGCCTGGCACGACGCGCGCACCGACGCGCCGCATCTGCTGCAGCGGGCCGGCCGGCCGCTGCTCTCGCTGCTCGGCGTCATGGCGCTGGCGCAGGGCCGGCTCGCCGGCGAGCGCGCGGTCGCCCGCTACGTGCCGGCGCTGGCCAATCAGGCCGGCCTGCGCCGGCTGTCGGTGCAGCGCCTGCTCGACGGCGAGGCGCGCTTCGACTGGTCGGCCGCCGACCTCGCCGGCTGGCAGCAGGCGGCCGGCTGGGCCGGTGCGCCGGCGCCGGGCGGCGTCCGCGACTGGCTGCGCCAGCCGGTGCGCTGGGACGCCGGCCTGCGCGACCAGCCGCCGCCGACCGCCGAAGGCGGCCCGGAGGACGACCTGCTCGTCTGGCTGCTTGCCGAGGCGCACGGCATGCCGCTCGCCCGCCTCTTCTGCGAGCAGCTGCTCGTCCGCCTGCGCCCGGAGCAGCCGGTGGCCTGGCTGACCGATGCCGCCGGCAGCGAACTGGCCGGCGGCCTCGTCATGTCGCTGCGCGATTTCGCCCGCCTCGGGCAGTTGCTCGTCGAGGCGCGCGTCAGCCCGCAGCGCAGCCGGATTCCCGGCTGGTTCGTCGAGGCGCTGACGGCGCCGGCGACCGGCGGCGAGGCGCCCGGGCTGGACGGCCTGCGTGCCGGCGCCGAGGCGCGCTACGGCTTCGTCCGCCTGGCCGGCCCCGGCGCCCGCATCGCCATTCTCGGCGCGCACGGCAGCAGCCTCTACGTCGACTTCGACCGCCGCCTCGTCGTCGCGCTTTACGCGGCGCACCCGGAGCCGGGCAGCCCGTTGCAGCGGGCGACGCTGGAGCGCCTGTGGGAGCGGCTGTCGGCGGCCCTGCCGGCGCCCGGGCGGCGCTGACGCCGGCGGGCGTTGACCGGCGGCGGGAAACCCGAAATACTCGCCGCGCCGCGTCCGACCGCTTCCTTCCGACCGTTTCCGCCCGCCACCGCCCGACCGTTTCATGGACCCCCTGACCCACGCCCTGCTCGGTGCCTCCGCGGCGCACGTCGCCTTCGGCCCGAAGCTGGGCCGGCGCGCCTGGCTGGTCGGCGCGTTCGCCGGTCTTTTGCCCGACGTCGAATTCTTCATCCGCAGCAGCGCGGACCCGCTGCTCAATATCGAGGTGCACCGCCAGTTCACGCACGCCTTCGCCTTCGTCCCGGTCGGCGGCGCGCTCGCCGCGGCGCCCTGGCTGCTCCGGCGTGCGCAGCGCGCCGACTGGCGGCCGCTGCTCGGCGCGGCGACGCTCGCCTATGCGACGCACGGCGTGCTCGACGCCTGCACCAACTACGGCACGCAGCTGCTGTGGCCGTTCTCCGACCTGCGCGTCGCCTGGCACTGGCTGACGACGGTCGGGCCGCTGCTGACGCTGCTGCTGCTCGCCGGCCTCGTCTTCGGCGTGCGCAGCGGGCGGCGCTGGCCGACGGCGCTCGGCCTCGCCGGCGCGCTCGCCTATACCGGCGCCGCTGCCTGGCAGCAGGAGCGCGCGCTTGCCGCGCAGGCGGAAATCGCCGCCGCGCGCGGGCATCCGGTGACGCGCGCGAAGATGTTTCCGACGGTCGGCAATTTCTTCCTCTGGCGCTCGGTCTACGAGTCCGGCGGCGTGTTGCACACCGACCGCATCCGCGCCGCCGGCGGGCTGAGCTGGAAGGCCGGCAGCACGGTGGCGCTGGCGCCGGAGTTGGCGCTGACGCCGGCCGAGCGCGCCAACGAACGCGTCGTCCGCGACTACCGGCGCTTCGCCTGGTTCTCCGACGGCTGGGTGGCGCGCGCGCCGGCCGCGCCCGACGTCTACGGCGACGCGCGCTATTCGCTGTCCAGCGAACGTTTCGAGCCGATCTGGGGGGTGCGCTTCCATCCCGAGGCCCGCATCCCGACCGAATGGGTCGATTTCACCGCGCAGAACAAGGTGCCGCTGGCCGGCCTGTGGCGCGAGCTGTCCGGCGGCGACCCGGGCTACGGCCCGCTGCCCGGGCGGCCGGCGGCGCGCTGATATAATCCCCTCCTTTGCGCCGGCCGCGCCGGCGCCCAGCCCGCAGGAAACCGCCATGCTGCAGAAATTCCCCGCCTTCGCCGGCGTTCCCGGCCCGGTCGTGATCATCGTCATGGACGGCTACGGCCTGCCGAAGAACGACGCCGGCAGCGCCATCGCCGCCGCCCGCAAGCCGACCCTCGACCGCCTCTTCGCCCGCTACCCGAACATCCGCCTGCGCGCGCACGGCACCGCCGTCGGCATGCCGTCGGACGACGACATGGGCAACTCCGAGGTCGGCCACAACGCCATCGGCGCCGGCCAGGTCTATGCGCAGGGCGCGGCGCTGGTCGCCAACGCCATCGCGTCCGGCGCCATCTGGCAGGGCGAGGCGTGGCGGCAGATCGTCGCCGGCGCAAAAAATGGAACGCTGCATTTCATCGGCCTCTTCTCCGACGGCAACGTGCATAGTCACATCGACCACCTGAAGGCGATGGTCGTGCAGGCCAAGGCCGAAGGGCTCAAGCGCGTGCGCATCCATGCGCTGCTCGACGGCCGCGACGTCCCGGAAACCAGCGCGCTGGAGTATGTCGTCCCGTTCGAGGCCTTCCTCGCCGAAGTGAGCACGGAGGGCTTCGATGCCCGCATCGCCTCCGGCGGCGGCCGCCAGCACATCACGATGGACCGCTACGACGCCAACTGGCCGATGGTCGAGAAGGGCTGGAGGACGCACGTGCTCGGCGAAGGCCCGCAGTTCGCCAATGCGACCGAGGCGGTCAAGGCGCTGCGCGCGCAGCACCCGGGCACCATCGACCAGGACCTGCCGCCCTTCGTCATCGCCGAGGACGGCCAGCCGGTCGGCACCATCGAGGACGGCGATTCGGTGGTCTTCTACAACTTCCGCGGCGACCGCGCGATCGAGATCACGCGCGCCTTCGAGGAAGCGGGCTTCGACCAGTTCGACCGCGTCCGCGTGCCGCAGGTGACCTACGCCGGCATGCTGCAGTACGACGGCGACCTGAAGCTGCCGCAGCGCTTCCTCGTCGCGCCGCCGGCGATCCAGGACACCCTGGGCGAGTGGCTGGCGAAGAGCGGCGTCGCGCAGTACGCCTGCTCGGAGACGCAGAAGTTCGGCCACGTCACCTACTTCTGGAACGGCAACCGCTCGAACAAGTTCGACGGCGAGACCTGGCAGGAGGTGCCGAGCGACGTGGTGCCCTTCGAGCAGCGCCCGTGGATGAAGGCTGCCGAGATCACGGACGCGATGATCGCCGCGCTCCGCTCCGGT
>JANJTW010000118.1 GCA_024710925.1 Rhodocyclaceae bacterium | reverse complement strand
AAGCTGCCGATCCCCGAGCCTCGTTGCCCCGAACTGCAGGAGCTAATCCAACAGATGGAGCAGTTGCCCGCTCCCGATGGTTTCCGGCGCATCACCCACCTGCTGGTGGATGCCGGCGCGCGGGACTTCACCTGGGTCGATCCGCTGCCCGAAGACATCATCGCGACGCCGCCGGCCATTGGTTTCGCGGTGACCACGGCTAAGTTTCAGGGCCGCGTCACTGTCCTGTACGAGCGCGGGCTCGACCTGTACGCGGTGGAACTGCACCGCGACGGCGAACTCGTCGAGCGGGTCGGTAAGGTGTTCTTCGACTCTCTCGGCGAGACGCTGGAACGATTGATCGACGACGGGAACTGGCGGCGCATCCGAGTGCAATGCCTGTCCGGCCGCACGTCTGCTCGGCACTGACCGCCACGCGGCCTCACGTCCTCGCGGCAGGAGGCCCTTCATTCCTCTCCCTGGAGATCCCATCCATGTCTGTTCGATTCAAAGGTACCGAGCTGCGGCCCGTGCTCCTCGAAGCGGTGGTCAACCAATGTCGTGTCGTCTTGGTCAAGGATCAGGGCGTATATTTCCTGGCCGAGTGTGGCGAGCGCAGGCCTGATGGGCGCCAGAAGCTCATCGCCTACGCCGTGGGCTGCAATCCGGATGTCGATGCATTCGATGACCAGTGGGAGTTGGCGCGCGCCGAATTTGGTGGCGACGATTTCGGCGAGTTTTTCGATCCGCGCGAAGGTGTCTTTGCGCTCATCCTGCGCAGTGCGAACGACCTCGAAGTGTCTGCCACCACGACACACCTGTCGTTGGAGGCCGTGGCCCCACCGCCGAACGGCAACTGACGGTCCTACATTCCTAGCCCCCGCTCCCGGGGGCGTCTCATTTTCGCCGCCGCGGCCCTCGCCGCGCGCACACACTCGCCTCCAGCCCCGTCCGGGACCGCCCCTGCCGGCACCCGCCGGTGTAGCTGTCCGGCGGAAACTGACGCGTGCGACAGGCTGGCCAGAGGCTGAATGACCGCTTACGGATCTTCCTCGGTACTTGCAGCGGGCTCCCAGCCTAGGTGAACCCTTGGGCGAGATGCAGCCAACTACTTCCGCTCGCTATGTTGATAGGCCAGCCAATTGTGACTATACGGAGGCTTCATCCGATTCGTCGCTGTTTGTCGGGGACAGTGGCAAGAATGCGCTCCAGCCGTGGGACAATATTCGGACATTCTATGAGCCTGCAGGACGTACGCCGCTGGTCGGGTGCGCTTCTGCTGGTTGTGTATCGAGTTGGCGATCATGAGCACTAACACCAAGATCGAGTGGACGGAGATGACTTGGAACCCCACAACGGGGTGCGACAAGGTCTCGCCTGGTTGCAAGCACTGCTACGCCGAGGTGATGGCAAAACGCCTACAGGCGATGCGCACGCCGGGCTACGAGAACGGGTTCAAGCTCACCCTGTTGCGCAACCGGTTGCAGGAACCCCTCCAGCGGAAGAAGCAGACAGTCTACTTCGTGAACTCCATGTCGGACCTCTTCCACGACGAGGTGCCATTTGAGTTCATCGACTCGGTGTTCGAGACCATCCGTGCGGCCCACTGGCACACCTTCCAGATACTCACCAAGCGCGCCGAGCGAATGGCGCGCTACTTCGAGGGCAAGGAGGCGCCACCCAACGCCTGGTTGGGAGTGTCCGTCGAGGATCAGCACTACGGCCTGCCGCGGATCGATTACCTCCGCTCCGTGAAGGCAACCGTACGCTTTCTGTCGATCGAGCCGTTACTCGAAGACCTCGGCGAGATCGACCTGAAGGATATCCATTGGGTCATCGTGGGCGGAGAGTCGGGACCCAAGGCTCGCCCTATGCGGTCAGAATGGGCTGAGTCGATTCAGGATCAATGCGAACGGCAAGGCGTGGCCTTCTTCTTCAAGCAATGGGGAGGTTGGGGTGCCGATGGTAAGCGACGTGCGAAGAAGTACAATGGACGGATATTGAAAGGTCGTACCTTCGACGAGATGCCCGCCCCATCATTACGCTAGGTGAGTATGGCGATCAAGCACTATTCCTGGAAGAACGGTCCCGACGAAATCCAGCAGCACAGCATCGCCAAACACAAGATTCTTCAGTCCTACCTCAGCGCGTACTTCCAGACGCTTGTTGGAAGTGGTCAACCTCGTGACGAGTTCAAGCTGACGCTGGTCGACGGCTTCGCCGGTGGTGGCCTCTACTACCACGCCGATACCAGGGAACTCGTGAAGGGCTCGCCGTTCATTTTGCTCAATGCCGAACGAGAGGCCGAGTTCGAGATCAACAGAACGAGAACCAAGCCCGTCCGCCTCGACATCTCCCACTTCTTCATCGAGGCCAACAGGCACGCCCACCACCACCTTCGAAAGGTGCTTGAGGAAGAGGGCCACGGTTCCCGCATCGGGAAGAACATCTTTCTGCGGCATGGTCGCTTCCAGGAAGAGGCCGCCGCCATCATCGACTTCGTCAAGAAGAAGAGCCCCCGGAATGGGCGCTCCATCTTCATCCTCGATCAGTTCGGCTACACGGCGGTCCCAAAGTCGCTCATCAACACGATTCTGAGTAGCTTGCCGAGTGCCGAGATCATTCTGACGTTCGGCGTCGACTCCCTGTTGAACTATGCGGACGAGCGCAACTTTCAGAATGGCCTGAACCAGATCGAGATACCCAACTGCCTGGGCGATCGCACTCTCTCTGAGATCAAGCAGGATGAGCGCGACTGGCGCCTGTTCATCCAGTCTGCGCTATACAGGGAACTTGTCACCGACTGTGGTGCGCAGCATTACACGCCGTTCTTCATCCGAAACCGTAAGGGACATGGTGACTACTGGCTGCTACACCTGTCGCAACACCACAAGGCGCGTGATGTGATGACGGCTGTGCATTGGAAAAACCAGAACGACTTCATCCATTACGCCGGCGCAGGTCTGGACATGTTCAACATGATCGGCTACGACCCCGCATACGATGACGGGCACAGAGGTCAGGCCCGGCTGGGATTCGAGTTCGACGACGTTGCTCGTAGTCGCAGTGTGGCTGCGCTGAAGGAGCAGATTCCAGAGATCATTTGCGGTACCAACGACGGGATGACCTATGAGCGACTGTATGCCGGCACCTGCAACCTTTCCCCGGCCTACAGTGACATCTATCAACAGGCCTTGTTCGAGTTGAGCGCCAACAAGATCCTGCGGGTCGTCGGAAAGGACGGTACCTTGCGTCGCAGTGCGGCGAGAATCGGTCCGTCAGATCGGATATTGCCATCCATTCAGCGGTCGTTGTTCTTCTTCTCGTGACATTCGGCCGAGTTCTCGTTCATCTTTTCTCTGTGGCCAACACCCTCCACCATCACGCTACGTGATCATTCCGGCGGCCAAAAACATCAGCAGGGCTGACCGTGCTCATCGGCGCGCCTCGATGCCGCCACGTCGCTCAACCCAGTCCCGCGTAATCCGCATCGATCATTGATCCGACGCATGGCGCCCATAGATGGGGTGTGTTGACCGAGTTTCAAGGCGCGTCTTTTGCCGCGTACTTGTAAATTTGGCGAGCGCACTCCTCGGGGTTGGTGGTTCGGCGGTCAAGATGAGAGTCGCCGGGAACTCCGCGAAGGGCTAGCGAATTCCAATTGACTCCACAACGAGAACGTCCGCTTTGGCTCGGGGCAACGGGGGCTCTGTGTCGGGGGGGCAGTCGGCTGATCGAGGTTCGCTATTTCATTCAACGCTGCGTATTCTTAACTCGCTTATGGGTCAGGACCCCACGGCATGATGATTCGCTGGCGGGCATCCTGTTCAAAACAACGAGAGTGAAGACTCATCTGCGGGGGTAGTGAGATTCCTCGGGCCGATACGCTTCTTCCTCAGCATTTCAAACAGATGCCCTGCGCCCCGCATAGAGAGTTCGACCGCCTTGGATGCCGGGTTCGAAACCGCGAAGAACAGCGCGAACAATGGTGCTCCGCTCTCAGGGAGTATGACCGGCGGGCTCACCCAGCCACGAAAAATCGAGCACAGTCGCTCATGAACATAGGCCGCGATGTCGCGGGGGGTCGCGACACGGTAACGGCGTGTGGCCTGATCTTCATCCACTAGCACAGTCTGACAGTCCGTTAGATAGAACCGCTCGCGCCATTCATCGGTTCCCAGGATACGATCGATCGCTTCGGCGTTTTCCGGCAGCATACGATTGAAGTCCCTCGCCGCTTGCCGAAAAATTCCGCTCAAAGGGAACAAGTACCAAGCATCAAGCGCTTTGGTGTCCGCAATCGCTTTCAAGGTCTCCCAGTGTAGAGCCATCCCGTACGGGTCAAGAAACGCAACACCCCGTGTTCCCTTCCAGTCGGTGCTTTCGATAATCCGACGGAGCGCTGCGTTGCAGTCCTCCTGATACACGCGGACGTCGCGCGGGGCTGCGGAAGATGCAAGCAGGCGGAGGTCCTCCGCGTGTAAAGGGTCGAGGTCGATCAAGTGGAGAACATCGAAGGCAGGCTCCGTAGCCAAGGCAATCTCGGCGGAGCCCTGCACCGTCGCACGAGCCGTCTTGCCTACCCGGACGGTGCACTTGCCCGTGCCTGCGAACGCATCGATGTAGCATCGCCTGAACCGGGAGTCGGGTTTGGGCTGGTCCTGCAGCGCGGTTCCAAAGAAGTGGAGGTACTTCTCCAAGAGATCGAGCTTGACGAGGGTCCAAGGTCCGCCGAACTTATGGTCTGCCATGACGTAGGGTCCAGGCGTGGGGTTACGGATGCGAAACGGCTGCGAGGGAACAGTAGAATGCAATGTAAATGGCGGGCGACCATCTTGCAATGACGACAATGACGAGGAGCGCTTGATTCAGGCGTAATTGCTATGGCTGCTCACTCCGAGCTGAACGGCCACCTCTGCCGTGGGTCGGAGCTTGCCAGCAGCGTGCAAGTGGAAGCTGCTGTTCATTAGTGTGTGATGAACGGCAGCGGTGAGGGCGCGGGCGGTCTGCGGCCGTTCGGTCCGCGGCAACTGACTGGCCGTTCCGGCCGACGACTTGTCGGCGGTCAGTCGGCTCGAACGACCGCTGTGACGTTGTCACCTGCCTTTGAGCCTGAGCTTCCAGTCGGATCCGGAACGTGCAAGATTGAAAAATCAACGAGTCGCCGGCTTACGCGTCACTGGCGCGTCGTCACCGAAACCCCACCAATGCGGAAATTGGCGAAAACCGATATCTGCTCGCCAGGGTGCCGTCCTACCTCCACGCTTCTTGCCATGTTCCGCTGACTCCCGTCAGCAGCATCCCCAGGTAGCCATGATCCTCAAGGCTACGGCGCGGTTCCGGCCGCGTTGATCACCCCAGTTCGCACCGGCATCCACGCGCGAACGCCCATCGATTCCCGATGGTGATGCCACCGAGTTGTTCCATCAACCCACGCGGGGGTTTCCACACCTTCCCCGCCTGGGTCGGGTGTGTCTCCGCAACCTTGTCCTTCAGGAGATTCACCATGACCACTTCCACCGAAAAGTCCTATTTCGATCTGCACATCACCGGCCTCGGGTATCTCAATCGCATCCGCGAAGTGAAGCCCAAGAAAGGCGAGGCGTTCCTGGCCTGCGACATCGCGGCCCTAAACGGTCCCAGCGACGACGTCTCCTACGTGCGTTTCGACACGCGCGTATCGGGGTCGGAAGCGCAGCACCTGGTTCGTCGCTGCATCGACGCCGTCGAGGCGGATAAGAAAGTGATGATCGGGTTTCGTCTGGGCGACCTGTGGGCCGACACCTTCACCTACTCCAAGGGCAAGCGTGCCGGCGAGCAGGGGGTGAGCCTCAAGGCACGCCTGCTGTTCGTCAGCTGGATCAAGGTCGACGGCATGCTCGTCTACAAGGCCGAACCCAAGCCGACCGAGACCGACGGGCGTGACCCGGAAGTCCCCGTGACATCCAACACGCCCGCCGCGCAGCATGCCTCGGCACCGGAGCCTTCCAAGCCCGTCGCCGATGCTGCCGACGACTCTGCCGATGCCCCCGCATTGGCCGCTGCCGAGTCGTTCTGATCCGCAAGGCCCCGTTCCCTGGGGCCTTCCCTCTCATCATCAGCAGGAGACCTTCATGATCACCCTCCCAGGCCAATTGGCCATCAAGACCATCCACGGCAGGAACGGCGACTTCAACGTCGGCCGCCTTGCGACCTCCATCGGCGAGTTCGTCGTGAAGAACGCCGAGCTCGATCAGTACACCGAAGGCAAGTACGAGGGCGATTTCGTCATCGCCGAAATCCGTCCCTCCACGTACAACGCCAACGGCCGCATGGTCATCGAGATCCGCGCCCTCCTGGGCGGGATGACCTTGTCCAACATCGACGCCCTGAGCCGTGACGAAGCCCGCCGGCTGAGTCCACAGGAAGTCGATCCGATCGACGAGGAAGCGCAGGCTCCCGCGCCGGCAGTGCCCCAGGCCAAACCGAAGGCGAAGCCTCGAAGCCCGCGCGATCCGCTGGTCGATACCACGCCGTTCGGCAGCGAGCCGGCCGCCGCATCCCCCGAGGCCTCGGCCGAGGCGGACGACGCGGCGCTGTTCGGCGCGCTCTGGCCGCTGGGCGAGGTCGTCAAGCTCGACGCCACCGTCGATCGCCGCGTCCTGCGTCAGCAGCGCGACCGTCTCGGTACGTTGGGCTACGAGTTCGCTCCCCTGTCCCAGGACTGGCATCTCGCCAAGGCCTGATTCCAACCGCCGCGCCAGCGGCGTTTCACCACCCGCCGGGGTTCCTCCCCGGTGGGGCGGGGCTCCGGTCTCTTATCCAAGGAGATCGTCATGCAACTCGCATCCCGCTTCGCTTATCGCTCCCCGGTGCTGCGGTCGAATCATCCGCTGTCCGATGACCAGATTCGCACTGTCGCGCCCTCCATCTTCGCGGACACCCCGCACGAGAGCCGCTCCGAGCGGTACAGCTACATTCCCACGGCGGCTGTGCTGACCGAACTGCGCAAGGAAGGCTTCCAGCCGTTCATGGTGTGCCAGACCCGCGTGCGCCAGGAGGACCGCCGCGACTACACCAAGCATATGCTGCGCCTTCGCCATGCGAGCCAGATCAACGGCGCCGAGGCCAACGAGATCATCCTGCTCAATTCGCACGATGGCACCAGC
>JANJTW010000072.1 GCA_024710925.1 Rhodocyclaceae bacterium | reverse complement strand
GTACTTGTCGCGGTGCGCCAGCTGCATCTGCTTGGCCATGCCGCGCACGTAGTCGCCCTGATAGCCGTTCGGCGGGAAGGGCACCTGCTCACCGTGCATTTCCAGATAGCGCAGCCAGGTCGACAGGCCGAGGATGTCCATCTGCCGGCCGGCGTCGTTCACGTAGTACTCGCGGGTGACGTCCCAGCCGGCAAAGGCGAGCAGGCTGGACAGCGAGGCGCCGTAGGCGGCGCCGCGGCCATGGCCGACGTGCAGCGGGCCGGTCGGGTTGGCCGAGACGAACTCGATCTGGATCTTCCGCTGGCCGCCGGCCGTCGCGCGGCCGAAAGCGGCGCCGGCGGCCAGCGCATCGCCGACCACCTTCAGCTTGGCGGCGGGCTTCAGCGTGAAGTTGATGAAGCCGGGACCGGCGATCTCGGTCTTCTCGACCCACGGCGAGGCCGGCAGTTCGGAGACCAGCAGCTGCGCGACGTCGCGCGGCGAGCGCTTCATCGCCTTGGCGATCTGCAGCGCAAGATTGCTGGCGAAGTCGCCGTGCGACGCCTGTTTCGGGCGGTCGAGGACGATGGCCGTGTCGGCGGCGTCGGGCGCGACGCTCTGCAGCGCCGCCTTCAGCAGCGCGGCGATATGGGTACGGAGATCCTGAGTCATAGTTCAATCCACCTTCGGCACGACCGAACGAAACGGGGCGGGCGCGTCTTTCGCCGCCGCTTCCCTACCGAGGAAACGAGGCTCGGGGTTCGCTGAAGCCGGGGATGGGAAAATTGTCAAAGCGGCGATTATACGCGCTTCCGGGACCCGGCGAATCCGTGTAAATTCGCGGTTTTCCTGCCTTTTTCGCCCCCTTCCGGCGTTCCCGCACACCTTGCGCCTCTTCCGCCTCGCCAAGATCCTCGCCGTCTCCAGCCGCTACGGGCTGGACGAGATGCTGCTCGAACACGAGCCCTCCGGCCGGCTGGCGGCGATCTCGCGCGCGCTGCATTTCTGGCGCCGCTTCGACGAGCCGGAGGCGGTGCGCCTGAGGAAGGCGCTGGAAGCGCTCGGGCCGATCTTCGTCAAGTTCGGCCAAGTGCTGTCGACGCGCCGCGACCTGATGCCGCCCGACATCGCCGACGAACTCGCCAAGCTGCAGGACCGCGTGCCGCCGTTCTCGTCGGCCGAGGCGCTGGCCGCGGTCGAGAAGGCCTACGGCAAGCCGGCGTCCGAAGTCTTTGCCGAGTTCAGCGCCGAACCGGTGGCCAGCGCCTCGGTGGCGCAGGTGCACTTCGCCCGCCTGCACGAGAAGGACGGCGGCCACGACGTCGCCGTGAAGATCCTGCGCCCGAACATGCAGGGCGTCATCGAGCACGACCTGGCGCTGATGGATACGCTGGCCGGGCTGGTCGAAAAGGTCTGGTCGGACGGCAAGCGGCTGAAGCCGCGCGAGGTCGTCGCCGAGTTCGCCAAGTACCTCAGGGACGAGCTCGACCTGATGCGCGAGGCGTCGAACTGCTCGCAGCTCAGGCGCAATTTCGAGGGCTCGACGCTGCTCGTCGTGCCGGAAGTGCATTGGGACTGGTGCACCTCATCGGTGATGGTCATGGAGCGCATGCGCGGCATCCCGATCAGCCAGAAGGATGCGCTCGTCGCCGCCGGCGTCGACCTGAAGGCGCTGTCGCGCGCCGGCGTCGAGATTTTCTTCACACAGGTCTTCCGCGACGGCTTCTTCCACGCCGACATGCACCCCGGAAACATCTTCGTGGCGACGGAAGGCGACAAGCACGGCCGCTACATCGCGCTCGACTTCGGCATCGTCGGCACGCTGACCGACACCGACAAGAACTACTTGGCGCAGAACTTCCTCGCCTTCTTCCAGCGCGACTACAAGCGCGTCGCGCAGGCCCACGTCGAGGCCGGCTGGGCGCCGGCCGACACCCGCGTCGACGAATTCGAGGCGGCGATCCGCGCCGTCTGCGAGCCGATCTTCGACCGGCCGCTGAAGGAGATCTCGTTCGGCAAGGTGCTGCTGCGGCTGTTCCAGACCTCGCGCCGCTTCAACGTCGAGATCCAGCCGCAGCTGGTCATGCTGCAGAAGACGCTGCTCAACATCGAGGGCCTCGGCCGCCAGCTCGACCCCGACCTCGACCTGTGGAAAACCGCCAAGCCCTTCCTCGAACGCTGGATGAGCGAGCAGCTCGGCTGGCGCGGGCTGAAGAAGGCCCTTGTACAGGAAGTGCCGAACTGGGCGCAGACGCTGCCGCAGCTGCCGCGCCTCGCCCACCAGGCGCTGTCGCGCCCGGCGACGCCCGACCTCGCGCCGCTGCTGGCCGAAATCGCCGCCGGCCAGCGCCGGCAGAACTGGCTGCTGGCGGCGATCGCCGCGCTGCTCGCCGCGGCGCTGGCGCTGCCCTACTTGTAATCGGGCGCCGCCGGCGCCAGACTTGCGGACCTCTTCCCACCCGCCGAGGTTCCGCCATGCCGCTGTCGACCGTCGCCGCCGCCCCCGGCCAGTGCATCTTCTGCCGGCTGGTCGCCGGCGAAATCCCCGCCTCCCGCGTCTACGAGGACGCGCACACCATCGCCTTCATGGACCTCGGCCAGCTCAATCCCGGCCATACGCTGGTCGCCGTCAAGCGCCACGCGGCGACGCTGCTCGACCTGACGGCGGACGAGGCAGCCGCCGCGATGCGCACCGCGCAGCGAATCGCGCAGGCCATCGCCGCCACCTTCGACCCGCCCGGCATCACGCTGCTGCAGGCCAACGGCAAGGAAGGCGACCAGACCGTCTTCCATTTCCACCTGCACGTCGTGCCGCGCCACGCCGATGATGGCGTCGCGCTGACCTGGCCGCGCAAGGACCCGCCGCGCGAGCAGCTCGAAGGCTACGCCGAACGCCTGCGCCGCGCGCTGGCCTGAGCCGGCCCCGCCGCCCTTTCCCGCACGGGCGGCGCCTGTGCTATCTTCGCCGTCACTCAATTTAAACGGTCGTTTGACATGCACAACGTCGTCATCAGCGGCACCGGCCTGTGGGTCGCGCCCAACGTCATCGGCAACGACGAACTCGTCGCCGCCTTCAACGCCTGGGCGAAACGCTTCAATGCCGAGCACGCCGACGCCATTGCCGCCGGCTCCGTCGCCGCGGTGCCCGAATCGTCGGCCGAGTTCATCGAGAAGGCCTCCGGCATCAAACGGCGCTACGTCGTCGACAAGGCCGGCGTGCTCGATCCGGCGCGGATGCGCCCGAAATTCGACCCGCGCCCGGACGACTCGCTGTCGCTGCAGGCCGAGATCGCGGTGGAAGCCGCGAAGGAAGCGCTCGCCAGCGCACACCGGGCGGCCGCCGACATCGACCTGGTCATCTGCGCCGCGTCGAACATGCAGCGCCCGTACCCGGCGATGGCCGTCGAGATCCAGGGCGCGCTCGGCGCCGGTGGCTACGCCTTCGACATGAACGTCGCCTGCTCGTCGGCGACCTTCGGGCTGGAACAGGCGATCAACGCGGTGAAGACCGGTTCGGCGCGCGCCGCGCTGGTGGTCAATCCGGAGATCTGCTCGGCGCACCTGGCGTGGACCGACCGCGACTGCCATTTCATCTTCGGCGACGTGTGCACGGCGATCGTCGTCGAGCGTGCCGACGCGGCGGTCGCCGCCGACCGCTGGCAAGTGCTCGGCACGAAGCTCGCCACCCGCTTCTCGAACAACATCCGCAACAACGCCGGCTTCCTGTCGCGCTGCGAGGACCGCGACCCAGCCGACCGCGACCAGCTGTTCCGCCAGGAGGGCCGCAAGGTGTTCAAGGAAGTCTGCCCGATGGCCGCCGAGCACATCGCCGGCCATGTCCAGTCGCTCGGCTTCGAGACGACCGGCGTCCGCCGCTACTGGCTGCACCAGGCCAACCTGGCGATGAACCAGCTGATCGGCAAGCGCCTGCTCGGCCACGACGCGAGCGCCGACGAGGCGCCGGTGATCCTCGACGAGTTCGCCAACACCGCCTCGGCCGGATCGATCATCGCCTTCCACCGCCACCGCGCCGACCTGAAGGCCGGCGACACCGGCGTCATCTGCTCGTTCGGCGCCGGCTACTCGATCGGCAGCCTGGTCGTGCGCAAGGCCTGAAACGCCCCGCGCCGGCGCGAAAAAAGCGTCAAGAACCAGTGACTTGTCGAATATAATCGCCCCCGTTCGGAAGGGGCGGCCGCCAGAAGTGCCGCCGCGCACTCTTGGGGGGAACGCCAGACCATGCTGATCTGGTTCGTAGTGATCTATCTGATGGCGTCGATCGGCATCGGCCTCTACGCCGCGACGCGCGTGCACAACGCCAAGGA
>JANJTW010000030.1 GCA_024710925.1 Rhodocyclaceae bacterium | reverse complement strand
AGCCCTGGATCTTCTCGCAGCCGATGCTTTGCAGGTATTTCAGCTGCGCCTCGCTCTCGACGCCTTCGGCGATGGTTTCCAGCTCCAGCTTGTGCGCGAGGAGGACGGTGACGTCGCAGATCTGCGCGTCGCTCGGGTCGGTCTCGATGTCGCTGACGAAGGAGCGGTCGATCTTCAGCGTGCGGATCGGGAAGAGCTTGAGGTAGGCGAGCGAGGAGTAGCCGGTGCCGAAATCGTCGATCGACAGCGTCATGCCGTGCGCGGTCAGCGCTTCCATCATGGCGACGGTGTCGCTCGGCGTGCGCATCGACATCGACTCGGTCACTTCCAGGTCGAGGTCGCCCGGGGCAAGGCCGCTGGCGGCGAGGATTTCCTGGATGCGCAGCGGCAGGCGCGGGTCGAGGAACTGGTGTGCGGAGAGGTTCACCGACATGCGCAGTCCGGCCAGCCCGCGCGCCTGCCAGGCGGCGAGTTGGCGGCAGGCCTCGTGCAGGACCCAGTCGCCGAGCGGCATGATCAGCCCGGTTTCCTCGGCGGTGGGGATGAATTCCGCCGGCGGCACCAGCCCGCGCTCGGGGTGGCGCCAGCGGACCAGCGCCTCGACGCCGCACAGGCGGCCGGTGCGCAGGTCGAGCTGCGGCTGGTAGTGCAGCTCGAACTGGCGGCGTTCGACGGCCGTGCGCAGTTCGTTCTCGATGGCGATGCGGCGCAGCGTCGCCAGCTGCAACTCGGCGGTGAAGAACTGGTAGTTGCCGCGCCCCTGCGCCTTGGCGTGGTACATCGCGACGTCGGCCTTCTTCATCAGGTCGTCGCTTTCGCGGGCGTCGTCCGGGTACAGGCAGATGCCGATGCTCGGACTGGTGCGCAGGTTGTGGCCGTCGATCGGGTAGGGCTGGGCGACCGTCTTCAGGATCTTGTCGGCGACGTGGGCGGCGTCGGCCGGCGTGTCGATGTCGGGCAGGACGACGACGAATTCGTCGCCGCCGAGGCGGGCGACGATGTCGCTGCAGCGCACCGACTGCGTCAGCCGCCGCGCCACCTGGATGAGCAGCTTGTCGCCGGTCTGGTGGCCGAGGGTGTCGTTGATGATCTTGAAGTTGTCGAGGTCGATCAGCATCAGCGCCAGCGCCTTGTGGCTGCGGCCAGCGAAGCCCATCGCCTGGTCGAGCCGTTCCTGCAGGCTGAAGCGGTTCGGCAGGTCGGTCAGCGCGTCGTGGTGCGCGAGGTGGCGGACGCGTTCCTCGGAGGCCTTGCGCTCGGAGATGTCGACGAAGCTGCCGATGTAGTTGACCACCTTTCCTTCGGCGTCGCGCACGACTGAGATCGACAGCCATTTCGGGAAGACCTCGCCGGACCGGCGCCGGTCCCACAGTTCCCCCTGCCAGCTGCCGCGGGTTTCGAGCGCCTGCCACATCTCGCGGTAGGTCGTCGCTGGCGTGTTGCCGGCCGAGAGGATGCGCGGATTCTCACCGACGACATCGGCGGCGGCGTAGCCGGTGAGGCGCGAGAAGGCATCGTTGACGGCAATGATCCGGTTGTCGGCGTCGGCGATGAGGATCGCCTCGTTGCTGTTGGAAAACACCGTCGCCATGATGCGCGTGTTTTCCTCGGCCTTCTTGCGCGCGGTGATGTCGTCGAAGATGGTGGCGAAGCAGCCGGCCTGCGTGGCGTAGGCGCGGATGTGGAAGTAGCGTTCGAGGGGCGCGAAGAAGGGTTCGAATTCGGCCGGCCGGCCAGTATCGACGACACGCGTGTAGGTGCCGAGGAAGGGGGCTTCGGCGGTGCCGTAGGCTTGGGTGGCAAGCTTGCCGACGACGGCGTCGGCGGCCAGGCCGACGTGCGCGACGAAGGCCGGGTTGACGGCGAGGATGCGGTAGTCGACGGCGCGCCCGTCGGCGTCGCGCACCAGTTCGTGCAGCGCCATGCCGGCGGTCATGTTGGCGAACAGCGTCTGGAAGCGGTCCTCGCCGAGCGTTAGTTCGGCGCTGCGGTCGGCTGGTGCTGGCGTGTCGCCGGGCGGCGGTTCGCGCAGGTAGACGGCGAGCGCTCCGGCAATGTCGGCCGGCGTCAGGCAGGCGGTGGCGCCGGCAGCGTCGGCCGCGGCGCGCGATGCCGTGTCGTTGGTGTCGGCGAACAGGAGAAAGGGGCGCTCGGTGAATTCCGGCAGGCGGCGCGCCCGTCGGCACAATTCGTCGCCGCGCATGTCGCGCAGCCCGGCTTCGCTGAAGACGACGTCGATGCGGCGCGCGGCGAGCAGGTCGAGCGCGTCGCTGGCGGTGGCGCAGAGCAGGAGTTCGCTATCCGCCGGGTCGAGCGCCGCCGCGAGCGCGCAGCGCAGCGCCGGGCTGTCGCCCGCCAGCAGAATCCGGCGACGATGGTCGGTCATGATCTCCCCTGTCGGCCCGTCGCGTCCGCGCCGGCCGGGGCCGGTGGCGGGCAATGGCGCCGCCGATGCGGCAGCGCGGTCGGGCTCGTCTATTGGTCTTCGATGCCACCCATGGTAATCCTTCCCGGGGGCCGCCGTCCGCAATTGCATCATGTCGTGTGCGTTGCCGTCTCATGCGAGCCGGGCGAGCAGTGCTTCGGCCTGGTGTGTGTAGGCGCCGCCGAAGAGATTGAAATGATTGAGGACGTGGTAGAGCTGGTAGATCGGCCGTCGTGCCTCGGCGCCGGCAGCGGCCGGGCGCCGTGCGTGGTAGGCGGCGAAGAAGCGCAGCGAGAAGCCGCCGAACAGTGCGGCCATCGCCAGGTCGGCCTCGCCGTCGCCGGCATGGACGGCCGGGTCGAAGAGGGCGGGGCGGCCGCGCACGAAACCGGCGTTGCCGTGCCAGAGGTCGCCGTGCAGCAGCACCGGTGACGGCTGATGAGTGCCGAGCCGCGCGGGCAGCGCGGCGAGGAGCGGCGCGGCGCGGTCGAGAAGTTGCGGGGCGCCGTTGCGTGCGGCGAGTTCGAGTTGCGGTCGCAGGCGGCGCTCGGCGAAGAAATGCGACCAGTCGTCGTCCCGGCCGTTCGCCTGTGGCGTGGCGCCGATGAAGTTGTCGCGTGCCCAGCCGAAATGCGGCATGCGCAGGCCGTGCAGGGCGGCGATCGCCGCGCCGAGGGCGGCGTCGTCACCGCCGTCGTCGAGGTCCAGCCATTCGAGGATGAGGAAATCCTTGCCGCTGCGGCCGCATGCGACGACGCGCGGCACGACGATCGCCGGACAGGCGGCAAGCGCGCGCAGGCCGTCGGCCTCGGCGGCGAAGCGCGCGCCGGCGCCGGCGGCGATCTTGACGAAATAACGGCGCCGACCGTCAGCGACGCACAGGTTGCGGCTGATGCAGCCGCCGCCGACCGGCTGCGCCTCGCGCACCGCGAAGCGGCTGCCTTCGGCAGTGACGATGGCGGCGGCGATGGCCGAGGCCAGGTCGGCGGCAAGCGACATGGCAACGGGGTGGGCCATGCCGGCAGCCTCGCCGAAGGCGTTGCGCACGTCAAGCGCGGCGCCGGGCTGCCGGGCGGCGGGGCGCGGTTCTCCCGCTGGCGCCGGACGTGCGACAATCCGCCCATGTCCGCCCGCCGCCGAGACCCGGAAAACCCATGCACATTACCCAGCACACCGACTACGCGCTGCGCGCGCTGATCTACCTCGGCACCAACGACGACCGGCTGGTCACCATCCAGGAGATCTCCGACCGCTTCGACGTCTCGCGCAACCATCTGATGAAGGTGGTGAACCAGCTGATCCGCGCCGGTTTCGTCGAGGGCGTGCGCGGCAAGGGCGGCGGCCTGCGCCTCGGGCGCGCGCCGGGCGAGATTGTCGTCGGCGACGTCGTCCGGCGCATGGAGCGCGGCATGGACCTCGTCGAGTGCTTCGGTTCCGGCTGCAACTGCATCCTCGATCCTTCCTGCAAGCTCAAGGTGGCGCTCTCCAAGGCGCTCGCCGCCTTCCTCGCCGTCCTCGACGGCGTCACGCTCGCCGACCTGCTCGGCAAGAGCGAGCGCACGATCCTCAAGTTCCTGCGGCCGCAGGCCGCTTCCTGACCTTTTCGCGGCGTGGCGGTCGATGGCCGCCGGTGCGGCATGTCGCCGCATAAGAGGCAAATGTATTGCATCTTTAAAAAGATTCAACTAAGATGCATCTTAATGGGCGTCCGCCGTGCGGCTGTCCCGTCGCTTACCCAACTCCAATCAACTTGCAGAAAGGACATTCGCCATGCACGCCACGCGCAAGCTCTGGACCTGGCTGGCCGTCATCTGTGCCCTCTCCTTCGCCGTGCTCGGCTGGGTGGGTACGGAGATCTACGTCAGCGCTCCGCCGATACCCAAGCAGGTGGTCAGCAGCAAGGGCCAGACCCTGTTCCCCGAAGGCTCCGTCCAGCGCGGTCAGGAAGCCTGGCTCGCTGCCGGCGGCCAGCAGCTCGGCTCGGTCTGGGGCCACGGCTCCTATCTGGCGCCGGACTGGTCGGCCGACTGGCTGCACCGCGAGGCCGTCGCGCTGCGCGAAATCCGCGCGCAGCAGCAGTACGGCACCGGCTACGCCAACCTGCAGGCCGGCCAGCAGGCGGCGCTCGATGCCGAGCTGAAGGTCGAGATGCGCCGCAACACGCACGATGCCGCAACCGGCGTCGTCACGCTGTCGGCCGAGCGCGCCGAGGCGGTGCGGCAGGTGGCGAAGCACTACGCCGACCTGTTCGGCGACGAGGCCTCACTCGCCGACCTGCGCGAGCAGTACGCGATGCTGCCCGGCACGCTGAAGCTGGCCGAGGACCGCGAGGCGCTTTCCGCCTTCTTCTTCTGGAGCGCCTGGTCGGCGACCACCGACCGGCCGGGCGAGACGGGGCTCTCCTACACCAGCAACTGGCCGCATGAGCCGCTGGTCGGCAACACGCCGACGGCGTCTACCGGCATCTGGTCGATCGCCAGCGTGATCCTGATGCTCGGCGCCATTGCTGCGATGATCTTCTTCCACGGGCGTCACGAGGAGAGTGATCCGGTGCCGCCGAAGGCCGATCCGCTGTTCAGCCTGAAGCCGACGCCGTCGATGCTGGCCACGCGCAAATATTTCTTCGTCGTCGTCGCGCTGATCTTGGCGCAGGTCGGCATGGGCATCCTTACCGCGCACTACGCGGTCGAGGGCACGGCGCTGTTCGGCATCCCGATCGGCCAGATCCTGCCGTTCACCGTCAGCCGTACCATCCACACCCAGTTCGCTGTGCTGTGGATCGCCACCGCCTGGCTGGCCACCGGTCTCTACATCGCGCCGGCGATTTCCGGCCACGAGCCGAAATACCAGAAGCTCGGCGTGAACCTGCTGTTCTACGCGCTGCTCTTCATCGTCGTCGGTTCGACCGCCACCGGCTGGATCGGCAGCCTGCAGAATCCGGGCAACGAGTTTTCGTTCTGGATCGGCAACCAGGGCCTGGAATTCACCAGCATGGGCCGTGTCTGGCAGATCCTGCTCTTCGTCGGCCTGCTCATCTGGGTGACGCTGCTCGGGCGCGGCCTGTGGCCGGCGCTGAAGAAGCCCTCCGAGAGCCGCGGCCTGATCGCCATGGTCTTCCTCTCGGCACTGTGCATCGGCGGCTTCTACGCCACCTCGCTGACCTGGGGGCGCAGCACGCACTACTCGATGATCGAGTACTGGCGCTGGTGGCTGGTGCACCTGTGGGTCGAAGGCTTCTTCGAAGTGTTTGCCACCGCCGTCATCGCACTGCTCTTCTCGCGACTCGGTCTGATTCGCGCGGCGACGGCGAACAGCGCGATTATCATGGAGACCATCGTCTTCCTGTTCGGCGGCATCCTCGGCACGCTGCACCACCTCTACTTCACCGGCACGCCGACCTCGGTGATCGCCATCGGCGCGATGTTCTCGGCGCTTGAAGTGGTTCCGCTGGCGATGATCGGTGTTGAGGCGTACCGCAATTACCAGCGCTCGAAGGCCGCCGAGTGGGTCGCCGCATACAAGTGGCCGATCCTCTGCTTCATCGCCGTCGGTTTCTGGAACGTCGTCGGCGCCGGCCTGCTCGGCTTCTCGATCAACACGCCGATCGCCCTCTACTACATGCAGGGCATGAACATGACCGCCGCCCACGGCCACGCCGCGCTGTTCGGGGTGTATGGCATGCTCGGCATCGGCCTGATGCTGTTCTGCCTGCGCGGACTGTTCGCCCGTCACGCGTGGTCCGACAAGCTGCTCGGCTGGATGTTCTGGTCGGTGAACGTCGGCCTGGCGATGATGGTCTTCATGTCGCTGGTTCCGGCCGGGATCGCCCAGGCCTGGGCGAGCATCACGCACGGCGTCTGGTTCGCCCGTTCGCCCGAGTTCGTGCATTCCTACATGATGGAACTGTTCGTCTGGCTGCGCGTTCCCGGCGACATCGTCTTCGCCTTCGGCGTCTGCTTCCTCGCACTCTTCACCTTCCGTCTGTTCGCCGGCGGTGCCGCTCCGGCGGCGGCCGGCCGGCTCGGTACGGCGACCGGCCGCGCCTGAACGAACGGAATCCCCCTTCCCCTCCGCGCATCTTGCGCACTTGGTTCGGCTCGGCGCTCCCCCGCCGGGCCGTTTTTTTCGTCGAAACAGAAGAAAATTTGATGTGCCTATCGCCCGCGGCGCGGAATTTTGCTACTATGCGCCTCCGGTTTCGCGAAAGCATTTGACAGCTGACTGTCGAATGTCCATAATTCTCCGTTTCATCGGAGGGGTTCCCGAGCGGTCAAAGGGATCAGACTGTAAATCTGACGGCTCTGCCTTCGAAGGTTCGAATCCTTCCCCCTCCACCAACAATTTAGTGCGTCGCGAACGTAGCAGTCGAGGTTAAGGTTTGTGCGGGTGTAGCTCAATGGTAGAGCTGAAGCCTTCCAAGCTTAAGACGAGGGTTCGATTCCCTTCACCCGCTCCACGCCGCGACTGTTTTTTTGGTAACAGTGGTAGCCGCATCTTCCGGGAAGTTGCCGGACGGGCCCATGTAGCTCAGTGGCAGAGCACTCCCTTGGTAAGGGAGAGGTCGGCAGTTCAATCCTGCCCATGGGCACCATCGATCGGCGCGACGGGTATCGTTGATCTTTTTGACTATTAGAGGAACCGGGAAATGGCCAAGGGTAAATTCGAACGTACGAAGCCGCACGTGAACGTTGGCACGATCGGTCACGTTGACCACGGCAAGACGACGCTGACGGCGGCGATCACGACGATTCTGTCGAAGAAATTCGGTGGCGAGGCGAAGGCCTACGACCAGATCGACGCGGCGCCGGAAGAAAAGGCGCGCGGCATCACGATCAACACCGCCCACGTCGAATACGAGACGGCCGGCCGTCACTACGCCCACGTCGATTGCCCGGGTCACGCCGACTACGTCAAGAACATGATCACCGGTGCGGCCCAGATGGACGGCGCGATCCTGGTTTGCTCGGCCGCTGACGGCCCGATGCCGCAGACCCGCGAGCACATCCTGCTGGCCCGCCAGGTCGGCGTGCCGTACATCATCGTCTTCCTGAACAAGTGCGACATGGTCGACGACGCCGAGCTGCTCGAGCTGGTCGAGATGGAAGTTCGCGAACTTCTCTCCAAGTACGACTTCCCGGGCGACGATGTGCCGATCATCAAGGGTTCGGCGCTGAAGGCCATCGAAGGCGACCAGTCCGAAATCGGCGAGCCGTCGATCTTCGCGCTGGCCGACGCGCTCGACAGCTACATCCCGACGCCCGAGCGCGCCATCGACAAGCCGTTCCTGCTGCCGATCGAAGACGTCTTCTCGATCTCCGGTCGCGGTACCGTGGTGACCGGCCGTGTCGAACGCGGCGTCGTCAAGGTCGGTGAAGAAATCGAAATCATCGGCATCAAGCCGACCGTCAAGACCACCTGTACCGGCGTCGAAATGTTCCGCAAGCTGCTCGACCAGGGCCAGGCTGGCGACAACGTCGGCGTGCTGCTGCGCGGCACCAAGCGTGAAGAAGTCGAGCGTGGCCAGGTGCTGGCGAAGCCGGGTTCGATCACCCCGCACACCCACTTCACCGGTGAGGTGTATGTCCTGTCGAAGGATGAAGGCGGTCGTCACACCCCGTTCTTCAACAACTACCGTCCGCAGTTCTACTTCCGCACGACCGACGTGACCGGCGCCATCCAGCTGCCGGAAGGCACGGAAATGGTCATGCCGGGCGACAACATCAGCATGACCGTCAAGCTGATCGCGCCGATCGCCATGGAAGAGGGTCTGCGCTTCGCCATCCGCGAAGGCGGTCGCACCGTCGGCGCCGGCGTCGTGGCGAAGATCATCGAGTAAGAAAGATTGGCGGAGCGCGCTTCGGGCGCGCTCTGCAGTCTCTGCCGCAGGGGCATAGCTCAATTGGCAGAGCGTCGGTCTCCAAAACCGAAGGTTGGGGGTTCGAGACCCTCTGCCCCTGCCACCAACATTTAGATCGCGATAGAAATGGCCGACAAGATCAAGTTTGCGCTGGCGCTGGTTCTGCTTGCTGCCGGCGTGGTTGGCTTTTACCTGCTCTCCGAGCAGGCCATGATCCTGCGGGTCCTTTCGGTCCTCGCGGGCGTTGCCGCTTCCGTCGCGGTGGCCTGGTTTACCGAGCCGGGTCAGCGCTTCTTCGTCTTTGCCCAGGAAGCTGTGGCGGAAACGAAGAAGGTCGTCTGGCCTTCGCGCAAGGAGACGATGCAGACGACCGGCATGGTCTTTGCCTTCGTCGTCGTCATGGCGGTTTTCCTCTGGCTGACTGACAAGAGCCTGGAGTGGGTGTTCTACGACCTGATCCTGGGCTGGAAGAAATCATGAGCAAGCGCTGGTATGTCGTTCACGCCTATTCGGGCTTCGAGAAAAGCGTTCAGCGGGCGCTGACCGAGCGCGTCGCGCGCTCCGGTATGCAGGACCTGTTCGGCCGCATCCTGGTGCCGGTCGAGGAGGTCGTCGAGCTGAAGGGCGGTCAGAAGAGCATTTCCGAGCGCAAGTTCTTCCCCGGCTACGTGCTGGTGGAAATGGAAATGAACGACGACACCTGGCATCTGGTCAAAAGCACGCCCAAGGTCACCGGCTTCGTCGGCGGCACAGCGACCAAGCCGACGCCGATTTCCGAAAAGGAAGTCGAAAAGATCATGCAGCAGATGCAGGAAGGGGTCGAGAAGCCCCGTCCCAAGGTTCTGTTCGAGATCGGCGAAGTGGTGCGCGTCAAGGAAGGTCCGTTCACCGATTTCCACGGTTCCGTCGAGGACGTGAACTACGAGAAGAACAAGCTGCGCGTGTCGGTGACCATTTTCGGTCGCGCGACGCCCGTCGAGCTGGAATTCGCCCAGGTCGAGAAGGCCTGATCCGGCGACAGATTTTCGGGGCTTCCGGCGGCCCCGTCCCGCAAGGGTGAAATCGCCGGAGGAGGAGCGTCAGTAGCCGGTCCCGGAAGGGGAGGGCGAACGCGCGCTATCACTCGTTAACAGGAGCCAACATGGCAAAGAAGATCGTCGGCTATATCAAGCTGCAAGTGCCGGCGGGCAAGGCCAATCCTTCGCCCCCGATCGGTCCCGCGCTGGGTCAGCGCGGCCTCAACATCATGGAATTCTGCAAGGCCTTCAACGCCCAGACGCAGGGCGTCGAGCCGGGCCTGCCGATTCCGGTGGTGATCACCGCCTACGCGGACAAGTCCTTCACGTTCATCATGAAGACGCCGCCGGCAACCATCCTCATCAAGAAGGCGGCCGGTATCAAGTCCGGCTCGGCGAAGCCGCATACCGACAAGGTCGGCAAGCTGACGCGCGCCCAGTGCGAGGAAATTGCCAAGGCCAAGATGCCCGACCTGACTGCCGCCGACATGGACGCGGCGGTCCGTACCATCGCCGGTTCCGCCCGTTCGATGGGCATCACCGTGGAGGGCCTCTGAAATGGCTAAGCTCACCAAGCGCCAGAAGGCCCTCGCGGGCAAGATCGACCGCAACAAGCTGTACGCTGCCGGCGAAGCGCTGACGCTGGCCAAGGAAGCGGCCGTCGCCAAGTTCGACGAGTCGATCGACGTCGCCGTCAATCTCGGCATCGACGCGCGCAAATCCGACCAGCTTGTCCGCGGCTCCGTCGTGCTGCCCGCCGGTACCGGCAAGACCGTTCGCGTCGCCGTCTTCGCCCAAGGCGACAAGGCCGAGGCCGCCAAGGCCGCCGGTGCCGATATCGTCGGTTTTGACGATCTGGCCGCCGAGGTCAAGGCCGGCAACCTGAACTTCGACATCGTCGTTGCCACGCCGGATGCCATGAAGATCGTCGGTCAGCTCGGCCAGATCCTCGGCCCGCGCGGCCTGATGCCGAACCCGAAGGTCGGCACGGTGACCATGGATGTCGCCACCGCCGTCAAGAACGCCAAGGCCGGTCAGGTTCAGTACCGTACCGACAAGGCGGGCATCGTGCACGCCACGATTGGCCGCGCTTCGTTCCCGGTCGACAAGCTGGAACTCAACCTGAAGGCGCTGATCGAGGCGCTGCAGAAGGCCAAGCCGGCGGCCGCCAAGGGCCAGTACCTGAAGAAGATCGCCGTTTCCAGCACGATGGGGCCGGGCGTGCGCATCGACCAGGCTTCGCTGGCCGCGCAGTAAGGAATTTCCCCCGGAGCTTGCTCCGGGGTTCGAGCTTTGAGCTGCCGTCCGGAAGATCGGACGGTGGATCGTCAAAGACCGCAGGTGTGAGGTTGGTACTCACTTAAGCGAAAGGCCTGCGCAGACGGTGTACTCAGAACAGGATTTATGCTGCACCGGCCGCAACGGCGGTGTGGCTTCCTCCTGATCCAGGTCGCCGTGGGTGCGGCGGGGTGTTCCCGTCGCGTGTGGACTTGAAAGGAGAAAGGACCTATGGGTCTCAATCTTGACGACAAGAAGGCCGTAGTGGCCGAGGTGTCGGCACAGGTGCAGA
>JANJTW010000226.1 GCA_024710925.1 Rhodocyclaceae bacterium | reverse complement strand
GGCGCGGTAGGCGAGGTCGAGACAGGGGAAGCGCGTCAGATCCGGACGTTCGAAATTGAGCTGGGCCACGGCGAACAGATCGAGCGGCGCCACGCCGGAATCGATGCGTTGCGGCCAGGCCAGGGCATGGGCGATCGGTGTGCGCATGTCGGGATAGACGAGCTGCTCGATCACCGACCCGTCGACGTATTCGACCAGCTAAACGATCACGCTCTGCGGATGGATCACCACGTCGATGCGGTCGGCGTCCATGCCGAACAGCCAGTGCGCCTCGATCACTTCGAGACCCTTGTTCATCATCGTCGCCGAATCGACCGAAATTTTGCGCCCCATGACCCAGTTCGGATGCGCCACCGCCTGCTCTGGCGTAACGCCTTCGAGTTCCGCCAACGTACGCTGGCGGAATGGCCCGCCGGACGCGGTCAGCAGCAGGCGACGGATGCCGCGGGCCGGCAACGTACGTGACAAATCACTTTGAAAATCATCTGGAAGCGATTGAAAAATAGCGTTATGTTCGCTATCTATCGGCAGCAGAACGGCACCATGCTCGCGCACCGCGCGCATGAAAACCGGGCCGGCCATGACCAGCGCTTCCTTGTTCGCCAGCAGGATCTTCTTGCCGGCGCGCGCCGCCGCCAGCGTCGGCCGCAGCCCGGCGGCACCGACGATCGCCGCCATCACCGCATCGACTTCGGGCAGCTCGGCCATTTTCTCCAGTGCCTCGACGCCGCTCGCCACCTCGGTCGGCAGGCCGGCGGCGGCCAGGCGCGCCTGCAGCGCGGCGGCGCTCGCCGCGTCGCCGAGCACCGCGTAGCGCGGCCGGAATTCCGCACACTGTTCGAACAGCAGGTCGGCCTGGCGGTGCGCGCAGAGCGCCGTCACGCGGTAGCGGTCGGGATGGCGGCGCACCACGTCGAGCGTATTGACGCCGATCGAGCCGGTGCAGCCGAGAATCGTCAGGTTCTGGAGCGGCATGTGATGGTTCAGGAAGCGATGAGCCAGAGCAGCGCGACGAACGGCAGCGTCGATGTCTGACTGTCGATGCGGTCGAGAATTCCCCCGTGGCCGGGCAAGAGGTTGCTGCTGTCCTTGATGCCCGACAGGCGCTTGAGCAACGACTCGAACAGGTCGCCGACGACGGAGAGGACGGTCAACGCCACGAGCGCCGCGACGAAGAACGGCAGGCCGGGCTGCAGCGCCTGCGGCAGCAGGCCGGCGGCGGCGAAGCCATAGACGAGGACACCGACGACGGCGCCCCAGGCGCCGGCCCAGGTCTTGCCCGGGCTGATGTTCGGCGCCAGCTTGCGCTTGCCGAAGGCGCGGCCGGCAAAATAGGCGGCGACGTCGGCCGCCCAGACGATGGCCATCACCGCCAGCAAGGTGAGCGGGCCGAGCTGGCGCAACTGGACCAGCGCCAGGCAGGTCGGCAGCAGCACGACGGCACCGACGGCCAGGCCGCCGGCGAGGCCGGGCAGCGGCCAGCGGCGCCACAGCCAGAACGGCAGCACGCAGGTCCAGAAAGCGACCGCCGGCACGTAGAGCCAGCGCCCCAGCGCCCACGCCGTGGCCGTGCTCCAGCCCTCGCCGCCAAGTGCTGCGGGATCGAGCAGGATAGCGGCGGCACAGAGCAGGAAACAGGCGCCGCCGAGCGCGATGCGTCCGCTCCGGCCGAGGCGCATGAAACCGCCCCACTCCCAGCCGGCGAGCGCGGCGATGCCGGCGACGAGCCAGGCCCAGCCGAGCGGCGGGAGGAGGAAGAGCGCCGGCAGCAGACCCGCCAGCAGGGCAAGCGCGGTAATGACCCGCGTTCTAAGCATCGAGGCGGGAGCCCGCGGGATTTACCGGCGCGTCGTCGGCAACGTTCCTGGCCGGCGGATGCGGATCGGCGAGCAGCTGCTCGCTGGTGCGGCCGAAACGGCGCTCGCGCCGGCGATAGGATTCGATCGCCCGGTCGAGCGCGGCCTCGTCGAACTCGGGCCACAGCGTCTCGGTGAAATGGAATTCGGTGTAGGCAAGCTGCCAGAGCAGGAAGTTACTGATGCGCTCCTCGCCGCCGGTGCGGACGAACAGGTCCGGTTCCGGCGCGTAGTGCATCGAGAGATAGGGGGCAAGGTCGCTCTCCTGCCACTGCCCGGCCTTCTCCGGCTCGGCCAACGCCAGGCGGTTGGCCGCCTGCAGGATGTCCCAGCGACCGCCATAATTGGCGGCGATGGTCAGCGTCAGCTTGTCGTTATCTGCGGTCTTCTCTTCGGCGGCGCGAACCATCCCCTGCAGCTTGGCGTCGAAACGCGACAGGTCGCCGATGATGCGCAGGCGCACGCCATTGCGATGCAGCTTGACCACCTCGTGCTGCAGCGCACGCACGAAGAGCTGCATGAGCAGCGTCACTTCCTCCTCGGGGCGCCGCCAGTTCTCGGAACTGAAGGCGAACAGCGTCAGGTGGCCGATGCCGCGCGCCAGACAGGCGCGCACCATCTCGCGCACCGTTTCGACGCCGCGCGTGTGGCCGGCGACGCGCGGCATGAAGCGCTTCTTCGCCCAGCGGCCGTTGCCGTCCATGATGATGGCGACGTGCCGGGGCACGGCACCGGCAGCCGGGATATCCTGCGTCGAACTGGCGAAGCGGCTCATCGGATGCGACGATGGGCGGTCAGACCGCCATCAGCTCGCTCTCCTTCTGGGCGAGCATCTTGTCGATTTCGGCGACGTACTTGTCGGTCAGCTTCTGGATCTCGTCCTGGGAACGGCGCTCGTCATCCTCGGAGATGGTCTTTGCCTTGACGCCGTCCTTCAGCGCGTTGTTGGCGTCGCGACGCAGGTTGCGCACGGCGACCTTGGCGTTCTCGCCTTCGTGCTTGACGACCTTGGTCAGCTCGCGGCGGCGCTCCTCGGTCAGCGCCGGCATCGGCACGCGGATCAGCTCGCCCTGCGTTGCCGGGTTCAGCCCGAGGTCGGAGTCGCGGATCGCCTTCTCGACCTTGGCGACCATCGGCTTTTCCCACGGCTGGACGCCGATCGTGCGCGCATCGACCAGCGTCACGTTGGCCACCTGGGCGAGCGGCACCAGCGAGCCGTAATACTCGACCTGGATATGGTCGAGCAGGCCGGTGTGGGCGCGGCCGGTGCGAATCTTGGCGAGGTCGTTCTTGAGCGCCTCAAGGGACTTCTGCATCTTCGATTCGGTATTTTTCTTGATGTCGGCGATCATTGGGGTCTCTCCTTCAGCAATAGACCAGCGTGCCTTCGTTCTC
>JANJTW010000205.1 GCA_024710925.1 Rhodocyclaceae bacterium | reverse complement strand
CGAGGCCCCCCATGCCGCCGGTAACCAGTGCGACTCTTGGCATGTTCTTCTCCTTCTGTCTCTCTGTTTCGGGAATAGATGAAGAACTTCCGCCTGCACTTCGGCGTTCTTCCGTTTACGCCTTCTCTTTCACGTAACGGCCGGGGGCCGGCTCGATGGCCTGGTATTTTGCGTTCCCCGGTTTCCTGCGCGCGGCACACTCGCCGCCCGCATGCTGCTTCAGCCAGTCGGCCCAGTCGGACCACCAGCTCCCCTTCCGTTCCTCGGCCGCCGCCAGCCAGCCTTCGGCGTCGGCCGCGACGTCGTCGTTCGCCCAGTAGCTGCGCTTGTTCTTCGCCGCCGGATTGACGACACCGGCGATGTGGCCGCTGGCGCCAAGCACGAACTTCGTCTTGCCGCCGAGCAGCCGCGTGCTCTGGTAGGCCGTCTGCCAGGGCACGATGTGGTCCTCGCGCGTCGCCAGCAGGTAGGCCGGCATCCCGAGCTTGCCGAGATCGACCTTGACCCCGCACATCTCCAGCTTGCCGGGGATGCGCAGGCTGTTGTTCAGGTACAGGTTGCGCATGTACCAGGCGGCGAACGGCCCGGGCAGGTTGGTCGAGTCGGCGTTCCAGTAGAGCAGGTCGAAGGCCTGCGGCTTCTGCCCCTTCAGGTAGTTGCCGGAAACGTAGTTCCAGATCAGGTCGTTGGCGCGCAGCGCCGAGAAGGTGCCGGCCAGCTCGCGGCCGGTGAGCAGGCCGCCCTTGCCGATCGTCGCGTCGCGCGTGGCGCAACTCTGCTCGTCGATGAACAGGCCGATCTCGCCGGTATCGGAGAAGTCGAGCAGCGTCGTCAGCAGCGTCAGGCTGGCCACCGGCGCCTCGCCGCGCGCGGCGAGGACGCCGAGCGCGCTACTCAGGATGGTGCCGCCGACGCAGAAGCCGAGCGCATTGACCTGGTCGTCCTTGGCGATCTCGCGGGCGACGGCCAGTGCGGCGAGCGGCCCCTGTTCGAGGTAGTCGTTCCAGCCGTAGTGACCCTGCTCAGCTTTCGGGTTGCGCCAGGAGACGAGAAAGACGGTGTTGCCCTGCTCGACCGCGTAGCGCACGAAGGAATTCTCGGGCTGCAGGTCGAGTATGTAGAACTTGTTGATGCACGGCGGCACGATCACCAGCGGCCGCTTCGCCACCTTGTCGGTGAGCGGCGCGTACTGGATCAGCTGCATCAGCTCGTTCTCGAAGACCACCGCGCCCTCGGTCGTCGCCAGGTTGCGGCCGACCTCGAAGGCGCTGTCGTCGGTCATCGAGATGCGGCCCTTCTCGACGTCGGCGATCAGGTTGTTGATGCCTTCGGTGATGCTCTGGCCCTTGGTTTCGACGGCGAGCTTGATGAATTCCGGGTTGGTCGCGGCGAAGTTGCTCGGCGCCATCGCGTCGAGGTACTGCCGCGCCAGGAAGCGCAACCGGTTCTTCGCCTTGTCGTCCTCGACCGGCGCCAGTTCGACCAGCTCGCGCAGGAAGCCGGCATTCAGCAGGTAGCTCTGACGGATGTAGTCGAAAACCGGGCTTTCCCGCCATTCGGGCGCCGAGAAGCGGCGGTCGCCGGGCTCGGGATGGATTTCGAAAGCGGCGGCATTTTCGCTGCCCTTGCCACCCTGCCGTCCCTTCTCCAGCATTGCGTTCCACAGCTGCGCCTGCTTCTGCATGAAGTCGCGCTGCAATTCGGAAAGTTTCGCCGGATCGGGAGGGCCGACGCGGATCGGCGCGCCGCCCAGAGGATGTTGCGCCTGCGGCGAACCGAGAAAGCCGAAAAACTGCTGCGCCATCGCCTGCCCGGCCTGCATCATCTGCTGCATCGCGGGAGCGAAAGGGTCCGTCGTCTGCGACATGTGTCCTTATCCTGGCTGGGGGGCTGATGCAGGGAGCGAAGCGCTGCTGCGTGCAATCACAAACAATCCGTTTTCTTCTGCGAACGATTCTGCATCGCAGCATAGGGGCTGTCAACGACTCTCGGCGTATTGTGAAGGCATATTGCGATGTCGCCGAAATGCGCCTGCCGAGCGGGCTGCGCAAGCCACAATCCTGCAACAAAAGGCGCGGCGGAATGGGCGTGTGCGGTCCTATAATGCGCGCATGTACATCATTGCCATCGGCTGGCTGTGGGTCGTGCTGATGATGGCGGTGACCGAGAGCAACCTCGTCGCCGGCATCCTCACCTTCACGTTCTACGGGCTCTTTCCCTGCGCGCTGCTGATCTGGCTGCTCGGCACGCCGGCGCGCCGCCGCCGGCAAGCGGCGGCGGAATCGGAAGCGGAGGCCGCGCCGCCGCCATCGACGGGCGACCGCGACGGATCATGAACGGCGCGCGGCCTCGCGCCAGATCAGCGTCGCCATGCGACCGCTGACGCCGTCGCGGCGATAGGAGAAATAGCGGCCGGCATCGGCGAAGGTGCATTCGCCGCCGCCGCAGACATCAACGATGCCAAGGACCGCGAGGCGCTGCCGGGCGAGGCCGTAGAGGTCGGCCAGCCAGCGCCCGTCCTCGCCGCGCACGAAGGCCGACGCGGCCGCCGCATCGCGGGCGACGAAAGCCTCGCGCACTTCGCCGCCGACCTCGAAGGCCTGCGGCCCGATCGCCGGGCCGAGCCAGACCGTCAGTTCCGCCGTCGGCACCGCCATCGCCGCCACCGTCGCCTCGATCACGCCGGCGCACAGCCCGCGCCAGCCGGCATGCGCGGCGGCGACGACGCTGCCGTCGCGGGCGCAGAAGAGCAGCGGCAGGCAATCCGCCGTCATCACCGCGCACACCCGGCCGGCGCGACACGCCACCGCCGCGTCGGCGACCGGCGGCGGCATGCCGGCGGCGCGGTCGGCCATTTCGTCGATCGCCGCCACCGCCGTGCCATGCACCTGCGCGAGCCAGACCGGAATTGCCGGCAGGCGGCGGGCGAGCGCGGCGCGATTGGCGGCAACCGCCGCCGGGTCGTCGCCGACGTGGTCGCCAAGATTGAAGCCGGCCCACGGCCCACCGCTGACGCCGCCCCGGCGGGTCGTCTGCAGCGCGCGCACGCCGGGCGGCAGCGGCCAGTCGGGGACGACGCAGACGCCGTCCGCCGGCTCAATCGTCATCGCCGTCGCCGTATTCGTAGATGATCTCGACCTCGTGTTCGTCGTCGAAATCGTCGTCGTCCACCGCCGCCTCGGCTTCGAGGTAGGCGTCGAGGCGCAGCTTCTCCAGAAGCTCCTCCATGTCCTCCGGCAGCGGCGATTTCCAGACCATGTGCTTGCCGCTCTCCGGATGCACCAGGCCGAGCTTCCTGGCGTGCAGGAACTGGCGGTCGAAGGCCGGGCCGCGCGGCACGCGGTTCAGCCGCCGGCCATAGACCGGGTCGCCGACCAGCGGATGGCCGATGTGTTCAAGATGGACGCGGATCTGGTGCGTGCGCCCGGTCTCCAGCGAGCATTCGATCAGCGTGCAGTTGCCGAAGCGCTCGACGACGCGGTAGTGCGTGCGCGCCGGCTTGCCGCCGATGACCACCGCCATCTTCGTACGCTGCGTCGGATGGCGGCCGATCGGCGCGTCGACGGTGCCGCCGCGTTCGACGACGCCGCGCGCCAGCGCCTGGTAATCGCGCTTCACGGTACGCGCCTGCAGCTGGCGGACGAGGTCGGTCTGCGCGGCGAGCGTCTTGGCGACGACGAGCAGGCCGGAGGTGTCCTTGTCCAGCCGGTGCACGATGCCGGCGCGCGGCACGCCGGAAAGCTGCGGCGCATGGTGCAGCAGCGCGTTCATCAGCGTGCCGCTCCAGTTGCCGGCAGCCGGGTGGACGACGAGGCCGGCCGGCTTGTCGATGACGATCAACGCCGCATCCTCATGGACGATGTCGAGCGGGATGTCCTCCGCCGTCGCCGCGGCGAGCTGCGGATCGACGGCCGCCTCGACGCGGATCGACTCGCCGCCGCGCAGCTTGTGCTTCGGCTCGCTGACGGCGCGCCCGTCGACCTGCACGCGCCCGTCGCGAATCCAGCCCTGCAGGCGGTTTCGCGAATGTTCCGGAAGCAGCGCGGCGAGGACGAGGTCGAGGCGGACGCCGCCGCAGTCGGCGGGTGCGGTCAGCGCAAGGGCCGTGCTATCATCGGCGCGCCCCGGAGTTGCGGATACGACGCCGGGATTTGTCGGGGCGGATGCCGGACCGGCGGTCCGGCTTTCTTTTTTGGGATCAATCTGCGGAATTTTCATCATGCGTAGTGTAGCGGTTATCGTGGCCCTTCTCACCGCCACCCTGCTCGGCGGCTGCGGGATCTTCGGCGAACCGAAGGACGAGACGGTCGGCTGGTCGCCGAACAAGCTCTATACCACCGCCAAGGAAGCGCTCAACGACGGCCAGTACGACAACGCCGTAAAGTATTTCGAGAAGCTCGAAGCGCGCTATCCCTACGGCCGCTACGCGCAGCAGGCGCAGGTCGAGGTTGCCTACGCCTACTGGAAGGCCGGCGAACCCGGTTCCGCGCTCGCCGCCTGCGACCGTTTCATCAAGCTGCACCCGAACCACCCGAACGTCGACTACGTGTATTACCTGAAGGGGCTGATCGGTTTCAACGAGGATCTCGGCATCCTCGGCCACGTCTCGGCCCAGGACCCGACCGAGCGCGACCCGAAGTCGGCCCGTGAATCCTTCGACGCCTTCAAGGAACTGGCGGCACGCTTCCCGGACAGCAAGTACACCCCCGACGCCGTGCTGCGCATGCAGTATCTGGTCAATGCGCTGGCCTCGCACGAGGTGCACGTCGCCCGCTACTACATGAAGCGCGGCGCCTATCTGGCGGCGGTGAACCGCGCGCAGTTCGCGGTGAAGACCTATCAGGACGCGCCGGCGATCGAGGAAGCGCTGTTCATCATGGTCAAGGGTTACGACGCGCTCGGCATGCCCGACCTGCGCGACGACTCGGAGCGCGTGATGCGCAAGAACTTCCCGAAGAGCGAGTACTACGTGCGCGGCCTCGACCGCTCGCTCCCCTGGTGGAAGCTCTGGTAGGCGCGGAGCGCAACGCAACAGGGCCGGCGCGACGCCGGCCTTTTCGTTTGCGGCGGCGGGTCACATCGCCTGCTTGATCGCCAGCACGGCCTGGTTGCGCAGCGTGCGGAAGAGCGACAGTTCCTTCTCCGGAATGACGATCGCCCCCGGCTGCTCCATGTCGGCATAGATCAGCGCCACCGGATTGTTCTTGATGGTCAGCGGGAAAAGGACGAAGGTGCCGGCGTTGACGCCCCGGCGGTACCAATCCGGCACGCGCCCGGCGATCTTTGGATCGTCGATGTCGGTGATCAGGATATCGACCCCCTTCGATACCGCGGCATGGAAGATGTCCGGCGTGAAGGAAAGCGAGAACTTGAACTTCTTCGCAATCTCGTTCGCCTCCGGACCGAAGCCGAAGCGACCCTGCATCGTGTTGGCGCGCGCGTCCTTGATGCACAGGATGACGCGGCGGAACCCCTTGGCCCGGTACATCGTCTCGAGGATGATGCGCAGGACGTCGTTCAGCGAAAAATCCTCGACCAGCGAGTTGCTGATGTCGCGGATGCCGGCGGTGAGGATGGCCTCGACGTTGGCCGGGTCGTCCGCCGAACCGGAGGCTTCGGCGAAGGACGGCGTTTCGACCAGCGCCGTCCGGCCGAGGGTATCGGTGACGTCGTCGTCGCCCGCTTCGTCGCCGCCCGCCGCCTGCATCTTCTTGCCGCCCCAGGAGCGGATCTGCCGTCCGAACGGCGTCTGTTGCAGGTTGAGGTGGATCACGTTGGCGAACTGGGCCACCTCCTCGAAAGAGCGTTCGAGCGTATTCTGCACGTCCTCGTGGCTGAGCGGCACGCTGTCGCCGAAACGCCCGCTGACCTTCTTCAGCGCCTTCTGTCGCTCCTCCGGCGGCACCGTCGCGATCACCGTGCACAACTCGTTGGAAAACGACGACAGCACGCGCAGTTTCTCTTCCGGAGACGTTGCCCGGCGCACCGACCCCGGCGGCAGGCGGCGCATGCTGTTCACGATCAGCGGTGGGAAGCCCCAGTGCTGGGCGATGCCGATGCCGAGATCCTCGAAGGAGATGCCGAGCACCGCATGCGAGGCCTGCGCCTCGCTGATGCTTTTCTGCTCCATCTGGCGACGGATGTCATCGCCCTCCTCGGGGAAGTAATACTGCGTCAGCATCCGCCCGAGGTTGTGGAACATCGCGCAGATGAACGCCTGTTCGACGTCGCCCATCTTGGTGCGGGCGCCGACGTCCTTGGCCAGGATGCCGGCGAGGTTGGCACGCAGGAACTCGTCCTTGAGCTGGTTGGCGTTGCCCTTGTTCTGCAGGTGCTCGAAGAGCAGCACGGTGATGGCGATGTTGCGCACGGCATCGAAGCCGAGCACCATCACCGCGCGCGAAACGGTGCTGATGCTGCCGCCGCCGGCCTGGCGGAAATAGGCCGAGTTCACCAGCTTGAGGATCTTGTTGGTCAGCGCGAAGTCCTTGAGGATCGACGACGACAGCTTGGCGACGCTGTCGCGGTCGGACGAGGTGATCTTGTTGATCGCGCTGACCGACTCCGAAAGCGCCGGGAAATCGCTCTTGTGGCGCATCCGGCGCAGCAGGAATTCGATCGTTCCCTGCGCACCGCCGGCCGCCGCCGGCTCCTCGTCCGGATCGAGGTAGTCCTCGACCGCCTCCAGCATCTGCTGCACCGACTCGTAGCGCTGCTCCGGATCGCGTGCCAGCGCCCGGTAGAGGATCGTCGTGACGCGGTCGTCGAGGGCGACATCGGCCGGCAGACGGATATCCTGGTTGGCGATCTGGTGCATGACCTGGAAGAAATCGTTTCCCTGCACCGCCCGCCGGCCGGCGAGCAGCTCGTAGAAGACGAGGCCGGCGGAAAAGATGTCGCTGCGCTGGTCGATGCGGCGGTGCGCGATGTACTCGGGGGCCATGTACGCCGGCGTGCCGGTAAAGTCCTGGTCGCCGCCCTTCTGCTCCGCCTGCACGCGCGCGGCGATGCCGAAATCCATGACGCGCGGAAAGCCTTCCTCGTTGATCAGGATGTTGGTCGGCTTCAGGTCGCGGTGGATGACGCCAAGCGCGTGCGCATGGGCAATCGCCTCCAGCACCGGCTTGATCACCGAAATCGCCCGCACCGGCGACAGGGCGCCGGCCTCCCTCAGGTACTCGCCGAGGTTCTTGCCCGGCACGTATTCGAAGACGAGATAGAGGTCACCGCCCTCCTCGCCGGCCTCGAAGATCGGCACGATGTTCGGATGGCGCATCTGGCTGACGGTGCGCGCCTCGTCGAGCAGACGGCGGTTCTGTTCCGGATCGGGCTTCGAGAAATGCAGGGTCTTGATCGCCACTTCCCGCTGCAGATGCGGGTCGCGGGCCAGATAGACCACGCTTTGCGCCCCCCGGCCCAACTCGCGCATGATCTCAAAGCGGCCAATTCTCTTGCCCATGTTGCCTGTCTTCTTGTCGTATGGTTGAACTGCTTGCGCCGCAATTCTACCCCCCGGCCATCGCCCGCCATAGCGCAGTTTTCAGCGACCGGATGGCAGAATGGCGCTTTCCTGACCGGAGCCCGCCATGACCGCCACCGCCGCCCCGCTCGCCGGCATCCGCATCCTCGATCTGTCGCGCGTCCTCGCCGGCCCGTGGTGCAGCCAGCTGCTGGCCGATCTCGGCGCCGAGGTGATCAAGGTCGAGCGCCCCGGCGCCGGCGACGAGACGCGCGCCTGGGGGCCGCCCTACCTGAAGGACGCCGCCGGCAACGACACCAGCGAAGCGGCCTACTACTGCGCCGTGAACCGCAACAAGCAGTCGCTGACGCTCGACCTCGCCAGCGCCGACGGCCAGCGCATCGTGCGCGAGTTGGCGGCGAAGTCGGACGTGCTGCTGGAAAACTACAAGGTCGGCGGCCTCGACAAGTACGGCCTCGACTACGCGTCGCTGGCGCAGATCAACCCGCGCCTCGTCTACTGCTCGATCACCGGCTTCGGCCAGAACGGTCCGTGGGCCGACCGCCCCGGCTACGACTTCATCATCCAGGGCATCGGCGGCCTGATGAGCGTCACCGGCGAGGCCGACGGCCGGCCCGGCGGCGGCCCGCAGAAGGTCGGCGTGGCGCTGGTCGACATCCTCACCGGCCTCTACGCCGCCAACGCCGTGCAGGCGGCGCTGCTCGAACGCGAAAAGAGCGGCCTCGGCCAGCGCATCGACCTGGCGCTGCTCGACACCGAGGTCGCCTGCCTCGCCAACCTGGCGCTGAACTATCTATGCACCGGCGTCAGCCCGAAACGCATGGGCAACGCCCATCCGAACATCGCCCCCTACCAAGTGCTGCCGTCCGCCGACGGCCACTTCATCGTCGCCGTCGGCAACGACGGTCAGTTCCGGCGGCTGTGCGAGGTGATGGACCTCGCCGCGCTCGCCGCCGACCCGCACTTTGCGACCAACGCCGACCGCGTGCGCCACCGCGCCGCGCTCGACCCGTTGCTGGAAGAGCGCGCTGCACAACGCGGCAAGCGCGACTGGTTGGCGGCGCTGGAAGCCGCCGGCGTGCCCTGCGGCCCGATCAACAGCATCGGCGAAGCCTTCGCCGAACCGCAGCTGGCCGCGCGCGAGATGGTCGTCGAGCTGCCGCACCCGAGCGCCGGCGCGGCCAAGCTGGTCGGCAACCCGATCAAGCTGTCGCGGACGCCGGTCGAATACCGGAATGCACCGCCACTGCTGGGGGAGCACAGCGACGCGGTGCTGCGGGAGGTGCTCGGCTACGGCGACGACGAGATCGAACGGCTGCGGGCCGGCGGAGCGATCTGAGCTGCGCCCGTGCCGCAGCGCGGCATCGCCGACGCCGGGGGACTACTCCCAGCGCTGCTGGTACGAAAAGGTCGGCAGCTTCCAGCCGAAGCGTAGCGCCAGCATGCGGAAGCCGAAGCCGACGGCGAAGCAGAGCAGCATGTTCAGCGACGGGTCGGCGCCGAGCGACTTCAGCGCCAGGAAGAGGACGCAGACGAAGAGCGAGACGCTGGCGTAGAGCTCGCGGCAGAACACCACCGGCAGCTGGTTGCACAGCACGTCGCGCAGGATGCCGCCGCAGATGCCGGTCAGCATGCCGGCGAGGACGACGACCAGCGGCGGATAGCCGAGCCGCAGCGCGACGTCGCAGCCGATCAGCGAGAAGGCGACCAGTCCCATCGCGTCGAGCATCAGGAAGATGCGTTTCATGTGGTGCATGAAGCGCGCCAGCACAGTCGTCGCCAGACCGGCGAGGACGACCAGATACACGTACTCCGGGTGCTGCGTCCAGCCGATCGGGTAGTTGCCGAGGATCACGTCGCGGATGGTGCCGCCGCCGAGCGCGGTGACGAAGGCGATTACCGCGACGCCGAAGAAGTCCATGTTGCGCCGCCCGGCGGCGAGCGCGCCGGACATGGCCTCGGCGGTGATGGCGATCAGATAGACGACCAGCAGGGGGTCGAGCGGGCGGACAACTGCCGCATGAACAACGTGGGCGAGACTTTCCAGCATGGGGAGGCTCCGTCAGGAAACGGAAGCCCCGCTCCGGGTGCTTCCGCGACGCCTCTCCCCCTGTCCTTTTACCTGAGAGTTTCGGCCCGTTGCGGGCCTGCCCCTTCGGTGAGCTGCCGGGCGCCGCAGCGTCCGCAACTTCTCTCCAGCCGGCGAATGTTTCTGCGGTTCATCGTGCCTGAGCGATTATGGGAGGTTGCGCCTTCGGCGGAGCCCCGGCGTCCGGAACCCACTCTCCCGCAGAGAGGCCGATTCTGCTCATGCAGGGGGCGCTTGTCAATGCGTGGCGCGGTCGCGCGGCCGCCTCATTCGACCCAGACCAGTGCCGGCACGCCGCGCGCATCCCCGGCGACGATCGCGTTCTGTCCGAAGCGCGCCGCCAGCCGCAGCGCCTCGTCGCGCGCCAGACCCGGCACGCAGACGCTCGGCTCCGGCGGCCAGTCGCCGGCGTCGGCGAGGTTCACGCCGAGCCAGCCGTCGTAGCCGGCCGCCGTCAGGCAATCGTAAAGCTCGCCGAAGCGCCGTGCGTTCTCCGCTTCGGAGAGGGCCTGCGCGCCGGGGTTGGCGGCACAGACGATCGCCCAGTCGCCGACGCCGCAGGCCGCCAGCGCGGCGACCAGCGCCGGCGAGGCTTCGCCGATGCGCAGGCAGACGCCGCCGGCCGGCAGGTCGACGCAGTAGGCGGTGGCGCGGTAGGCCGCTTCCAGTGCGAGCGTCTTCATGCCTCGTCGTCCGCCTCGGCGAAGAGATCGGCCTCGGCGCCGAGCAGCGCGGCGCTCTCCACCGCCGGCAGCGCCTCGACCTCCTTGAGCTTGCGCGTCACCGCGCGCGTGCGCACCTCGGCCTTGTCGATCGAGTTGCTCGCTTCCTGCAGCTTCTTCTTGGTGTGCGCCAGCGCCTCGCCGAACTTGCCGAACTCGCTCTTCACGGCGCCGAGCACGGCCCACACCTCGGACGAGCGCTGCTCGATGGCGAGCGTGCGGAAGCCCATCTGCAGGCTGTTCAGCATCGCTGCCAGCGTCGTCGGGCCGGCGATCGAAACGCGCCAGTCGCGCTGCAGCGCCTCGGCCAGCCCGGGGCGGCGCAGCACCTCGGCGTAGAGCCCCTCGATCGGCAGGTAGAGGATGGCGAAGTCGGTGGTGTGCGGCGGCTCGACGTACTTCTCGCGGATCGTCCTCGCCTCGTTCTTCAGCCGCGTCTCCAGCGCGCGCGCCGCGGCCTCGACGGCAACCGGATCGGCGCGCTCCTGCGCCTCCAGCAGCTTCTGGTAGTCCTCGATCGGGAACTTGGCGTCGATCGGTAGCCAGACCGGCGCGCCATCGTCCCTGCCCGGCAGGCGGATGGCGAACTCGACGCGGTCGTTGCTCCCCGGCCGTGTCGCCACGTTCTCGGCGTACTGCTCGGCGGTCAGCACCTGTTCGAGCAGCGCCGCCAGCTGCACCTCGCCCCAGGTGCCGCGCGTCTTGACGTTCGAGAGCACCTTCTTCAGGTCGCCGACGCCGGCGGCCAGCGTCTGCATTTCGCCGAGGCCGCGATGCACCAGCTCCAGGCGCTCGGAGACGAGCTTGAACGATTCGCCGAGGCGCTGCTCCAGCGTCGCATGCAACTTCTCGTCGACGGTCTTGCGCATCTCTTCGAGCTTCGTCGCGTTGTCGCCCTGGATCGCCGCCAGACGCGTCTCGACCGTCTGCCGCAACTGCTCGACGCGCGCGTCGAAACTCTGCGTCAATCGCGACAGATGCTGGCCGAAGGCCTCGAACTGCTGCGCCTGCAACGTGCCGAGCTGGCCGACCTGGCCGGCCAGCGACTGGCCGAGGCGGTCGAGCGCCATCGCCTGCTCGGCGCGGTCGCCGCGCGCCGTCTCGGCGGCTTCGGCACGCACGCGCGACAGTTCCTCGCGCAGCTCGCGCGTCTGCCGTTCGAGGACGACCTCGACGGCGCGGAAACGCTCCTCGACCAACGCATCGAGCGCCGCGGCATCGCCGGCGCCGCGGCTGCGCGCGAGCAGGATGACTTGCAGGACGGCGACGACGGCAACGCCGCCCGCCAGCAGATAAGTGATCGTTTCGTTCATCGTTCTACTTCAGTGAAAAATCGACGCGGCTGCCCTTGGCCTTTTCCTGCTGCGGGCCGGCCTTCGCTTCCAGGTTCGGCTGCAGGATGAATACCCGCTCGCTCGCTACCTTGCCTTTCTCGGTCAGCCACTGCGCGACCTCGCGCGCGCGGCGGTCGGCCAGCCGGCGCAGCGCTTCGTCGTCGGCCTTCATGTTGGCCAGCATCAGCTTCTCCATCTCCTCGACCGGCAGGTCCTTGACCAGGCCGACGACGTTGCGCGGTTTCGGGAATTTCTCGGCCCTGTAGGCCTTTTCCAGATAGCGCGGATAGTCCTTCTCGGCAATCACGACGTCGTCGACCGAACCGGCCTCGGTGCCCTGCTTGACCAGTTCGTCGAGCCGCTGCGCCTTGACGCGGCGCATCATCAGCGCGTGCTTGAGGCCCTCGCGGTCGTTGTCCGGGTCGATCCGGCCGGAAAGTTCGATCTTCAGCCCGGGGCGGTCCTCAAGGGCCTTCGCCAGCGATTTCAGCCGTTCCAGCATCGGTCCGGCGACCGTCGCGTAACCGTAGTCGAACTCGACGTAGGCCATCTCCTCGCCGCCACCGAACAGCGAACCGAGCAGCGCGAACGGCGAAGTCACCGCCTTGACGAAGAGGTTGACGATGACCTTGACGATGACGCCGCCGACGCTGAACTCCGGATCGTCGAGCGAGCCGGCGATCGGCAGGTTGATGTCGATCTCGCCGGCGCGGTTCTTCAGCAACGATACCGCCAGCGTCACCGGCAGCTTGGTCGCCGTGGCACTCTCGACCGATTCGCCGAAGGTCAACTGGTCGAGGAAGACGCGGTTCTCGGCAACCAGCTGGTTATCGTCGATCTCGTATTTGAGGAACAGCGACAGTTTGCCCTTTTCGATCGCATAGCCGGCGTACTTGCCGGAATACGGCGAGAAGCCGGTCAGCTCGACGCCCTTCACCTCGGCGTCGAGGTCGAGGTAGCGCTTCGCCGCGAAGGGGTTGAGCTTGGCGGTAACGGTCAGCGGCGCCAGGTCGTCGTAGGTCCCGCGCAGTTCGAGGTCGGCCAGGCTGCCGGCCGTCGACGAGAGGCCGGTGACACGGCCGCCGACCTTGGTCAGGTTGGCCGAGTAGTTGGGCTTGACGAAGTTGTCGGTGAAGGCGATGCGGCCGCCCTGCAGTGTGACCTTGCCGATCTTCACCGGCACCGGCGGCTTCTCCGGCGGGGGCGGCAACGTCGCCACCGCCTTGCCGTCGCCGCTGGCGACCGCCGCCGCCGGCTCGGCAGGCTGCTCGCCGGACGGTTTTTCCGCCGGCGCCGCCGCAGCGCCCTCCTTGCCCTTCACCATCTGCAGCAGGTTGAGCTTGCCTTCCGGGCTGACGATGACGCGGGCGAAGAAATCGGACAGCGCGACCTCGCCGACATTGACCGCCAGCGGATTGCTGGCAACGTCGATCTGGCCGAAGTGGAAGGACTTCCAGCGCAGGAAGCTGGCGGAATTGATCTTGTCCACCGAATGGAAGTCGCCGACCGTCAGATTGCCCTTGTAGCCGACGGCCAGGCCCTCCTTGCCGGGGGCCAGGCTGAGATCCCCCTTGGCGGAAACGGCGCCGCGCGTCACGGTCAGGTTGAGCATCTCGCCGAAGTACGGCTGCAGCGGCAAAAGCTCGATCTCGCGCAGGGCGAGTTGCAGCTCGCCCTGCGTCTGCAACGGGCGCAGCTTGCCGGCGATCTCCGCTTCCCCCCGCTTGTTGATGCGCAGTTTCGCCGCCAGCTGCGCCTCGGCGTCCGGCGCAGTAGACAGGTTGGAGGCTTCCAGCGACGCCAGCTCGACGGTCTGCACCGCCGCCGGCGAATGCGTTCCGTCCTCGAAGCGGAGCAGGTGGTCGGCAAGGTTGAGCTTGTCGACGACGATGCGCCAGGGCGTCACCGGCGTCGCGGCGGGCGCCTCGCCGGCGGTCGCCTTCAGCGCCGGCGGGCGGAAGAAGAGCAGGCTGCCATCCTTGGCGCGGCCGACGTTCAGGCGCAGGCCGCGCATCGCATATTCGCCGATGCGCAACTCCCGCCCGGCCAGATCGAGGCGTCCGTCGCGCACCATGAACTCGCCGACCTGCGCCCGTTCGCCGCCGTCGAGGCGCCCCGACAGCCCGAGCGCCAGCGGCTTGCCGCCACTGTCGAAGCCGGCGGCATCGACGCGCAGGTCGCGCAGCGCCAGCTGCTGCTCGCCGCCGGCGGACCGGTCGAGCAGGCGGACGCTGCCGTCGCGCAATTCGATGCGATCGACGGTGATCCGCGGCGCCCCCTTGCCCGGATCGACGGCCGGCGCCGGCTTCGTGCCGGGAGATGCCGGCGGCGCCAGCGCCAGCCAGTTGAGGGTGCCGTCCCGGGCGATGCGCACGTCGACTTCTGGCGCCTCGATGCCGATGCGCTCGATGCCGACGGCAAGGCGGATCAGATCCACTTCGCGCAGGCCGACGTCGAGCCGCTGCATCGCGAACAGCGGCGAGCCGTCCGCCTCCGACAGCTTCAGTGCCTTCAGCGCGAGGCTGCCGGCCAGCGTCAGCGCCGGCGGCTGGTCCTTCGTCTGCACGAAGCGCAGGCGCAACTCGCTGTCGAGCGCGCCGGAATCGATGCGGATCGGCAGTTCGACCGGCGAGTAGGCGAAATAGCGGGCGAGCTCCAGGTTGTCGAGGTCGAGCGCCAGTTCGCTCTCGTGCGACTCGGCGAACGGGCGGCTCTTGCCGGTGAGCAGCAGCGGCGCGCCGTTCACCGTCGCCGAGAAATGCGGCTCGACATAGGTGTCGGCGAAGAAGGACAGGTTGGACACGAAGGGCAGGCGCAGCGTCAGGTCGCTGACCGCGTGGCTCACCCCTTCCAGACGGTCGTCGAATTCCAGCCGGCCGCCGCCGATCTGGATGTTGCTGACCGAGAAGCGCGGCGGCGAGCCCCCCTCCTCCTTCGGCTTGGCCAGCCACTCGTCGAGCAGGTCGGAGAAGTTGTAGCGCTTGTCCGGGTAGCGCGTCACGCGCAGGCGCGGACCGAGCAGTTCGATTTCCTTGATGACGATGCCGGCCACCGCCGCCGACCCGAGTTCGGCATTCACGCGCAGCGAGTCGAAGCCGAGCACTTCCGTCGCCGCCGCGTCGGCGGCGCCCGCCGCCGGTTTTTCGCGCACCGACAGGCCGCGGATCGTTGCCGTCAGCGTATAGGGGTTGAGGCTCACCGATTCGACCGCCACCTCCCGATGCAGCGCCTTGCCGAGCTGGTCGACGAGCAGCCAGCGGATCAGCGGCGGCAGCGCAAGGAAACCGATCACGCCGATGGCGGCGACGGCGATGGCGAAGCGGAGGCCCCATTTTCGGGTTCGCGGGTCGCGGGCGACGGCAGCGGGGTCGATTTTTCCGATCTTGAACATGGCGCACCTCCGGCGACGGCGCTCCCCCGGCGAAGACGCGGGGAAGCGGAGAATTCGGGCGATCCGGCCGGTAGCAGCAAGCGGCGTGATCGTCTCGCCGAATTTACCATGCCCATGGCAAGATTGCCGGCCGCGCCGCGACGCGCCTGAATTTCAGGCTAAAATGGGCCGGCCGGAAACGGGCCGCCCAGAAGCTCGCCGTCCGGCGGACCACCGTCACCATGGGCGCCGCATGAAGACCCTCGTCGTCGAAGACAACCGCATCAACCTCAAGGTCGTCTGCCATCATCTGGAACGGCTCGGCATCGTGCCGATCCCGGCCGAGAACGGCACGCGGGCGACCGAACTGTTCGCCGCCGAGCGGCCGGACATGGTGCTGCTCGACGTGATGCTGCCGGACATCGACGGCTTCGAGGTGGCGCGCCGCATCCGCCAAGCGGAAACGCCGGGCGAATGGACGCCGATCCTCTTCCTGACCTCGATGACCGACGATGCGGCGCTCGAAAAAGGCATCGCCGCCGGCGGCGACGACTACCTCTACAAGCCGGTCAGCGAGGTCGTCCTCGGCGCCAAGATCCGCGCCATGCAGCGCATCATCCAGATGCGCAACTCGCTGCTCGTGCTGACGAAGAAGCTCGACAACGCCAACCGCGAACTGCGCCGGCTGAGCTCGCTCGACTGGCTGACCGAGATTCCCAACCGCCGCCATTTCGAGGAGACGCTGGAACGCGAATGGCGGCGCTCGATGCGCCAGGGCAGCGAGTTTTCCGTGCTCGTCTGCGACATCGACCGCTTCAAGGCCTACAACGACGCCTTCGGCCACCCGGCCGGCGACCAGAGCCTGCGCAGCGTCGCGCAGGCACTGATGGACGCGATGGTGCGCGGCGGCGATTTCGTCGCCCGCTACGGCGGCGAGGAGTTTGCCGCGATCCTCGCCGACACGCCCCTGGCCGGCGCGCAGGTCGTTGGCGAACGCATGCGCACGGCGGTCGAAGCACTGGCCATCCCGCACCCGGCAAGCGAAAGCGGCCACATCACCGCCAGCTTCGGCATCGCCTCCGGCATCGCCATGCCGGAGGCCGATCCGCTGAAGCTGGTCAAGCTCGCCGACAAGGCCCTCTACGAAGCGAAACGCCAGGGGCGGAACCGGATCTGCGCCATCGCTTCGATGGATGCAATGGAAAACTGAACACGTACATGGCACGCTACATCCCGAAAATCCTGATCGTCGACGACAACGACCTGATGCGCACGCTGCTGCGCGGCATCCTGCGCGGCGAAGAGTATGAAATCGTCGGCGAGGCGAAGAACGGCCTGCAGGCGGTGGAAGCCGTGCAGCGCTTCGCGCCGGACATCGTCTGCCTCGACGTGATGATGCCGGAGATGGACGGGCTGGAAGCCCTGCAGGTGATCAAGCAGGCGAAGCCGGAGACGGTGGTGGTGATGATCACCGGCAGCCCGAGCAAGGAAAACGTGCAGGAATCCATCCAGGGCGGCGCCGCCGGTTTCATCATCAAGCCTTTCAACGCCGCCAAGGTGCTCGACACGCTCGGCCGCCTGTGGACCGGCCCGGCCCCCGGCCGCAACGGCGCACGCACGCAGTAAAAACGGCCGGCGGCTCAGAACTCGTTGCGCCAGCCGCGAATCGCGGCGAATACCGCCACCTCCCCCGCTGCTTCAGGGTCTCGCTGCCGCGCGGCGGCGATCACCGCCGGTTCGGCGCAGCGCAGGAAGGGATTGGTCGCCTTCTCCAGGGCCATCGACGACGGAACCGTCGGCTCGCCGCGCGCCCGCGTCGCCGCCGCGTCGGCGATGCGTCTCCGGATCGCCGGGTTGTCCGGATCGACCGCCGCCGCGAAGCGCAGGTTCATCTCGGTGTATTCGTGCGCGCAATAGACTTCGGTGTCGTCCGGCAGCGCCGCAAGCCGCGCCAGCGACGCTGCCATCTGCGCCGGCGTGCCCTCGAACAGCCGGCCGCAGCCGGCGCCGAACAGCGTGTCGCCGCAGAACAGCCGGCCGCCGGAAAGATAGGCGATGTGTCCGCGCGTGTGACCGGGGACGGCGAGCACGTCGAAGGCAGCGCCGAGGCCGTCGATGGCGATCCGCTCGCCCCCGCGGAGTGGCTGGGTGAGGCCTGTGATAGACTCGGCGGCCGGTCCGTAGACCGCCGCGCCGTGACGGGAAACGAGGCGCTCGACGCCGCCCTGGTGGTCGGCGTGGTGGTGCGTGACGAGGATCGCATCGAGCCGCAGCCCGGCTTCGGCAAGCGCGGCCTCGACCGGCGCAGCGTCGCCGGGGTCGACCACCGCCGCGCGACCGTCGCGGGCGA
>JANJTW010000011.1 GCA_024710925.1 Rhodocyclaceae bacterium | reverse complement strand
AGGCCTGTTTTTCGGCCATCAGCTGGAACAGCTTGTCGAGGATCATCGTTTCGTCTCCGCCAGGGTTGGGCCGGTCGCTCAGTCGCCGCGCAGCAGTTCGTTGATGCTGGTCTTGGCGCGCGTCTTGGCGTCGACCTTCTTGACGATCACCGCGCAATACAGGCTGTAGGTGCCGCACTTCGACGGCAGGTTGCCGGAAACGACGACCGAGCCCGGCGGGATGCGGCCGTAGCTGACTTCGCCGGTCTCGCGGTCGAAGATCTTGGTCGACTGACCGATATAGACGCCCATCGAGATCACCGAGCCTTCACCGACGATGACGCCCTCGACCACTTCCGAGCGCGCACCGATGAAGCAGTTGTCCTCGATGATGGTCGGGCCGGCCTGGATCGGCTCCAGCACGCCGCCGATGCCGACGCCGCCGGAGAGGTGCACGTTCTTGCCGATCTGCGCGCAGGAGCCGACGGTGGCCCAGGTGTCGACCATCGTGCCTTCGTCGACATAGGCGCCGATGTTCACGTAGGAGGGCATCAGCACGACGTTCTTGGCGAGGTAGCAGCCGCGGCGTGCGGTGGCCGGCGGCACGACACGGTAACCGCCGCGCACGAAGTCTTCCTGCGTGAAGTTGGCGAACTTGGTCGGCACCTTGTCGAAATACTGCATCGGGCCGCCGTCCATCAGCTTGTTGTCCTCCAGGCGGAAGGAGAGCAGCACGGCCTTCTTGATCCACTGGTGGGTGACCCAGTCGCCGTCGATCTTCTCGGCGACGCGCATGCGGCCGGCGTCGAGCTCGGCGAGCACGGCGGCGACGGCTTCGCCGACCTTGGCCGGGGCAGTGCCGGGTTGCAGGGAGGCCCGGTCTTCCCAGGCTTGTTCGATGATCTGCTGGAATTGCTGCATGTCGTTATTCCTAGAGTTTTGAAACGAATTGTCGGATGCGGTCCGCCGCTTCGAGGCATTCGGCGAGCGGCGCGACGAGCGCGATGCGCACGAAGCCGGCGCCGGGGTTCACCCCGTTGGCCTCGCGGGCGAGGAAGCTGCCCGGCAGGACGACCACATTATATTCAGCGAGCAGGCGGCGGGCGAACTCCGTGTCGGCGATCGGCGTCCGTGCCCATAGGTAGAAGCTGGCGTCCGGCATGCCGGTCTGCAGCACCGAGGCGACGAGCGGCGTCACCTGCGCGAATTTTTCCGCGTACAGGCGGCGGTTGTCGACGACGTGCGCCTCGTCGTTCCACGCCGCGACCGAGGCCGCCTGCACCGCCGGGCTCATCGCCGCGCCGTGGTAGGTGCGGTAGAGCAGGAACTGCTTGAGGATGGCCGCGTCGCCGGCGACGAAGCCGGAGCGCATGCCCGGCACGTTCGAGCGCTTGGACAGGCTGGAGAACATCACCAGCCGCTCGAAGCCGCGGCCGAGCAGCTTCGCCGCCTGCAGGCCGCCGAGCGGCGCCTTGCCTTCCTCGAAATAGAGTTCCGAGTAGCATTCGTCGGAGGCGATGACGAAACCGTGCTTGTCGGCGAGTGCGAACAGCTTCTTCCAGTCGTCGAGGTCGAGCACCTTGCCGGTCGGGTTGCCCGGCGAGCAGACGTACATCAGCTGCACGCGTGCCCATTCGGCTTCCGACAATGCGTCGAGGTCGAGCGCGAAGCCGTTCTCCGGCAGCGTGTTGATGAAGCGCGGCTCGGCGCCGGCGAGGTAGGCGGCGCCTTCGTAGATCTGGTAGAACGGGTTCGGGCTGACGACCAGCGGCACGTAGCCTTGCGAAGGATCAATCACCGTTTGCGCGAAGGCGAACAGCGCCTCGCGCGAGCCGTTGACCGGCAGGATCTCGGTGTCCGGATTGACGCCCTCAAGGCCGTAGCGGCGGCCCAGCCAGGCGGCGATGGCCTGGCGCAGGACCGGCGAGCCCTGCGTGGTAGGATAGTTCGCCAGGCCGCCGAGGCCGGCGGTCAGGGCTTCCTTGATGAATTCCGGCGTCGCGTGCTGCGGCTCGCCGATGGATAGCTTGATTTCGCGGAATTGCGGGTTGGGCGTGACGCCCGCGAACAGTTGGCGCAGCTTCTCGAAGGGGTAGGGCTGCAGCTTGGCAAGATAGGGATTCACGTGTCGGGGGAAAGCGTGCGGTTCGTCGAACGGCAGATTATAAGGGGCATCGGCGGGTGACGGAAGGAACGGGCCGCGGCGGAAAACCGTCCGTGCCGGACGCTTCGCGCGGCCTTGCGGTGACGGCGCTGCTGACCGGCGCGCTGGTCTGGGGCGTCATCTGGTATCCCTACCGCATGCTGCGCGACGCCGGCATCGACGGCGTTTCGTCGACGACCTTCACCTATGCCGTCGCCTTCGTCCTTGCGCTGCTCGTCTGGCGGCCGTGGCCGACGCGGCCGGCGCATCCCTGTCTGATGGTCGGGCTGGCCTTCGCCGCCGGCGGCTGCAATCTCGGCTACGTGATGGCGACGCTCACCGGCGAGGTGGTGCGCGTGCTGCTCCTTTTCTACCTGGCGCCGCTGTGGACCGTGCTCCTTGCCTGGACGCTGCTCGGCGAACGCCTCAACCGGTTCGGCGCCTTCGTCGTCCTGCTCTCGCTCGCCGGCGCGGCGACCATGCTCTGGCGGCCGGAGGCCGGTCTGCCGCTGCCGCGCGACGTCGCCGACTGGTTCGGGCTCGGCGCCGGCTTCTGCTTCGCGCTGTTCAACGTCCTCTCGCGCCGCGCGCGCGACCTGCCGGTGTCGCAGCGCATCCTCGTCTCCTTCCTCGGCGTCGTCGTCCTCGGCACCCTGCTCGGCGGCGTCGACCTGCCGGCGGCCGCGGCCGCGCCGGCGCCGGCGATTGCCCTGCTGCTGCTGACCGGCGGCCTGCTGCTGGCCATCAACCTCGTCGTCCAGTTCGGCCTCGTGCATACGCCGGCCAACCAGGCGATCGTGATCATGCTGTCCGAGGTCGGTTTTGCCGCCGTTTCCTCGTGGCTGCTTGCCGGCGAGACGATCGGGCTGCAGGAATGGGTCGGCGGCGCGATGATCATCGCCGCCAGCCTGTTTACGACGCGCATGGACGCCTAGCGGCCGCGGGCCGCGGCGGCCCTTCAGTCGGCGAGCTCGATCTGCCCGCTGACGCTGGCGGTTACCTGCGACTCGCCGGCCTCCATCGGCATCGGCGCCGCTTCCATCGCCGCCATCGGCGCCGCGCGCAGGATCGGCATCGGCGGCCGCTGGCCGTGGCTGCCGAGGCTCAGGTGCTTGATCCGGTAGGGTTTGCCGAGCGCGTCGGCGGCGAGCTGGGCGCGCGCGCGGAAGGCGGCGATGGCGTCGAGCGTGGCCTCGCGGTCCGCTTTCTGCCGTGTTTCCGGCGACGGAAAGAGCGCGATGCCGGAGACCCCGAGCGTCGTCTGCAGCTTGCCGACGAGTTCGGAGAGCGCCGCCATGTCGCCGGACTCCAGCGCGATCTCCGAGCGTATCCGCCAGGACTCGATGCGGCCGCCCTTGGCGTGGACCGGGTAGGTGTGCGTGCCGGCGGTCTGCGCCTTGACCTGCGGGTAGCCCTTGGCCGTGGCGATGGCGTCAGCGACCAGCGCGTTCACGCGCTTCGCCGCGTCGCCCGGCGCCGTGCCGGTGACTTCGGCGAAGACGGTGGCGCGGGCGCGGTCGTTGGCCGCCGGCCGGCTGGCCTCGGCGGCGAGGTCGATGGTGGTGCCGGCAAAGGCGCTGCCGGTCAGTGCGAGGCAGAGCAGGGTGAGGCGGGCGGGGCGGAGGGGCATCGTTAGCGTCCTTTCGGGTTGAGGGGGTGGCCTAGACGCGGAAGCGGGCGACGAGCGCCTGCATGCCGTGCGCCGTTGCGCTGAGCGAATCGGCGGCGACCGAGGTTTCGTGGGCGACGGCGCTGGCTTCCTCGGACTGCGTGGCGATGTCCTCGATCTTCTTCGCCACCTCCGTCGACGCGGCCGACTGTTCGCGCAGCGCCGCATCGACGTCGCCGACGATTTCGGAAACGCGCTGCGCCATCTCGCGCAGGCGGGCGATCGCCTCGCCGGCCTGCTCGGCGTAGGCGACGCTGCCGTCGACCAGGCGCACGCCGTGGTCCACGCCTTCCACCACCTGCCCGGTCGCCTGCTGGATGCCGCCGACCATCTGCGCGATCTCGCCGGTCGACAGCGCGGTGCGCTCCGACAGCTTGCGCACCTCGTCGGCTACGACGGCGAAGCCGCGGCCCTGCTCGCCGGCGCGTGCCGCTTCGATGGCGGCGTTGAGCGCGAGCAGGTTGGTCTGGTCGGCGATGTCCTTGATGACGGCGACGATGTCCGAGATCTTCTCGGATTCGTCCTTCAGGCGGGCGATCTGCTCGGCGGCGGCGCGGACGACGCCGGCGACCTCGCCGATCTGGCCGACCAGCCGCTCGATCGCCCGGTGGCCGTCGCCGGCCTGCCCGTCGGAGGCGGCGGCGAGCTTCGCCGCTTCGCCGGTGTTGTCGGCGACGATGTTGATCGACACCGTCAGCTCTTCGACGTTGGCGGCGATGGCCGAGGCGGCGGTGCTCTGGATCGTTGCCGAGCGGTCCATCTGCTGCACGGCGTTGTTCAGGTGGCGAGAAGCATCGAGGATGGTGCCGGCGCTGTTCGCCGTCTCGCGCATCGCGTTGCGCAGCGCCGTCTGCATTTCGCCCATCGCCGCCAGCAGCTTGCCGATCTCGTCGCCACTCGCCGGCGGCAGCGCGCCGGTGAGGTCGCCGGCGGCGATCTCGCGCGCGGCCGTGACCGTCCGGCCGAGGCGCGCCGACATCCGCTCGGAAATCAGGAAGGTGACGACGAAGGCGAGGGCGATGCCGGCGGCGAGCGAGATGACGCCGCCGCGGATGGCCGCCTCGACGTCGGCGGCGGCGCTCGCCGAAGCCTTCTCGGCGCCGGTGCGGTTCAGCTTCTGCAGCGCGTCGGTCTGGTCGCGCACGCGGTTCGCTTCCTTCACCCAGGCCGTCTTGCGCAGCGCCTGCGCCTCTTCCGCCCGACCGCCCCTGGCCAGCGCGATGGCCTCGTTTACCGTCGCCCGGTAGGCAGCGGCGGCCTTCACCGCCTCGTCGTATACCTTGCGTTCCTCGGTGCCGGCGATCAGCGGCTCGTAGCGCTTGAAGGCGTCGGCCAGCAGGCCGTCGAGCTCGCCCAGCGATTTCTCGATCTTCGCCTTTTCGTCGTCGCTGCCGGGCTGCATGTATTCGAGGCTGCGCACACGGTAGCGCAGGCGCAGCTGGCTGATCTCGGCCGCCACCTGGACCGCCGGCAGCCAGTTCTGCGCGATTTCCTCGGTGTCCTTGCCGACCGAGCGGATCTGCAACACGCAGAAGACGATGGCGGCGACGAGGACGCCGCCGCTGACGACGAAATTGATGATCAGCTTGCCGCGCAGGCTGAGGTTGTCGAACCAGCTCATTTTCCCCTCCTCCGCCATCGCCCGGCCTCCGGATGGCGACCCTGTTGATTTTGTTGAACTACGTGCACGCGCCGGAGCGCAACGTCATGATAGGTCGGCGGCACGGGCGTCGCAAACCCGCGTGCCGGCCATCGACGCCGGTAGTCAGCGCCGAAAAAGTGTGTGTAGAATCCAGCCAACCCTGCCGCGAGGGTGCGTCTTTGAGGAGGCGACATGCTGAAGACGGGACAAGCTGCACCCACGTTCATCCTGCCCGATGCCGACATGGAACCCGTCGATCTGGCGCGTTACCTTGGCAAGCACCACCTGATCCTCTTCTTCTACCCGAAGGACGGCACGCCGCAATGCACGCTGGAGGCGACGGACTTTTCCGATCACGAGGACGAGTTCCAGCGCCACGACTGCGTCGTCATGGGCATCAGCCGCGACGACTGCATCCGCCACGCGGAATTCCGCGACCAGCACGGGATTTCGGTTCGCCTGCTCTCCGACACCGAGGGCGAGGTCTGCAAGCAGTACGGTGTCTGGCAGTTGAAGGAAGTGGATGGGGTCAAGCGGCACGGCATCGTCCGCTCGACCTTCATCATCGACAAACACGGCGTGCTCCGCCACGTGCTGTACGGAGTCAACGCCAAGGGCCACGCGATGGATGTCCTGCGCGCGGTAAAGGATCTGCACTGATGAACACTGAAGTGGTAAAGAACACGGTCGTCACCCTCGACTACAACGTCACCGATTCCGACGGCCAGTTGGTCGACGCCGGCAAGGAGCCGCTGGTCTATCTGCACGGCGGTCACGACGACATCTTCCCGAAGATCGAGGAGGCCGTGCAGGGCAAGAAGGTCGGCGAGACGGTCAAGGTCAAGCTGCAGCCCGACGAAGCCTTCGGCGACTACGACGAGGCGCTGATCCAGATCGAGCCGCGCGCATCCTTCCCCGACGAGCTGCAGGTCGGCATGCAGTTCGAGGGCGCGCCGGAAGGCTCCGACGACGAGGATTTCGTCATCTACCGCGTTACCGACATCGCCGACGACAAGGTCGTCCTCGACGGCAACCATCCGCTCGCCGGCATGTCGCTGATCTTCACCTGCACCGTCACCGCGGTGCGTCCGGCGAGTGCCGACGAGCTGGCGCACGGCCACGTGCACGGCGACGACGGCGACGAGGAACACTGCCACTGAGCGGTGCCGCTCAACGGCAACGGGGCGCGGCCAAGTCCGGCGCGCCCCGGCTGCGGGCCGATCACGAACTGAATGCGGGCGGCGTCCGTCGCCCGGCGGCCGTCAGCGCAGCAGTTTCCCTTCCTTGTTCAGGATGGTGATGTCCACATAGCCCGTACCCGAGCGGCTTTCCCCCGCATAGCCGACGTACTGGCCGCCGACGTCGTAGTCGCGCAGCTGCGCCAGCGCGTCGCGCAGCTTCCTGCGCGTCGGCCCCGGGCCGGCGCGGCGCAACCCCTCGCCGAGAATCTTGGCACCGAGATAGCCCTCGATCAGCGTGTGGTTGAGCGCCACGCCGGCCGGCCTGAATTTTGCGAAATTGTCCTGGATCTCGCGGATCAGCGGCACCGAGCGGCCGTTCGGATCGGGTACCACCTGCGTGATGGCCAGCCCCTTCGCCGCCTCCTTGCCGATGCGTTCGACCACCTGCGGGCCGTCGGTCGTCGACAGCGCGACGAACTGCGCGAGGTTGCCGGCGGCGCGCGACTGCTTGACGAACTCGGCGCTGGCGGCGGTGTTCGAGACCATGATCACCGCCTGCGGCGCGGCGGCGGCGATGGCCTGGACGGCGGCGGCGACCTCGGTGGTGTTCTTCGGATAGCCGGCCTTCGCCACCAGTTCGCCGCCGGCGCGCTTCACCGCCGCCTCGGCGCTGGCCAGGCCGTCCTGACCGAAGGGGTCGTCCTGGTAGAAGACGGCGAAGCGCCGGTAGCCGATCGTCTCGTACTGCTGCACGATCCTGTCGATCTCCTCGGCGTAGGAGGCGCGCGTCACGAACAGCCAGGGATTGCCGCTCTTCACCACCATCGACGCACCGGTGCGCACGGTGACGAGCGGAATGCCCGCTTCGTCGAGCACCTTTTCCCTGAGCAGCGCCTCGACGTTGCCGGTGCCGACGATGCCGAAGAGCGCCAGCGGCTGCGCCGCGCGCAGCAGTTCGCGCGCCTGTTTCACCGTTTCGCTGGCCTGGTAGCCGTCGTCGCGGCTGTGCAGCCTGAGCTTGTTGCCGTGGATGCCGCCGGCCGCGTTGACCGCGTCGAAATAGAGCTGGGCGCCGGCGCGCAGGTGCGTTCCGGTCGGCGTCAGCGGGCCGGACAGCGGCGCCACCTGGCCGACGACGATGTCGGCGGCGGCGGCCGGCAGGGCGCAGGCGAGCGCGGCGATGGCCAGCGTACGGATGATTCGGTGCCGCATGGGAAGTCTCCTCGTCGATGGGGCGGAGGAGGGAATCTAGGAGTCAGGCGGCGCCCGTGTCCATAGGTGGTTTCCACAATTCGGCGGCGGCCGGCGGCGCGTCGACGAGGACCGCTCGGATACCGCCGATCAGCGCGGCCAGCTCGCCCTGCAGCGCGTCGGCGCGGTCGGCGACGGTTTCCGCGCCGAGCGACTGGTGAACGGCGGCGAGCAGTCCGGCGGCGCATTCCGACAGCCGGCCGGCGCCGAGCGCGCCGGCGGTGCCCTTGATGCCGTGTGCGATGCGGGCGACCGTTGCCAGGTCGCCGGCGGCGATGCCGGCGGCGATGCGCGCCGCGTCGTCGCCGTGGCTGCCGGCGAAGTGGCGCAGGAAGTGCACGTATTTTTCTGCATTGCCGCGCAACTGGTGCAGGCCGTAGCCGGCATCGAGGCCGGGAATGCCGGCAAAGGGTTGCGTTGCCGGCGGCTCGGCGGCCGGCGCTGGCGGCACCGGGGCGGTGGGCCGGGGCGTGCGTCGCGGCGGCAGCCATTTCAGCAGCGCGGCGTACAGGGCGCGCGTCTTCACCGGCTTGGCGACGAAATCGTTCATGCCGGCATCCAGGCATTCGCGGCGGCTGTCCTCGAAGGCGTTCGCCGTCATTGCCAGGATCGGCGTCGCCGCCCGTTCGGGCAGCCTGCGGATGGCGCGGGTGGCGTCGAGGCCGTCCATCACCGGCATCTGCATGTCCATCAGGATCAGGTCGTAGTCGTTTGTGCGCGCCTGGTCGACGCCGGCCAGGCCATCCTCGGCGGTGTCCACGCGCAGACCGGCCCCTTCGAGCAGCGCCAGCGCGACGCCGCGGTTGATCGGGCTGTCCTCGACGAGCAGCAGCCGGGCGCCGGCGTGCTCGTCGCGCAGGCGTGCCTCAAGGCCGGCAGCGTCGCCGGTCGGGGTGGTCGCCGCAGCGGCGTCGCCGCGTTCGAGACGGGCGGTGAACCAGAAGGTGCTGCCGAGGCCGGGCGCGCTGTCGACGCCGACTTCGCCGCCCATCATTTCCGCCAGCCGCCGGGTAATGACCAGGCCGAGGCCGGTACCGCCGTAGCGGCGCGTGGTCGATTCGTCGGCCTGCTCGAAAGCGTGGAACAAGCGCGGCAGCTGTGCCGCGTCGATGCCGATGCCGGTGTCGCGCACTTCGAAACGGAGCACCAGCGCGTCGCCTTCGCTCGCGGCGACGCGCACGCGCAGCGTGAGCGAGCCCTGCTCGGTGAATTTGACGGCGTTCACCGCGTAATTGAGCAGGCACTGGCGCAGTCGCGTCTCGTCGCCGCGCAGCCAGGCCGGCGCCCCTTCGCAATCGACGTGCACCGTCAGCCCCTTGTCGCGCGCCTGGTCGGAGATCAGCGAGCGCACGTTGTCGAGGATGGCGGCAAGCGGGAAATCGGCATGCGCCAGTACCAGCCGTCCGGCCTCTATCTTCGAGATGTCGAGGATGTCGTTGATGATCGACAGCAGGTGATCGGCCGCGTCGTCGATGCGGTCGAGCTTCTCGGCCTGCGCCGGGGTCGGCGCGTCGCGCCGCAGCAGGTGCGTCAGGCCGGCGATGGCGTGCATCGGCGTGCGGATCTCGTGGCTCATGTTGGCGAGGAAGCTGCTCTTCGTCCGGCTTGCCGCCTCGGCCTTCTCCCGCGCCTCGGCCAGTTCGCGCGTGCGGCTGTCGACGAGCGCCTCAAGGTGGTTGCGGTGGCGTTCGACTTCCTCGGCCAGCCGCTTCCGCTCGGTGATTTCCTGCTGCACCGCGAGATAGTGGGTGATGCGTCCGTCCGGCTGGCGGATCGGCGAGATGATGGCGAAGTCCACGTACTCGCTGCCGTCCTGGCGCCGGTTCACGAATTCGCCCTGCCACGGGCGGCCTTCGTGCAGAGCCTGCCACAGTCCGGTGTAGGTCGCCGGCGGCGTCTTGCCCGAGGCGAGCAGGCGCGGATTCGCGCCGATCGCCTGCTCGCGGGCGTAGCCGGTGGTGCGGACGAAGGCTTCGTTGGCGTACTCGATGCGCCCCTCGGCGTCGGTGATCAGGATGCTTTCCGGACTCTGCTCGACGGCCAGCGCGAACTTGCGCAGCTGCCCCTCGGCGCGCCGGCGTTCGCTGATGTCGCGGGCGAGCGCGACGAAGCGCGGCGCCTCGTCCGGTGAGGTTTCCTTGCGTGCGACGGAGAGCTCGAAGCAGCGGCCGTCGCCGTTGCCCGGAAGGTCGATCTGGCGGCCCTGCGAACGGCCGCTGTCGGCTGCTTCCCGCAATGCCGCCAGCGCGGCGGCAGCGGCCTCGGGCGGCAGGATTTCCGGCAGCGTCCGGCCGATCATCCGCTGGTAGGTGCGGCCGAGCGGGTCGGCGCGCGGGATGCGGCACTCCAGGCAGCGGCCGTCCCGGTCGAATTCGAACAGCGCGTCGGGGATCGCGTCGAAGGTCGCCTGCAACTGGCGGTTCGCCGCGCGCAGCTGGCGGTAGGGCGATTCGACGGTTTCGATGAAGATCGCGCGGTAGATGAACAGGTAGCCGATCAGCTTGTAGATGTGTCCGAGCAGGTTGAAGACGTCGGTGACTTCGGCGTAAAGCGTGAAGTAGAACTCGCTCAGCGCCAGCGTGCACACCGCGGCGAACAGCATCGGTGCGTTGAACGGCTGCGGCCGGCGCATGCATCGCCAGAGGGCGAAGGCGGTGACGAGGTTGATGCCGACGAGGGCGTACTCGAAGCCGATCTTGAAGGGCGTCAGCCCCGCGCCGGGAATGAAGGTGCGCGGCATGATTCCCGGGTGGTAGAGGAACAGCCCGTAGGCGAGCCCGGTCAGCGCGATGACCGCGGCGAGCAACAGGTGGCGCGTCGCGTCGGCGGCGAACGGGCGCCAGGGCAGGAGGGCGACGGCGAGCAGCGCGACGGCCGCCATCAGGCGGGCGGCGAGCCAGAAGTTGATCGCCTTTTCCGGCCCCGAGGGCGTCACGAAGGCCGGCATGCCGGCGTAGGACAGCAGGTGGGAGAAATCGAGCAGGCCGACGCCGAAGAGCATGCAGGCGAGCAGCACGATGTTGCCCGGCAGGCTGCGGCTGTGCGCGTGCCAGCCGACGGCGAAGACGAGCATGGCGATGATCACCGCGATCATTTCGAGCAGCGTGTGCAGCGGCAGGTAGCCGGCGATGCCGCGCGCCCAGGGCTGGGCCGGCAGCATGGCGGCGGCGATCAGGCCGAGCAGGAGCAGGAAAACGGTGCGCACCGCGTCCCGCATGCCGTCCCGGTGGCTGGGGTGCAGCCAGCGGTGTTCTTCCCCCCCGAGAAGTCCCTGTCTCATTTTTATGTGTGCCGGTGAGTTCTGGCGAGCGCCGGGGCGCTCTCTGTAGCCCGCACTCTACCGTAGAAAGGCCCACGGCATAAGCGGTGGCGTCAGCGCGCGGCCGGCGGCCAGGGATGCGCCTCGAAGCGGAACAGTCCGGGCGCGGCGGGGTCGATGAAGCCCTTGATCCAGCCCATGTAGGGATAGCCGAAGGTTTCGACGCGAGTGAAATTGTCCAGCCGCCGGCCGTCCGCCGGGTCGCGCAGCGGGCGGTCGATGCGCTGCCAGTGCGTGTCGCCGTGGACCAGGACGACCTGGCCGGGGAACGCCCGCGTCTCGTCGCGCAGGGCGCCGAGCAGTTCGCGGTAGCCGCCGTGCGCGAGGCCGGCGGCGAAATGCCGGAAGTCGGGGTTGGCCTGCATGACGACGACGATGCCCGCCAACGCCTCGCGGCGGGCGAGCGCGAAGCCCTCGCGCAGCCAGGCGAGGACCTGCGGCATGCGCGCGGCGGCCTCGTTGCTGGCTTCGCCGGTCAGGCGGTAGTTGTTGTTGCCGCCGGGCACGTTGAGCGTGACGAAGAGCACCGGGCCGAGGCGCCAGCGCTGGTGTTCGCGGAATTCGCCGGGCTGGCGGTCGAGCGCGATGCGGCGGCGGCCGAGCGAATGCGCGTCGGCGAAGAAGAGCGTGCGCAGCTTCGCCAGCCGTTCCTGCGGGCGGTGGCTGCCGGCGCTGACGCGGTCGCAGTCGCTCCATTCGTTGTCGCCGGGAACGAGAACGAACGGCGCCGGCGACGCGGCGAAAAGCGTCTTGCGGTCCGCGAACAGCGCGTCGCTGCAGGTTTCGCCGCCATGCTTGAAGTCGCCGGCGTGCACGATGAAGTCGACATGCTCGGCGGCGATGGCGTCGATCATCCGCGGCAGTTCGCGCCGTTCGTAGTCGCTGTACGGCGTGTCGCCGATCAGCGCGAAGCGCCAGGTCTCGGCCTCGGCTGTTGCCGCGACGACGGCGAGGAGCAGCGCGGCGAGGCGCTTCACGCCAGCTGTGCCTTCAGCGCGTAGAGCGCGTCGAGCGCCTGCCGCGGCGTCAGCGCATCGGGGTCGATGCCGGCCAGCGCCGTCAGCGCCGGATGTGCCTCGGCGGCCGGCGGCTCGTGGTCCGGCGCCGGCGCGCTGGCAAACAGGTCCGGCTGCAGCGGGTTGATCGACGCGCGTTGCTCGAACTCGCGCAGCTGCTTCTTCGCCGCGCGCACCACCGACGACGGCACGCCGGCCAGCGCCGCCACCTGGATACCGTAGCTCTGGCTGGCCGGGCCTTCCTCGACCGCGTGCAGGAAGACGATCTTCTCGCCGTGCTCGACCGCGTCGAGGTGCACGTTGGCAAGCTCGCGGTATTCGTTGGCGAGCAGCGTCAGCTCGAAGTAGTGCGTCGCGAACAGCGTCAGCGCGCGGTTCTTCTCGACCAGATGGCGGCAGATCGAGAAGGCCAGCGCCATGCCGTCGAAGGTCGAGGTGCCGCGGCCGACCTCGTCCATCAGCACCAGGCTGTGCTCGGTCGCGTGGTGCAGGATCGCCGCCGACTCGGTCATCTCGACCATGAAGGTCGAGCGGCCGGAGGCGAGGTCGTCGGAGGCGCCGATGCGGGTGAAGATCTGGTCGAGCGGGCCGAGCACGCAGCGCGTCGCCGGCACGAAGGCGCCGATGTGGGCGAGCAGCGCGATCAGCGCCGTCTGCCGCATGTAGGTCGATTTACCGCCCATGTTCGGGCCGGTGATGAGCAGCAGTCTTCTGCCGTCGCCCAGTTTGGTGTCGTTGGCGATGAAGGATTCGCCGTCGGCCTGGATCTGGTTTTCCACCACCGGGTGACGGCCGCCTTCGATCAGCAGGCCGGGCTCGTCGGAGAACTCCGGCTTGCGGTAGTCGCGTTTGGCGGCGACGTCGGCAAACGCGGCGAGCAGGTCGGTCAGCGCGACGGCGCGGGCGATCTCCAGCAGGCGCGGAATCTCCGGCTGCAGCGCCGAGAGGATTTCGTCCCACAACAGCTTCTCGCGCGCCAGCGCCCGGTCCTGCGCCGACAGCGCCTTGTCCTCGAAAGCCTTCAGTTCGGGCGTGATGTAGCGCTCGGCATTCTTCAGCGTCTGCCGGCGGCGGTAGTCCTCGGGAATCTTGTCGACGTTGGCGTGCGTAACCTCGATGTAGAAGCCGTGCACGCGGTTGTACTCGACCTTCAGGCTATTGATGCCGGTGCGCTCTTTCTCGCGGGCTTCGAGGGCCAGCAGGAATTCGCCGCAGTTGTCCTGGATGCCGCGCAGCTCGTCGAGGTCGGCGTCGTAGCCGGGAGCGATGACGCCGCCGTCGCGCAGGTTGGTCGAGGGTTCGGTGGCGATGGCGCGGGTGAGCAGATCAAGAACAGCGCCGGGTGTCGCCAGCTGTGCGTGTAGTTCGGCGAGCAGCGGCGTGTCCAGCGCGGCCAGCGGCGCGCGCAGCGTCTCGAGTTTCGCGAGGCCGTCGCGCAGGCCGGAGAGGTCGCGCGGGCGGGCCGAGAACAGGGCGATGCGGCCGGCGATGCGCTCGATGTCGGCGATGCCCTTCAGCGCGTCGCGCACCGCCTGCGCGCCGAGGTTGGCGTTATCCATCAGCGCCTCGACGGCGGCGTGGCGGGCGGCCGGAATCGTGCGGTCGCGCAGCGGGTGGTGCAGCGCGTGCCGCAGGCTGCGCGAGCCCATGGCGGTGACGCAGGAGTCGAGCAGCGAACAGAGCGTCGGCTCCGGCTGGCCGCGCAGGGTTTCGGTGAGTTCGAGGTTGCGCCGCGTCGCCGCGTCGAGCCCGATGTACGCCGACTCGCGCTCGACGACCAGCGCGCGCACGTGCTGCAGCGCGCGCGCCTGCGTCGCCTGCGCGTAGCGCAAGAGCGCACCGGCGGCGGCCACTTCCGGGCCGGCCTCCTCAATGCCGAAGCCGGCCAGCGAGGCCACCGCAAACTGCTGGCACAGCTCGCGCTCGGCGGCCTCGGTGTCGAAATGCCAGTCCGGCCGTTTGGTCAGCGCGGCAGCGGGCGTGAAGGCCAGCGCCAGCGAATCGGGAACGATGATCTCGGCCGGGCGGATGCGCTCGAGCGTCGCGGAGAGCTTCGCCGTCGCTACCTCGGTCGCGAGCAGTTCGCCGCTGGCAAGGTTGAGCCAGGCAATGCCCATCGTGTGCTTCGTCGGCGACATGGCCATCAACAGCGTGTCGCGCTTCTCGTCGAGCAGCGCCGCGTCGGTCAGCGTCCCCGGCGTGACGATACGCGCCACCGCGCGCTCGACCGGGCCTTTCGAGGTCGCCGGGTCGCCGACCTGCTCGCAGATCACCACCGATTCGCCGAGCTTGACCAGTTTCGCGAGGTAGGGCTCGAGCGAATGGAAGGGCACGCCGGCCATCTTGATCGGAACGCCGGCCGACTGCCCGCGCGTGGTCAGCGTGATGTCCAGCAGCCGCGCCGCCTTCTCGGCGTCGTCGTAGAACAGCTCGTAGAAATCCCCCATGCGGTAGAAGAGCAGCGTGTCCGGGTGCTGCGCCTTGAGGCGCAGGTATTGCTGCATCATCGGGGTGTGCTGGGCTTCTTTCGACATGTCGATTTTTATCTGCGGGAGGCTGTCAGCCTCGTTGTAAATTCAAGCGGTTGGCTGCTCGTCGGCGAGGTCGTTGTGCCCGGAACGCCTCGATAAGCTGACGTTCGCGGCGCCGGGAAGCGGGCATTATCCGTGATCTGGCGCGGCTACTGAAAGGAATGTGCAAGACGAGGCTGACGGAAAAGTGCCGAATTGGCATCAGAAAATACTCATCTCGAAATGGAGGTAAATGGGGGGCGGGATTGGCGCCCATCATCTCGTTGGGCTCCATTTCTATGGATTCAGTCGCCGCCGGGGAGACGTTCTCAGCGTTCAGGTCCGAAGCGGGGGCGTCGGGCGATGGTCAAGCCATTCGCCATTTGCAAATGGCTGTCGTGCGTTCAGCTCCCGCTGTACTGAATCCGGTAGATCGCCCCCGCATGATCGTCCGACACCAGCAGCGATCCGTCCGGCAGCACCAGCACGTCGGCCGGGCGGCCCCAGACGAAGTCGTCGTCGAGCCAGCCGCTGGCGAAGGGTTCGTAGCGCACCGCGCGGTTGCCTTCGAGCGTGACGACGCTGACGCGGTAGCCGATCTTCTTGCCGCGGTTCCACGAGCCGTGCTCGGCGATGAAGACCTGGTTGCGGTACTTCGCCGGGAACTGGCGGCCGCCGTAGAAGCGCATGCCGAGCGCGGCGACGTGCGGGCCGAGGTTCTGCGCCGGCGGAATGAAGCCGCCGCACGGGCGCTGGCGGCCGAATTCCGGGTCGGCGATGTCGCCGCCGTGGCAGTAGGGATAGCCGAAGTGCATCCCCGGTTTCGGCGCGTGGTTCAGTTCGTCGGGCGGGCGGTCGTCGCCGAGCCAGTCGCGGCCGTTGTCGGTGAACCAGAGTTCGCCGGTCGCCGGGTGCCAGTCGAAGCCGACCGTGTTGCGCACGCCGCGGGCGAAGGTCTGCAGTTCGCTGCCGTCCGGGCGCATGCGCAGGATCGTCGCGTAGCGGTCGGGGTCCGGCTCGCAGATGTTGCACGGCGCGCCGACCGGCACGTAGAGCCAGCCGTCGGGGCCGAAGGCGATGAACTTCCAGCCGTGGTGCGTTTCCTTCGGCAGGTCGTCGCGGACGATCGCCGGCTTCGGCGGGTTGTCGAGGCGGCGATCGATGTCGTCGAGGCGGAGGATACGGTCGACTGCTGAGACGTACAGGTTGCCGTCGCGCCATGCGACGCCGACCGGCAGCTTGAGGTCGTCGGCGACGACGCGCAGCTTGCCCGGCTTGTAGTCGGCGCCGAGCGGCAGCGCATGCACCTTGCCGGCGCGCATCGAGCCGACGTAGAGGATGTTCTGCGGCGAGAGTGCCATCTGCCGCGCGTTCGGCACGCGCGCCAGCAGTTCGATGGCGAAGCCGGGCGGCAGCGCGATCCTTTCCAGCGGCAGCGGCTCGGCCGCCGACGTTACGGCGGGGAGGGCCGCCAGCAGGTAGCGGGCACCCTTCAGGAGGTCGTGGAAGAGCCGGTGGAGGCGGCGGGCGGCGGCAAGCATGGCCTCATGATAGCCAATTGCCACCGCCGCTGCCGGCGGGGTCAGGCGCCGAGCGCGGACGTGCGGTGCGACTGGACGACCTGCAGCAGCTGCGAGAAGACCTTCGGCGTGCCGGCCAGCAAATTGCCGGTGTCGAGATAGGTCTGCTCGCCGGCAAGGTCGGAAACGAGGCCGCCGGCCTCGGTGATGAGCAGCGTGCCGGCCGCCATGTCCCACGGCGACAGGCCGAACTCCCAGAAGCCGTCGAGCCGGCCGCAGGCGACCCAGGCGAGGTCGAGCGCGGCGGCGCCGGGGCGGCGCATGCCGGCCGTCTTCTGCGTCAGTTCCTTGAAGATTGCCAGATAGGCGTCGACGTGGTCGAAGACGCGATAGGGGAAGCCGGTGCCGAGCAGCGCCTCGTCCAGCCGGGTGCGCTTCGAAACGCGGATGCGGCGGTCGTTGAGGAAGGCGCCGCGGCCCTTGCTGGCGGTGAACAGCTCGTTGCGCTCGGGGTCGAAGACGACCGCCTGCGTCACCTGGCCGTTGTGCGTGAGGGCGATCGAGATCGCGTACTGCGGGAAGCCGTGGATGAAGTTGGTGGTGCCGTCGAGCGGGTCGATGATCCACTGGTACTCGGCCTGCCGGGGGCCGGTGGCGCCGGACTCTTCTGCTAGAATGGCGTGGTTCGGATAAGCCTCGCGCAGCACTTCGATGATGGCGGCCTCGGCGGCCTTGTCGACCTCGGTGACAAAATCGCTCTGGCGTTTGGCGGTGACCTTCAGCAGGTCCACGTCGTGCGATGCGCGGGAGATGATCTGGCCGGCGCGACGCGCCGCCTTGATGGCGATGTTGAGTGCTGGGTGCATGGCTGTATGAAAGAACTTGTCGGGCGGTGACGGCAATCGATGCTGCGCCGCCCGAAGCATTTTTGGGAAACGCGCATTCTATCATGACCCCGCAAGCACTCATCGACCGCGTCCGCATCGTGCTCTGCCGCACCAGCCATCCCGGCAACATCGGCGCCGCGGCGCGGGCGATGAAGACGATGGGGCTGTCGCGGCTCTACCTGGTGCAGCCGCTGTGCGCGGTGGACGAGGTGGCGACGGCGCGCGCCGCCGGCGCCGACGACGTGCTGGCGGCGGCGACGGTCTGCGACTCGCTGGTCGACGCGCTGGCCGGCTGCGTGCAGGCGGTGGCGCTCTCCGCCCGGCTGCGCGATCTCGGCCCGGCGGCGGTCGGCGTGCGCGAGGCGGTGCCGTCGCTGCTGCGAATGACGGCCGACGGCGATGTCGCGCTGGTCTTCGGCAACGAGACCAGCGGCCTTTCGAACGACGAACTGCAGCGCTGCCAGCAGGCGGTGACTATTCCGAGCAACCCCGACTTCAGTTCGCTCAACCTCGGTGCGGCGGTGCAGGTGATGGCCTACGAGCTGCGCATGGCGGCGTACGGCGGGCTGCCGCCGCTACCGGCGACGCCGGCGACGCCGTTCAGTTCGGCGCCGGCGGCGATCGACGAGGTCGAACGTTTCTACGAACACCTCGAGCGCGTGCTGGTCGCCACCGGCTTCCACGATCCGGCCCGGCCGCGCCGGTTGCTGCCCAAGCTGCGCCGGCTGTTCGGACGGGCGGCGCTGGAGAAGGACGAAATCAACATCCTGCGCGGCATCCTCGATTCGGTCGAGAAGCCGACCGGGTCGCGCTGGCAGGGCGCCGCCGGCGACATTGAACCGCCGGCGAAATAGTAGATCGAAATACTCGGGTATTTTAGAATCCACAAATAAATCAGGGGGTCACCCAGTAATCATGTTTGCCCGACTGCGAGAAGACATCCGCTCCGTGTTCGACCGCGACCCGGCCGCCCGTTCGGCCTGGGAGGTGCTGACCTGCTATCCC
>JANJTW010000005.1 GCA_024710925.1 Rhodocyclaceae bacterium | reverse complement strand
GCGCACGCCCTCGAAGACGGAGAGGCCGTAGTGCAGCGAGTGCGTCAGCACGTGCGTGGTCGCATCGCGCCAGGGCACCAGTTTGCCATCCATCCAGATGAAGCCGTCGCGGTCGGACATCGACATGATCTTGTCTCCTGTGTTTCTGTCGCCAGAGTTCAATCGAAAGGCGGAATTTTAGCCGATTTCGGGGGGTTTAGGCCGGGGTGTGGACGGGCGATCGTCCATGCCACCGCCGCACGGCCCCTGCTCCGGATGGGGCAGCGGCCGGCGGGTGGGCTGCGGATTCTTGAGGTTTCGATCCGCTTGTTTCCTGCCGCGGACGGCAGGGGCGCTCTCTGTTGGAGCTGGGGGGTATGGCGGCGACGGATTTCCGGTCGCCGATGTTTTCAATTCTGGCGAACCGCTTCCAGCTGCGAATCGTTGATCCGCACGGCGATGCCGGTCCGTTCGCCGTTGTGTTCCTCGCGTACCACCTGGCCCGTGCAGCACATTTTCATCAGGCCGAGCGTCGTCCGCATCTCGATCTCGAAGCGGACTTCGCTGCCCAGCGCCAGATGCCGGTCGATCTCGAAGAAGATGCCGCTGGCGCTGACGTCCCGCGTCAGGCCCAAATCCTCCCCGACCCGCACAGGCATCCTGGCGGTGATCCGTTCGTCGGCGCGACGCGTCGAAGGAGTTTTGTCCGCTTCCATGGCTGCTACTCTAGTCGCGGCGCATGGCCGCCGCATGAGAGGCGCCTCCCTGTTTTCATGGGACAAACATGGGGCGCATGCCGTCCCGTGGTGGGAGGTTTCTCCTATGCGATCCGGGAGTTTTATCCCGCCGCCGGCGGCTCAGGGGAGGGGCAGCGGGTGCCCGTGCTTGAGGGCGTAGGCGATCAGTTCGAAGCGATTGGCGATGCCGAGCTTGCCGTAGATCGAGGTGAGGTGGTTGCGCAGCGTGCTTTCGCTGATGTTGAGCTTTTCGGCGATGATCCGGGCCGAGTCGCCGCTGTTGTCGAAGATGCAGGCGACGATCTTCCTCTCGCGCTCGGTCAGCGCGGCGGCGCGCGCTTCCGTACCGTGCTTCGCTCCGGCGCGGAGACGCGAGAGCTCGACGAAGATTCGTCCGGTGGCGGCGCGGTCGAGCCAGAACTGCCCCTGGTGAACCTTGTCGATCGCCTCGATGAAGGTTTCCGGCGAGGCCTGGCGGTCGAGGATGCCGCGCGCGCCGTCGAGGATCGCGCGGTCCTGCGCCGGCTGTTCGCCCTGCCGTGTCAGCGCCAGGACGCGCGCGCCCGTCGCCTCGGCGAGCGCGGCGATGGTCACGGGGTCTTCCGCATGCAGGTCGAGGTCGAGCAGGAGGATGTCGGGGTGCGCTGCCGGTGCCGATGCCAGCGCGGCGACGCGGCTGGCGGCGGCGCCGGCCCAGCGCAGCGCCGGTTCGTGGTCGGCGACGAGCCGTTCCAGCGCCCATGCGAGGATGCGCTGGTCGGATATGACGAACACCCGGATGGCCGGCGGCTGGCGGGCGGCCGTACGTGCCGGGGCGCTCCTCGTTGCTCTCGCCATAGGGTCTCCGCGGGCGGCCGGAATGATGAATGAATCGGAATGCCTTGTCCGCCTATGGTAGGCCGGTGGAACTCCGCTTGACAAGCCGGCGGGACGCGCCGCCGCTGCGATTCCGGCAAAGCTGCGGCAATTTGGCGACGCCGCCGGCCGGGCGGCCCGTCCGGTCGGGTAAAATGGCGCCTTTCACGTTGCGCCGAAAATCCTGCCCGTCATGTCCGCCGCCCCGATCTGGAAACCGAATGTCACCGTCGCCGCCGTCGTCGAACGAGATGGCCGCTTCCTGCTGGTCGAGGAAGAGACCGACGACGGCCTGCGCTTCAACCAGCCGGCCGGCCATCTCGAATGCCGCGAGGCGCTGGTCGACGCGGTGGTGCGCGAGGCGCTGGAGGAAACCGGCTACCGCTTTGTGCCGCGCTACCTGGTCGGCATCTACAGCTGGCGCAACGAGGCGAAGGACGTCACCTACCTGCGCTTCGCCTTCGGCGGCGACGTCGCCGGCCACGACGCGGAGCGCACACTGGACGACGGCATCGTCGCCGCGCGCTGGCTGACGCCGGACGAGATCCGCGCCTCGGCCGACCGCCACCGCAGCCCGCTGATCGTGCGCTGCGTCGACGACTGGCTGGCTGGCCGGCGCTACCCGCTGGAACTGCTGACGCACTACGGATGAGGCGCGCCGCGCTGCTCTGCGGGCTGGCGCTGCATTGCGCCGTCGCCGGCGCGCAGGAGCGGATCGAGGTCTGCTTCAACTACGGCTGCCTGAACACGGCGACGGTGACCTACGGCCGGGCGCAGCTGGCGCAGGTGCGCGACCTGCTCGACGACGCGGTGAGCGCGGCGCACGAGCGCGAGCTGATCGGCGCCGCCGTCGGCCGCCTCCTCGGCTGGGCCGGCGAGCAGACGCCGATCGGCGCCGACCGCGGCGGCAACTATGCCGACGACGGCGTCTACGGGCGCATGGACTGCATCGACCATGCGACGACGACGACGCGGTTGCTGCAGGTGCTGGAGCGGCGCGGCTGGCTGCGCTGGCACCGCGTGCGCGAACCCGAGGTGCGCACGCGGCTGGTCATTTTCGACCACTGGTCGGCGGTGATCGAGGAGGCGCCGCGGGCGCCGTACCGCGAGGACGAGGCGCCGTCGCGGCGGCGCTACGCGGTCGATAGCTGGTTTTACGATAACGGCCTGCCGGCGGTGGTGATGCCGCTGGCGGCCTGGATGGATTGGGAGGGACCCCGTGTCGAGTGAGAACGCAACTGCGGAGAACAACACCGTCGTCGTCGGCCTGTCCGGCGGCGTCGATTCGTCGGTAGCAGCGCTGCTGCTGAAACAGCAGGGCTACAAGGTGATCGGCCTGTTCATGAAGAACTGGGAGGACGACGACAGCGACGACTACTGTTCGTCGCGCCAGGACCTGGTCGACGTGATGAGCGTCGCCGACCGCATCGGCATCGACGTCGAGGTGGTCAATTTCGCCAAGGAATACAAGGAGCGCGTCTTCGCCGAGTTCCTCAAGGAATACCAGGCTGGCCGCACGCCGAACCCGGACGTGCTGTGCAACTCCGAGATCAAGTTCCGCGCCTTCCTCGACCATGCGCTGAAAATGGGCGCGGCGAAGATCGCCACCGGCCACTACGCCGGCGTGCGCGAGGTGTCTTCCCCAACGGGGATCGGCGTCGAGTACCAGCTGCTGAAGGCCGAGGATGGCACCAAGGACCAGAGCTATTTCCTGCACCGGCTGAACCAGGCGCAGCTGTCGAAGACGATCTTCCCGCTGGCCGAGCTGTACAAGCGCGACGTCCGTCGCATCGCCGAGGAGGCCGGGCTGCACGTCGCCGCCAAGAAGGACTCGACCGGTATCTGCTTCATCGGCGAGCGGCCGTTCAAGGACTTCCTGATGCGCTACCTGCCGCCGCAGAAGGGCGAGATCCGCGAGCTCGATTCCGGGCGCGTCCTCGGCGAGCACGATGGCATGACCTACCACACGATCGGCCAGCGCAAGGGCCTGCTGATCGGTGGCGTCAAGGGCGGCAAAGGCGCGGAATCCGGCGAGCACGACGCCTGGTTCGTCGCAAAGAAGGACGTCGCCGCCAACGTGCTCTACGTCGTGCAGGGGCACGACCACCCGGCGCTGCAATCCGAAGTGCTGACGGCGGCCGACCTCTCCTGGGTGTCCGGCCGGGCGCCGCATACGCACTGGGTCTATTGCGCGAAGACGCGCTATCGGCAGGAGGACGCCGCCTGCGAGGTCGAGCGCGTCGATGCCGATGGCTGCGAGATCCGCTTCGCCGCGCCGCAGTGGGCGGTGACGCCGGGGCAGTCGGTGGTGCTCTACGAATCGCGCGTCTGCCTCGGCGGCGGCGTCATCCAGTAAGCCGACGATTTCGTGTCCATCGCGCCCGTCGAAACGACCGAAACCGCCGTCGCGCCGGCGCGCCTGCACCGGGCGGTGCGCGCCGTGCTGTGGAGCGTCGTCGCCGCCGCCGTCGGCTACCTCGGCCTGTCGCTGTGGGCCGGCTGGCGCGAGGTCGTCGCCGCCGTCGTCCAGGTCGGGCCGTGGGTGCTGCTCGGCCTCTTGGCGCTGTCGCTGGTCAATTACCTGCTGCGCTTCATGCGCTGGGGGCGCTATCTGGCGCTGCTCGACGCGCCGGTGCCGTGGCGCGTGAACCTCGATGCCTACTTCGCCGGCTTTGCGCTGACCACCAGCCCGGGCAAGCTCGGCGAGACGCTGCGCTCGGTGCTCTTGAAGCCGCACGGCGTGCCGCCGGCGGCCAGCCTCGCCGCCTTCTTCGCCGAGCGTGCCAGCGACCTGATGTCCATCCTCGTGCTCGCCGCCATCGGCCTCTGGTCCTACGCGCCGGCGCGGCCGGTGGTCGGCTTCGCGCTCGCCTTTGTCGCCGCCGCGCTGCTGCTTGCGCAATGGACGGCGCTGATCGAAGCGATTGACCGCTGGGCGCTGGCGAGAGCCGGGCAGGGTAAGCGCTGGGCGAAGCTGCTGTCGCAGCTGTGCGAGATCGTGCTGCACTTCCGCCGCTGCTTCTCGCTGCCGGCGATGGGCATGGGACTGGGCCTCGGCGTCGTCGCCTGGCTGGCCGAGGGTGTCGGCTTCTGGTGGCTGCTCGCCGCGCTCGGCCATCCGCTCGACCTGCAGACCGCGGTCTTCATCTACGCCTTCGCCATGCTCATCGGCGGCCTCTCCTTCCTGCCCGGCGGTCTCGGCAGCAGCGAGGCGGTGATGATCGCGCTGCTTTCGCTGCACGGCCTGCCGGAAGCGAGCGCGGTGACGGCGACGCTGATCTGCCGGCTGGCGACGCTGTGGTTCGCCGTCGCGCTCGGCGCCGGCTTCATGCTGCGGGTGCGCAAGTGAGCGCCGGCGATTTCACCGCCTGGGGCCGGCTCGGCTGGCCGCCGGCGGCCGAAGTCCGCCCGCTCGCCGGGCGCGGCGCGGCGCTGCCGGAAGTCGCCGGCACGCTCCTGCCCTACGGCAACGGCCGCAGCTACGGCGACAGCTGCCTCAATCCCGGCGGTACGCTGCTGACGCTGCGCGGCCTCGACCGCTTCATCGCCTTCGACGCCGACACCGGCGTCCTCGCCTGCGAGGCCGGCACGCTGCTCGCCGACATCCTCGACCTCGCCGTGCCGCGCGGCTGGTTCCTGCCGGTGACGCCGGGCACCCGCTACGTCACCGTCGGCGGCGCCATCGCCAACGACGTGCATGGCAAGAATCACCACGCCGCCGGCAGCTTCGGTGCGCATGTCCTGTCGTTCGAACTGCTGCGCTCGGACGGCTCGCGCCGGCGCTGCTCGCCGACGGAAAACGCCGACTGGTTCGCGGCGACTGTCGGCGGCCTCGGCCTGACCGGCGTCGTCGCGCAGGCCGAGCTGCAGCTCAGGCGCATCGCCGGCAACGTCGTCGCCGTGCGCAACGCGCGCTTCACCGGCCTCGACGAATTCTTCGCGCTGAACGCCGAGGCCGAGAAGAAGCACGAGTACGCCGTGGCCTGGATCGACTGCCTGGCGCAGACGCCGCGCGGCGTGCTGATGGGCGGCGACCATGCCGATGCCGACGTGCCGGAACCGCGCGGCGAAAAGCGCGTGCCGCTGACGCCGCCTTGCTCGCTCATCAACAACGCCAGCCTGCGCGCCTTCAACGCTGCCTACTACGGCAAGCCGTGGCCGACGGCGGAGACGGTGCATTACCGCCCGTACTTCTACCCGCTCGACGCCGTCGGCCAGTGGAACCGCATCTACGGACCTCGCGGCTTCTACCAGTACCAGTCGGCGGTGCCGCCGGCGGCGGCGCGCGAAGCGACGGCCGAGATGCTGGCGGCGATTGCGGCCAGCGGCGAGGGCTCCTTCCTCGCCGTGCTGAAGAATTTCGGCGACAAGCCGTCGCCCGGCCTGCTCTCGTTCCCGATGGCGGGGACGACGCTGGCCCTCGATTTTCCCAACCGCGGCGCGCCGACGCTGAAGCTGTTCGAGCGGCTCGACGCCATCGTCCGCGCCGCCGGCGGCCGTCTTTATCCGGCCAAGGATGCGCGCATGCCGGCGGCGATGTTCCGCGCCGGCTACCCGCGCCTTGGCGAATTCACGCCCTTCGTCGACCCGAAGTTTTCGTCCGGCTTCTGGCGGCGCGTCATGGAGCAAAACTGATGCAGAAAATCCTCATCGTCGGCGCCGCCTCGGCCATCGCCGAAGCCACCGCCCGTTTGTGGGCCGGCCGCGGCGCCGCGCTCTTCCTCGTCGCCCGCAACGCGGAGAAGCTCGACGCC
>JANJTW010000040.1 GCA_024710925.1 Rhodocyclaceae bacterium | reverse complement strand
GCGTGTCGCGTTGGGTTTTGATAAGAACCATAAATCAAATTCCTATAAAGATAAGCTGCCGGTCAACTCTGTGGATACTTTGAAAAACCGTTTATTCTACAGTACGTTGCACTATAAAAATGCCGCTTGAAAAGCCTGTTGTATGCTTGTTGAAGAAAACTGGATGATTTATCCACAGGTGGAAAAATCGCCGGTTGTCCACATTTAGTCCCCAGCCTGCGCACAGACTTGTCCAGAGGCGGGGACGTCTAGCCCTTCAGCACCTGCAGCAGCACGTGCAGGTCGTGATTGAGTTCGTTGTCCTTGGTGCGCAGCGAATCGATCGTGCGCACTGCGTGCAGCACCGTCGTGTGATCGCGGCCGCCGAAGGCGTCGCCGATCATCGGGTAGCTGTGCGCCGTCAGGTCCTTGGCCAGCCACATCGCCACCTGACGCGGCCGGGCGATGGCGCGCGTGCGCTTCGGCGAGAAGAGGTCGGCGACCTTGATCTTGTAGTAGTCGGCGACGGTCTTCTGGATGTTCTCGACGGTGATCTGCCGGTTGACCGCGCCGATGACGTCCTTCAACGCCTCCTTGGCCAGCTCCAGCTCGATCTCGCGGCCATGGAACGAGGAATAGGCGAGCACCTTCTTCAGCGCGCCTTCCAGTTCGCGGACGTTCGAGCGCAGGTGCTTGGCGATGACGAAGGCGACCTCGTCGCTGAGCGCGACGCCCTCGACCTCGGCCTTCTTCTTCAGGATGGCGACGCGCATCTCGGTTTCCGGCGGCTCGATCTGCACCGTCAGGCCCCAGTCGAAGCGCGTGATCAGCCGGTCCTCGAGACCGGAGATGTCCTTCGGGTAGGTGTCGCAGCTGATGACGATCTGCTTCCTCGCCTCGATCAGCGCGTTGAAGGCGTAGAAAAATTCTTCCTGCGTGCGGTTCTTGCCGTTGAAGAACTGCACGTCGTCGACCAGCAGCACGTCGAGCGAACGGTAGTAGCGCTTGAAGACGTCGAAGGACTTCTGCTGGTAGGCGCGCACGACGTCGGAATAGTAATCCTCGGCATGCACGTAGCGGACGATCTTGTTCGGCTGCTGGGCGAGGATGAAGTTGCCGATGGCGTGGATCAGGTGCGTCTTGCCGAGACCGGCGCCGCCGTAGATGAACAGCGGATTGTAGGCGCCGCCCGGGTTGTGGCCGACCTGCATGGCGGCCGCGCGGGCGAGGTCGTTGGCCTTGCCGACGACCAGGTTATCGAAGGTGAAGGTGCTGATCAGCCGCGTCTTTTCGTAGTTGCCGCTGCGCGGCAGGAGCAGGCCGGGGGCCTCGACGGCCGGGGCCGGCACGGCGGCGGCTGGCGGCGCGGTCGTCGACCGGGCGTCGGTGCGCGGCGCCGGCGCTACCGGCTTGCGTTCGCCGAGGGTCAGGGCGATACTCACCGGCGCATCGAAATAGCTGCGGCCGAGCTCCTCGATGCGGCTCAGATAGCGTTCCTTGACCCATTTCAGGATGAACCCGTTGGGCGCGACCAGGCGCAGGCCGCCGGAAACGTCGTCCTCGCCTTCGAGGCGCAGCGGGCGAATCCAGGTGTTGAACTGCTGTACGGGCAGTTCCTGCTCGAACTGGCTAAGGCAGGAATTCCAGAAAGAACTCATATGCAGATGTATCCCGGGCCGGCGCACGGCCGGGCCGGCAGCGCAAAACGCAGGCACTGCGCATCGGCCGCGGCGGGTCGCCGTGGATAAGCTTCCAACCTGTTGTTTGTCGTTGATTTTCAAGAAAAAAAGCGGCCGAAAGGCACCGCTTTTGCGGACATTCTACCCTGCCTCAGGATAAGTTATCCACAGGTTGTGAAAAAAATTGGTCTTGACACGGGAAGGCTCGCCCTGTCTAATTGCGCGTTTATCTTTGCATCAAAATCAAGGGCATAAATCATGAAACGCACCTACCAACCGTCGGTTATCCGCCGCAAGCGCACGCATGGCTTCCTGGTTCGCATGCGCACCAAGGGTGGCCGCAAGGTCATCGCCGCGCGCCGCGCCAAGGGCCGCCACCGCCTGGGCGTTTGAACGAGGCGCCAGCGGCTGCCGCCGGTTCTGTCGTGCAGGCCGGGACAACGGGCGGTTTCGGCTTTCCCAAGCGCTACCGACTGACCAAAACGGATGAGTATTCATCCGTTTTTGGTTTTAGGAGAGCCCTGAGAAGCCCCCATTTCCTGCTACATTACCGTCCGCGGACGGAAGGGGAGGAAGTCTCCGCCCGTCTCGGCGTCGTGGTCCCGAAGCGCCTGGTCAAGGCCGCGGTCCGCCGCAACCTGATCAAGCGCATCGGCCGCGAACAGTTCCGGCTGCTGCGTTGCCGGTTGCCGGCACGCGATCTGGTGCTGCGCCTCAGCAGCAAGCTGCAGCCGATCGACCGTCAGGCCCTGGCCGAAGAGATTGCCGGGCTGCTGCTCAAGCTGCGGGCAGGTGGGCGCTAGGACGGACGCGATGAGGAAACTGCTGCTGCTGCTGATCCGTTTCTACCAGTACGCGATCAGTCCGCTGCTGGGCCGTCGCTGCCGCTTCTACCCCAGCTGCTCCGAATACACCGCCGAAGCCATCCAGAAACACGGGGTCTGGAAGGGCACAGGGCTGGGGGCGAAGCGCATCGCGCGCTGCCACCCCTGGCATCCAGGCGGTTACGATCCCGTTCCCTGACAACCCCGTTATCGAGCTGCGATGGATACCCGACGCCTGATTCTCCTGATGATCTTCTCCTTCTCGCTGGTCATGCTGTGGGATGCCTGGGAGAAGTACAACCAGCCGAAGGCGCCGGCCGCCGCGGAAGCCTCGGCAACGACGCCGCAGCCGACCGCCAGCCTGCAGCCGGCCGCGCCGGGGGCCGTGCCGTCGCCGTCGCCCGCCGCGCCGCAGCCGGGAGTCGCCGCCGCTTCTGCCGCGGCCGAAACGATCCGCATCAAGACCGACCTCTACACCGCCGACGTGTCGACGCTCGGCGGCGACATCGTCCGCCTCGAACTCGCCCGCTATTCGGCGACCAGCGACAAGTCGAAGCCCTTCGTGCTGATCGATCCGGCGCACCGCTACGCCGCCCAGTCGGGCCTGATCGGCGACGGCCTGCCGAACCACCGTTCGTCGTTCGTCGCGCAGCCCGGCGCGCGCGAGATCGGCGACGGCGACAAGCTCGAACTGCGGCTGCAGGCCGAGGGCGCCAACGGCGTCAAGGTGAACAAGGTCTATACGTTCAAGCGTGGCAGCTACCTGATCGACGTCCGCCACGAAATCGCCAACGGCGGCGCGCAGCCGCTCGCCACGCACGCCTATTACCAGCTGCAGCGCAATGACGTGGCGCCGGAAGGCGAGAGCGCGATGGTCATGACCTTCACCGGCCCGGCGGTGTACACCGATGCCGAGAAGTACCAGAAGCTCGATTTTGCCGATATCGCCAAGGACAAGGCCAAGTTCGCCAAGACCGCCGACAGCGGCTGGCTGGCGATGGTCCAGCATTACTTCGTTTCCGCCTGGGTGCCGCAGGGCCAGGACAAGCGCGAGTTCTACGCGCGCAAGGTGGAAGCCGGCAATGGCGAGACGGTGGTCGCCGCCGGCCTGATCCTGCCGGTGGCGCCGATCGCTGCCGGCGAGACCGGCACGCAGTCGATCACCCTGTATGCCGGCCCGCAGGAACAGGCGACGCTGAAGAAGCTGGCCGACGGCCTCGACCTGGTCGTCGACTACGGCTGGCTGACCGTCGTCGCCGCGCCGATCTTCTGGGTGCTGCAGGCGATCCATACGCTGGTCGGCAACTGGGGCTGGGCGATCATTCTGCTGACCGTCGGCATCAAGGCCATCTTCTATCCGCTGTCGGCGGCCAGCTACAGGTCGATGGCCAAGATGCGCACGATCACGCCGCGCCTGATGCAGCTGAAGGAGCGCTTCGGCGACGACCGCGCCCGCCTCAACCAGGAAATGATGAAGCTGTACCAGACCGAGAAGATCAACCCGCTCGGCGGCTGCCTGCCG
>JANJTW010000063.1 GCA_024710925.1 Rhodocyclaceae bacterium | reverse complement strand
TCCTCGCGCGTCGGGCGGCCGCGCACCGACTGGTAGCCGACGATCTGCCCGTTCTCGCGCACCGGCGAGACGTTGGCGACGACCCAGTAGAAGCCGCCGTCCTTGCGCCGGTTCTTGACGACGCCGCGCCACGGGCGGCCGCTCTTCAGGTCGCGCCAGAGATCCTCGAAGGCCGCCGGCGGCACGTCCGGATGGCGGACGATGTTGTGGTTCTTGCCGACCAGCTCCTCGCGGCTGAAGCCGCTCACCTTGCAGAACGCCTCGTTGGCCTCCTCGGTGATCCCCTTCAGGTCGGTGCGCGAATAAATGAATTCGCCTTCGGGGAGCAAAGTCTCCACGTCGGTGACGGGTAGGTTGATTTTCACGTCTGTCTTCCCTGTGTCTTGGTTGTTGTTATTACGAACCGCATAGCCGTTCGCCTCGCGATTATAGGCAGGCGCTTGCTACTGGAATGTGAAATCTTGCCCGATAAGCACGCTTTGTCCACAATTAATTGTGTCCGGAATGTGTTGTTCCCGATGTTGGTGCAAGTTCATGCTCAAATGATTGAAAACGGTGCGCGACCGGGCTGTCGGTTGCGTCCGGACAGGGAGGTCAAAGTATGTCGAACGACGAGCAGCTGCTTTCCATCATCTATGTAAGCTCGGCGACGCGCTTGCTCGCCGACGACGAACTCGAACGGCTCCTGCACGCCGCCCGCGAGCACAACGCGTCGGCCGGCATCACCGGCCTGCTGCTCTACGGCGACGGGAACTTCATGCAGCTCATCGAAGGACCGGCCGTCGCCGTCGCCGACCTCTACGCCCGGATCAAGCGCGACCCCCGCCATCACCTGGTGATCACCGTCCAGCAGGAATCGGGCCTGCCGCGCGAATTCGCCGACTGGTCGATGGCCTACCGCAAGGTGGACGCGCCGACCTGGCTGCGCCTGTCGCATGCGCTTGGCGACGGCGGGGGCGCGCCGGAGAAGCTCAGTGCCACCCGGGAGGTCCTGAAAACGTTCTGGAAGTCGGTGACATGAGCGCCACCAGAGCCTTCGCCCTGTGCCTTGCCGCCAGCCTCGCCCTCGCCGCCGCGCACGGGGCCGCCCTCGCCGCGGAGCGCGAGTACATCTACGGTGCCGAACTGATGACGCCGCAGGAGCGCGACGCCTACCGCGCCGGCATCGGGCGCGCCGGCGACGACGCGGCGCGCGGCCAGTATCGCCAGCGCCACCGCGAGCGCCTGCAGAAACGCGCCGGCCAGCGCGGCGTCGAGCTCGACGGGAAGGGCATCGTCCGCCGCCGGGGCGCAACGAAATGAGCGCCGCGCTCGCCGCCCTCCTGCTCGCCGCGCTCGCCCTCTCCGCCGCCGCACCGGCGCAGGCGCTGACCAGCGACCCCGCCCGCGGCGAGAAGCTGCACGCCAAATGCCTCGACTGCCACGGTACCTCGCTGTACGAACCGGACAAGCGCAAGATCAAGTCGCTGAAGGCGCTCCGGAAGGAAGTGAAGCGCTGGGGGACGTACTACGCGCCGGCGCTGTCGGAGCAGGAGGTCGAGGACATCACGGGGTGGCTGAACGAGAGGTTTTATCGGTTTTGAGGGAGGGGGCAGGCCTGAAGTAGGCCTCCAAACTCGCGCTCCTAAGCAGCCAATGGCAAAGCTTTCATGTATGCTTTTGTGCTTAGAGAAGCATAGTGAACAGCTTAATCAAATACGCCTCCCTTTGATTTGCTAGGGCCGGCAATCAAGGGGTACGCAGAAAATTCCGGACCCCAGTCCATAAGAGAAAAGCTCATGATTAATGAAATTGACTTGATTCCCGACGACCAGCAAGAAGACGAAGACGATATTGTTAAACCAGTTTCCTTTAAGGATGCTGTCGTACTGAATGCTGACTGGACAATTGAGACGATCAATCTTCAGATTAAAAAGGGAAATATCGATTTGCAGCCGGGTTTTCAACGGCGCGTTGCTTGGGATGACACTCGAAAAAGTAGACTGCTTGAATCCATAATCGTTGGCATGCCTGTGCCCAATATTGTGCTGGCTGAAAACAAAGAGCATCGTGGTAGGTTTATTGTCATCGATGGAAAGCAAAGACTCGTAGCCATAAGCGAATTCCTGGAAGGAGGCTACAAGCTAAAAGGACTTGATATTCGCAATGATCTCAACGATAAATTCTTTTCCGATCTCCCGGTTGAGGATCGTGAGTACCTTGAGAACGCGACCCTTCGCTCTACGCTAATCCGCAACTGGAACGATGAGAATTTTTTGTATGCGATTTTCTTTCGGCTGAATAGCGGAAGTCTTCCGCTGTCACCACAGGAACTCAGAAAGGCTCTCGTTGGCGGAAAACTGCTAGATGCCATAGAGAAGTATTTGGTTGGTAGTGCGTCGTTTAAAGCCATATTTGGCGATGTGCTGGACAAGAGAATGCGTGACTCGGAGTTGGTACTGCGATTCTTGGCGTTCGACAGGGGCCTACAAGACTATCGGGGCGATTTCAAAGAGTTCCTTGACTCCACCACCAGATACTTTGAGTCCGATTGGAAGGCTCGCGAAACGGAGGCAGCCGAAGTATTCCAAAGATTAGACTCAGCTCTTGCTATGACATCTGCCATTTTTGGGCATGATGCATTTAAGAAATGGTTGGGAGATCGCTACGAACGTGTCATCAATCGTGCGTTGTTCGATTGCATCGTACGCTTCTTTGCTAACCCTGCTGTAGTTCAAGCTTCAGTTGGCAAAGAGGTGAAAATTGTAGAGACGTTCAAAGCGCTATGTCTTGACCGGGACTTCCGCGACGCTATTGAGAAGACTACAAAGTCTGTGCATGCCACCTTTAATCGGATTGACCGCTGGGGAAGTGACTTGGCTGCCTGCATTGGCAAGACTTATAATCAAAATAAGCGACAAATTTACTAACGATGCCAGTGCCTTGCCCACACTTTCGTCTGCTCAAGCAGCGAGTAGATGAGTTGTCGCAGAAGTTTGTCGACGACCAAGTTCGGGATGAGCAGGCAAATCCAGCAACTTTCCAACCCGATCTAGACCGGCTTGCTGCCTACCGCTTGCTGGTGCATGCAGAAATTGAGGATTTTTTAGAGTCACGGGCGAAAGACAATATTGCTGCGATCGGAACACGAATTCAGGCTGGTTCAACTTGGATACGCCAGTCTCCCGAACTCTTGGCTCTAGCAGTCGGCCTAAAGCGTATGCTTCCTCAAGATGATGTCTTTGACCTTGCGAGGCACGCGAACTTTGTTGGCGAATTACTTACCTCAGCACGTGGCGCGATATCCGAAAATAACGGAATCAAATCTCAATCGTTTGCTTTTCTCTCTCTTTGTGCCGGAAAGACTCTCGACGAAATAGACGCTATTCTTTCCGCTAGTTTAAACAGCTACGGTAAAGATCGGGGCGATGTTGCTCACAAGAGCGTTACGCACTCAACCTCGCTTCAAGCGCCATCTGCAGAGGTGAATACAGTTCGAATGCTTGTCAGTCAAATCGCGAGCTACTTCGACGCTTGCCCTTAGTCTGGCTATTTTTCGGACGCATTCAGGTAATTTGCTGAATATCAAGTTTTCACACAGCCGCGGTCGTAAGCAGTAATAATCAGCAAAAAGGGGCGCCGCAGCGCCCCTCGTCGCATCTGAATCCGCCTACTTCGGCCGCTTGTCGATCACCCGCTTGGCCTTGCCGACCGAGCGTTCGATGCCGCCGGTGTCGACGATGCGGATCGCCGCGCTGACGCCGATCAGCGTCTTGATGCGGTGCGCCAGGTGCTTCGCCACTTCGGCCTGCTGCGCGCCGCCGAGGTGCGCGTAGTGCGGCTTCAGCTCGACGAGCACGGCCAGTTCGTCCATGCGTCCCTCGCGCGTCACCTCCAGCATGTAGTGCGGCGAAAGCTTCTCCTCCTGCAGCACCAGTTCCTCGACTTGCGACGGGAAGACGTTCACGCCGCGGATGATCAGCATGTCGTCGGAGCGGCCGGTGATCTTGCCCATGCGCCGGAACGAGCGCGCCGTCGGCGGCAGCAGCCGGGTCAGGTCGCGCGTGCGGTAGCGCACCACCGGGAAGGCTTCCTTCGTGAGCGACGTGAACACCAGCTCGCCCTCGCTGCCGTCGGGCAGCACCTCGCCGGTGCTGGGGTCGATGATCTCCGGGTAGAAGTGGTCCTCCCAGATGGTCGGACCGTCCTTCGTTTCGACGCACTCGTTGGCGACGCCGGGGCCCATCACTTCCGAGAGGCCGTAGATGTCGACGGCGTCGATGCCCATGCGCCGTTCGATCTCGGCGCGCATCTGCTCGGTCCACGGCTCGGCGCCGTGGATGCCGAGGCGCAGCGAGCACTCGGCCGGGTTCAGCCCCTGCCGCTCGAACTCGTCGGCGATGGCCAGCATGTACGACGGCGTCACCATGATGATGTCCGGCTTGAAATCCTGGATCAGCTGCACCTGCTTCTCGGTCTGACCGCCGGACATCGGGATCACCGCGCAGCCCAGCCGCTCGGCGCCGTAGTGCGCGCCCAGCCCGCCGGTAAAGAGGCCGTAGCCGTAGGCGACGTGCACGAGGTCGCCGGGCTTGCCGCCGGACGCGCGGATCGAGCGCGCGACGAGGTTGGCCCAGTGGTCGATGTCGTTCAGCGTGTAGCCGACGACGGTCGGCTTGCCGGTGGTGCCGGACGAGGCGTGCACGCGGGCGAGCTTCTCGCGCGGCACGGCGAACATGCCGAAGGGGTAGTTGGCGCGCAGGTCCTGCTTCGTCGTAAACGGAAATTTCGCCAGGTCGGCGAGCGATTTCAGGTCGTCGGGGTGGACGCCGGCGGCGTCGAATTTTGCCTTGTAATGCGGCACGTTGTCGTAGGCGTGCCGGAGCGACCAGCGCAGGCGCTGCAACTGCAAGTCCGTGATCTCGTCGCGGCTGGCTTGTTCGATGGGGTCGAGTCTGGCTCCGTTGGGGATGGCTTGCAGCATGGTTTGTCTCCTCGCTGTCTTTTGTGGATGCAATTGCGGCGCTTAAACGCGCTCTACGATCATCGCGATGCCCTGGCCGACGCCGATGCACATCGTCGCCAGTCCGTAGCGTCCTTTCGTGTGTTGCAGCTGATTGATGGCGGTGGTCACCAGCCGCGCGCCGCTCATGCCGAGCGGGTGGCCGACGGCGATGGCGCCGCCGTTCGGATTGACGCGCGCGTCGTCGTCGGCCAGCCCGAGCTCACGCAGCACGGCCAGTCCCTGCGCGGCGAAGGCCTCGTTCAGTTCGATGGTGTCCATCTGCATCAGCGTCAGGCCGGTGCGCGCGAGCAGCTTCTGCGTCGCCGGCGCCGGGCCGATGCCCATGATGCGCGGCGGCACGCCGGCGGCGGCCATGCCGACGACGCGCGCGCGCGGCACGAGGCCGAAGCGTTTTGCGGCGTCTTCCGAGGCGACGATCAGCGCGCAGGCGCCGTCGTTCACGCCGGAGGCGTTGCCGGCGGTCACCGACAGCTCGGGGCCGTTCACGCCCTTCAGCTTTGCCAGCTGTTCGAGCGTCACCTCCGGGCGCGGGTGCTCGTCGGTGTCGAAAATCGTCGGCTCGCCCTTCTTCGCCGGCAGCGTCACCGGCACGATCTCGCCCTTGAAGAAGCCGGCCGCGTTCGCCGCCGCCCAGCGCTGCTGGCTCCTGAGCGCGAAGGCGTCCTGGTCGGCGCGCGCGATGCCGAACTCGGCGGCGACGTTGTCGGCGGTTTCCGGCATCGAGTCGATGCCGTACTGCGCCTTCATCAGCTTGTTCACGAAGCGCCAGCCGATGGTCGTGTCGTACACCGCGTTGCTGCGCGAGAAGGCGCTCTCGGCCTTGGGCATCACGAACGGCGCGCGGCTCATCGACTCGACGCCGCCGGCGATCATCAGCTCGGCTTCGCCGCACTTGATGGCGCGCGCGGCGATGCCGACCGCGTCCATGCCGGAGCCGCACAGGCGGTTGATCGTCGTGCCGGGGACATCCACCGGCAGCCCGGCGAGCAGCGCCGCCATGCGCGCGACGTTGCGGTTGTCCTCGCCGGCCTGGTTGGCGCAGCCGTAGACCACGTCCTCGACGGCTGCCCAGTCGACGCCGGGGTTGCGTTCGACCAGCGCACGGATCGGCAGCGCGCCGAGGTCGTCGGCACGCACCGACGACAGCGCGCCGCCGTAGCGGCCGATCGGCGTGCGGACGGCGTCGCAGATGAAGGCTTCGCGCATTTACGCCTCCTCGAAGAAATGGCCCTTGATGCGCGACGAGCGACCGCGGAAGACGGCGATCAGCTCGTCCCGTTCGTTCTTCACCTCGATGTCGTAGACACCGCTGCGCCCGCCCTGGTGCCGCGCATGGCCGTGCGCGGTCAGCGTCTGCCCCTTGTGCGCCGGCGCGATGAAGTTGATGTCGACGCCGGAGGCGACGGTGCGCACGTTGAAGGTGTTGCAGGCGTAGGCGAAGGCCGAGTCGGCCAGCGCGAAGATGAAGCCGCCGTGGCAGATGTCGTGGCCGTTCACCATGTCGTCGCGCACCGTCATCCGCGTCACCGCCTCGCCGGGGGCGACGCGCACCAGCGCAATGCCGAGGCCCTGCGCCGCCTTGTCGTCGGGCCACATCACCTCGGCACAGCGTTCGGCGATCTGCTGGGGGGTAAGCGTCTGCGTCATCGTTCCGTCCGTTCCTATTTGCCGGTGAAGTTCGGCGCGCGCTTTTCCATGAAGGCGGCGACGCCCTCGCGGTAGTCGTGGCTGCGACCGAGTTCGTCCATGAAGTCACGCTCCAGCGTCAGCTGGTCGTCGAGCGGGTTGCTCCACGCCGCGCGCAGCGCCTGCTTGGTGCGCGCGAAGCCGCGCGTCGGGCCGGCGGCGAAACCCTTGGCCAGCGCGCGCGCCTCGTCCAGCAGCGCCTCGTCGGCGACGCACTTCCAGATCATTCCCCAGGCCTCGGCCTTCTCCGCCGGCAGCTTCTCGCCGGTCAGCGCCAGCCCCATCGCCCGCGCGTCGCCGACCAGGCGCGGCAGGAACCAGGTGCCGCCGGTGTCCGGGATCAGGCCGATCTTGCTGAAGGACTGGATGAAGGCGGCCGACTTCGCCGCCAGCACGATGTCGCAGGCCAGCGCGAGGCTGGCGCCGGCGCCGGCGGCGACGCCGTTCACGGCGCAGACGACCGGCATCGGCAGGTTCTTGAGCTGCATGACCAGCGGCTTGTACCAGGTCTCGACCGATTCGCCGAGGCGCGGCGGCGCGTCGCCGGCGGCGACGCTGCGGTCGGACAGGTCCTGGCCGGCGCAGAAGCCGCGGCCGGCGCCGGTGAGGAGCACGGCGCGCGCCTCACGACCGGCGCGGTCGAGCGCGCCGCGCAGCGCCAGGTGCATGTCGGTGTTGAAGCTGTTCAGGCGGTCCGGGCGGTTCAGCGTGATCTGCGCCACGCCGTCCTCCAGCGCATAGAGAATGCTTTGTTCGGACATGGGTTGAATCTCCGTCGGGGTCTTGTCGTCTACTCGGAACCGTGCGGCGGGCGCACTTGCCATGCGCCGCGATTGGTGGTTTGATTATGGCACAGCAAATCAGTTTGACAAAAACAAATTCAACCTGCGGCAAGCCACCCCGCCCCCGAGGAGAAATGACCATGACGCACCCCCTGTTCGACAAGCACCGCGCCACCCTCGACGGCGCATTGAACGCCATCCGCACGCGCGGCTACTGGTCGGCCTATCCCGAGATGCCGAGCCCGAAGACCTACGGCGAGACGGCGCCGGCCGACGGCAAGGCCGCCTTCGACGCCTGCCTCGGCCGCGAATTCGCGCTCGACCAGCCGGGCCGACGCGGCACGGTGGCGAGCGAGACCTCGCCGTACGGCATTCCGCTCGCCGTCGCCTACCCGAAGTGCGACCCCGACGCGCTGGTCGCCGCCGGCCTCGCGGCGATGCCGGGCTGGCAGAAGATCGGCGCCGAAGGTCGCGCCGGCGTCTGCCTCGAAATCCTCGACCGGCTGAACAAGCGTTCCTTCGAGATCGCCACGGCGGTGATGATGACCACCGGCCAGGGCTGGATGATGGCCTTCCAGGCCGGCGGCCCGCACGCGCAGGACCGCGGGCTGGAAGCGGTGGCCTACGCCTACCAGGCACAGGCCGAGGTGCCGGCCGAGGCGCACTGGGAGAAGCCGCAGGGCAAGAACCCGCCGCTGGTGATGCAGAAGCGCTTCGAGGTCGTCGGCCGCGGCATTGCGCTGGTCATCGGCTGCGGCACCTTCCCGACCTGGAACACCTATCCCGGCCTGTTCGCCGCGCTGGCCACCGGCAACGCGGTGATCGTCAAGCCGCATCCGAACGCCATCCTGCCGGCGGCGATCAGCGTGCGCATCGCGCGCGAGGTGCTGGCCGAAGCCGGCCTCGACCCGAACCTGGTGACGCTGTTCGCCACCGACGTGCCGGCCGAGACGCAGGCGCTGGCGAAGCACCCGGAGGTCGCGTCGATCGACTTCACCGGCGGCAACGCCTTTGGCGAGTGGTTGTACGAAAACTGCCGCGGCAAGCAGGTCTATGCCGAACTCGCCGGCGTGAACAACATCGTCATCGACGGCACCGACAACTACAAGGGCATGCTGCGCAATCTCGCCTTCACGCTGTCGCTCTACGCCGGCCAGATGTGCACGACGACGCAGGCGATCCTCGTGCCGGCCGGCGGCATCGATACGCCGGACGGCAAGGTGCCGTTCGACCAGGTCGCCGCCGACCTCGGCGCCGCCATCGACAAGTTCCTCGCCGATCCGGCGGTGGCCACCGCCGTGCTTGGCGCGATCCAGAGCCCGGAGACGCTGGCGCGCATCGGGAACGCCGCGAGTGGTGGCTTCGGGGGCGAGGTCGTGCTCGCGTCGAGGAAGATCGAGCATCCGGAGTTCCCGAACGCCGAGGTGCGCACGCCGGTGCTGCTGAAGTGCGATGCGGCCGGCGAATCGGCGTGGCTGGAGGAGCGCTTCGGCCCGATCGCCTTCGTCGTCTAGGTCGCCGACACGAACGCCGCCATCGCCCTCTCCGAGCGCGTGGTGAGGGAGCGCGGCGCGCTGACCGTCGGCCTGTTCACGACGCAGCAGGCGGTGATCGACGCGATGACCGAGGCCACCTGGCGCAGCAAGGTGGCGCTGTCGATCAACCTCACCGGCGGCGTCTTCGTGAACCAGTCGGCGGCCTATTCCGACTACCACGGCACCGGCGGCAACCCGGCGGCGAACGCGTCCTACGCCGACGCCGCCTTCGTCGCCAACCGCTTCCGCGTCGTGCAGCGGCGCTGGCACGTCTGAGCATGCGCTCGCCGCAGATCACGCTCGGT
>JANJTW010000190.1 GCA_024710925.1 Rhodocyclaceae bacterium | reverse complement strand
GCCCGACGACAGCACCTCCTCGAAGCCGGCGCGGCGCAGCTCGGCCTGGATCAGTTCGAACAGTTCCTCGACGCGCGGCTGGATCACATCCGCCAATGCACGGCGCGACAGCTTGCGGCTCGGCCGGTCGTCGACGCCGGCGACGTCGAGCACCTCTTCCGGGTCGGCCAGCTGCGACAGCGCGCAGCCGTGCCGGCACTTGATGTCCTCGGCCTCGCGCGTCGGCGTCCTGAGTGCCATCGCGATGTCGTTGGTGATCTGGTCGCCGGCGATCGGAATCACCGAGGTGTGGCGGATGGCGCCCTGCGTCCAGACTGCGATGTCGGTGGTGCCGCCGCCGATGTCGACCAGGCACACGCCGAGATCCTTCTCGTCCTCGGAGAGCACCGCATAGGAAGAGGCCAGCGGTTGCAGCACCAGATCGTTCACCTCGATGCCGCAGCGGCGCACGCACTTGACGATGTTCTGCGCCGCCGACACGGCGCCGGTGACGATGTGCACCTTCACTTCTAGGCGGAAGCCGCTCATGCCGATCGGCTCGCGGATGCTGTCCTGGTCGTCGATGATGAATTCCTGCGTCAGGATGTGCAGGATCTCCTGGTCGGCCGGAATCGGCATCGCGCGCGCGGTCTCGATCACGCGGTCGACGTCCATCGGCGTCACTTCCTTGTCCTTGATCGCCACCATGCCGTTCGAATTGAAGCTGCGGATGTGGCTGCCGGCAATGCCGGTGTAGACGTCGCGCACCTTGCAGTCGGCCATCAGCTCGACCTCCTGGATGACGCGCGAGATCGCGGCGACCGTCTCTTCGATGTTGACGACGACGCCCTTCTTCAACCCTTTCGATTCCTGCGAACCGATGCCGATCACGTTCAGCCGGCCCTCCGGCGTCACCTCGGCGACCAGCGCGACGATCTTCGCGGTGCCGATGTCCAGCCCGACGATCAGGTCCTTGCTGTCTCTGCTCATTGCTTCCCTTTGCTCTCAGTTGCCTGCGCCGACGCCATGCGCAGCGCGAATCCGTTGGGGTACCGCATGTCGACCACGCTCGGCCGCGCCTTCGCCACCGTCAGTACGCTCGGGTAGTGGTCGACGAAACGCTGCAGGCGCGCACGGATCGGCACCTTCGCCTGCTGCCGCCCCAGTTCGATCAGCATCCCGTCGTCCAGCCGCAGCTGCAGCGCCAGTCGCGGCGACATCGTCAGCACGCGCGGCGAACGCCCGAGCGGCTGCAGCAGCGCCGCCGACTCGCGATACCAGGCGAGCAGCTCCGGCGCCACCGCCTGCGGCCCGTGCAGCACCGGCAGCGGCTGCGGCTCGCTCATCACCGCCGCGAACACCTCGCCGTGCGTATTCACCAGCTGCCCGCCGCCCTCGCCCCAGAAGGCCGCCGGCCGATGCTCCTCGATCCGCACTTCCAGGCTCGACGGCCAGCGCCGCCGCACCTCGGCGTGGCGCACCCAGGCCAGCTTCTCCAGCGACAGGCGCAGGGCCTCGACGTTGGCACTGAAGAAATTGCCGCGCAGCAGGCCGGCCATCGCCCGGTCGACGTCGGCCCGCTTCACCTCGGTCAGTTCGTGCGCGAACACCACCTGCGACAGCCGGAAGTGCGGCAGGCGCGTGAACCAGACGGCAGCCGCCACCAGCAGCGCGGCCGTCGCCGCTGCGTAGAGCAGATCGGCAACGGCGGTCATCAGCTGCGGCTTGTTCCACATGGTCCATTCGCGCTCCCGCGTTCAGCCTTTCGCCGCCAGCGCCAGCACGCGCAACACCAGCGCGTCGTAGTCGATGCCGGCAACGCGCGCGGCCATCGGCACCAGCGAGTGATCGGTCATCCCCGGCGAAGTGTTCACTTCGAGGAAGTGCGGATGGCCGGCCTCGTCCATCAGGAAATCGACGCGCCCCCAGCCGCGGCCACCGAGCACGCGGAAGGCCTCCAGCGCCTGCTCGCGGATGCGCAGCTCCTGCGCCTCGGGCAGACCGCAGGGGCAACGGTATTGCGTGTCGTCACGGTTGTACTTCGCCTCGTAATCGTAGAACTCGGTCGCCGGCTCGATCTTGATGATCGGCAGCACCTGGTCGCCGAGGATGCCGACCGTGTATTCGCCGCCGAGGATGCCGCGCTCGGCGATGACCAGCGGGTCGTACTGCGCTGCCAGCGCGTAGGCAGCAGCGAGATCGCCCGGCCGCTTGACCATCGTGATGCCGATCGACGAGCCCTCGCAGGCCGGCTTCACGAACAGCGGCAGGCCCAGCTCCTCCTCGACCTCGGCGAAGTCGCTGTCGGCGTTGAGCAGCGCGTAGTCCGGCACCGGCAGGCCGGCCGCCTTCCACAGCAGCTTGGTGCGCCACTTGTCCATGCCCAACGCCGAGGCCATGACGCCGCTGCCGGTATAGGGAATGCCCATCAGTTCGAGCACGCCCTGGATCGTGCCGTCCTCGCCGTGCCGCCCGTGCAGCGCGATGAACACACGGTCGTAGGCGCGCAGCTCGTCGAGTGCGCGCTCGGCCGGATCGAAGGGATGCGCGTCTACGCCCTGCCGCTTGAGTGCGGCGAGCACGCGCGAACCGCTGTTCAGCGAAACCTCGCGCTCGGCCGAGGAGCCGCCGAAGAGCACGGCGACCTTTCCGAAATCCTTGACGTTCATCGCATTCATCTCAGTTGCTCGTCAGTTTGCCGGGGACGCCGCCGATCGAACCGGCACCCATGGTCAGTACCACGTCGCCGTCGCGGGCGACATCCAGAATCGCTTGCGGCATCGCCGCGATGTCCTCGACGAAGACCGGCTCGACCTTGCCGGCGATGCGCACCGCGCGCGCCAGCGAGCGGCCGTCGGCAGCGACGATCGGCGCCTCGCCGGCGGCATAGACCTCGGCCAGCAGCAGCGCATCGACGCCGTTCAGCACCTTCACGAAGTCCTCGAAGCAGTCGCGCGTGCGCGTGTAGCGGTGCGGCTGGAAGGCGAGCAGCAGCCGGCGACCGGGGAAGGCGCCGCGCGCCGCGGCCAGCGTCGCCGCCATCTCGGCCGGATGGTGGCCATAGTCGTCGACCAGCGTGAAGCGGCCGCCGGCCGGGCAGGCGACTTCGCCGTAGCGCTGGAAGCGGCGGCCGACGCCCTTGAACTCGGCCAGCGCCTTCTGGATCGCCGCGTCCGGCACCTGCACTTCGGTGGCGACGGCGATCGCCGCCAGCGCGTTCAACACGTTGTGCAGGCCGGGCAGGTTCAGCGTCACCGGGAAACGGCTGGTCGTGCCGTTCACCCGCACGCAGTCGAACTGCATGCGGCCGTCGCTGGCGACAACGTTTTCGGCATGCACGTTGGCCGACGGGTCGAGGCCGTAGGTGACGATCTGCTTCGCCACCTTCGGCAGGATCTCGCGCACGTTCGCATCGTCGGCGCAGAGCACGGCGACGCCATAGAACGGCAGGCGCTGCAGGAAATCGACGAAGGCGCCCTTCAGGCGGCCGAAATCGTGGCCGTAGGTTTCCATGTGGTCGGCGTCGATGTTGGTGACCACCGAAACGACGGGATTCAGGAACAGGAACGAGGCGTCCGATTCGTCGGCCTCGGCGACGAGGAAGTCGCCGCTGCCGAGGCGCGCGTTGGCGCCGGCGGCGTTCAGCCGGCCGCCGATGACGAAGGTCGGATCAAGCCCGCCCTCGGCGAGGATCGACGCGACCAGGCTGGTCGTCGTCGTCTTGCCGTGCGTGCCGGCGATGGCGATGCCTTGTTTGAGACGCATCAGCTCGGCCAGCATCTGCGCGCGCGGCACCACCGGCACCTTCTTCTCGCGCGCGGCGACGACCTCCGGGTTGTCGGCCTTGACCGCCGTCGACACGACGACGGCGTCGGCGTCGGCGATGTTGCCGGCGGCGTGGCCGATCCGCACCGCCACGCCCTGCGCCGCCAGCCGCCGCGTCGTCGCGCTCTCGGCGAGGTCCGAGCCGGACACCGCGAAGCCGAGGTTGGCGAGGACTTCGGCGATGCCGCTCATGCCCGAGCCGCCGACGCCGACGAAATGGATGTGTTTGACCTTGTGTTTCATTTCACCAGCTCCGCGCAGGCTTGCGCCACGATCGCCGTGGCATCGGGTTTGGCCAGTTCGCGCGCACGCTCGGCCATCTGGGCCAGTTGCTCACGGCCGTAGTTGCGGATCAGCGCGACCTTCTCCGGCGTCAGATCGGATTGCGGCAGCAGGATCGCGCCGCCGGCGTTGGCGAGGAACTTCGCGTTGCCGGTCTGGTGGTCGTCGACCGCGTGCGGGAACGGCACCAGGATGCTGGCGACGCCCGCCGCGGCCAGCTCGGCGACGGTCAGCGCGCCGGCGCGGCAGATCACCAGATCGGCCCAGTCGTAGGCACCGGCCATGTCCTCGATGAAGGCGACGCAGTGCGCCGAAACGCCGGCGGCGGCGTAGTTCGCCTGCAGCGCGGCGAGGTGCTTCTCGCCGGACTGATGCACGACGGTCGGCCGCTCGTCCTCGGGGATCAACGCCAGCCCCTTCGGCACCATCTCGTTCAGCGCCGCGGCGCCGAGGCTGCCGCCGAGCACCAGCACGCGGACCGGACCATCGTGCGTCGCGTAGCGCTCGACCGGCACCGGCAGCGCGGCGATCTCGGCGCGCACCGGGTTGCCGGCCCAGATACCGCCTCCGAGCACGTCGGGGAAGCCGGACAGCACGCGGTCGGCAACCTTTGCCAGCACGCGGTTGGCCAGACCGGCGACCGAGTTCTGCTCGTGCAGCGCCAGCGGCCGGCCAAGCAACGCCGCCATCATGCCGCCGGGGAAACTGATGTAGCCGCCCATGCCGAGCACGACGTCCGGCTGCACGCGACGGATCTGCCGAGCCGCCTGCCAGAAGCCGGAGAGCAGCGCCAGCGGCAGCAACAATTTCCTGAGCAGGCCCTTGCCGCGCAACGCGCCGAAGCGCACCGGCGCCATCTCGTAGCCGCGCGCCGGCACCAGCCGCGCCTCCATGCCCGCCGGGTTGCCCATCCAGACAACCCGCCAGCCCTGCGCATGCAGGTGGTCGGCGACGGCCAAGCCGGGGAAGACGTGACCGCCGGTGCCGCCGGCCATGACCATCAGCGTGCGCGCTTGATTCACGGCGTCGCTCATAGTTTCGCCCCCCGCATCAGCTGCCGGTTCTCCCAGTCCACGCGCAACAGGATGGCCAGAGCCACGCAGTTGGCGAGGATGCCCGAGCCGCCGAAGCTCATCAGCGGCAAGGTCAGGCCCTTGGTCGGCAACAGCCCCATATTCACGCCCATGTTGATGAACCCCTGGACGCCGATCCAGATGCCGATACCCATCGCCACCAGCGCCGGGTAGAGGCGGTCGAGGGCGACCGCCTGGCGGCCGATGGCGAAGGCACGCTGGACGATCAGCGCAAACAGCGCGACGACGGCGATGACGCCGACCAGACCGAGCTCCTCGGCGATCACCGCGAGCAGGAAATCGGTATGCGCCTCGGGCAGGTAGAAAAGTTTCTCGACCGAGGCACCGAGGCCGACGCCGAAAATCTCGCCGCGACCGAAGGCGATCAGCGCGTGCGACAGCTGGTAGCCGCGGCCGAAAGCGTCGGTCCACGGGTCCATGAAGCCGAAGATGCGGTCGCGCCGGTACGGCGAAACGACGATCAGCACGGCGAAGGCGGCGAGCAGCAGCACGACGAGGATGGCGAACAGGCGGGCGCGCATGCCGCCGAGGAAGAGGATGCCGATGGCGATGGCGATGATGACGACGAAGGCGCCGAAATCCGGCTCCTTCAGGAGCAGCACGCCGACGAAGACCATCGCCCCGGCCATCGGCAGGAAGGCCTTCTTCAGGTCGTGCATCACCGGCATCTTGCGCACCGTGTAGTCGGCGGCGTAGAGCACGGCGAAGAGCTTCATCAGCTCGGACGGCTGCAGGTTGGCGACGCCCAGCGGCAGCCAGCGGCGGGCGCCGTTCACCTCACGGCCGATGCCGGGGATCAGCACGACGACGAGCAGCACGACGCCGGCGACGAACAGCCAGGGCGCCAGCTGCTGCCAGGCGTTCAGCGGCACCTGGAAGGCGACGGCGGCGGCGACGATGCCGATGGCCAGGAAGACCGCATGGCGCATCAGGAAGTAGCCGGGCTGGTTGCCGGTGAAGCGGCCGGCCTCGGCGATGGCGATCGACGCCGAATAAACCATGACCATGCCGAAGAAGAGCAGCAGCAGCGTGCTCCACAGCAGCGTGAAATCGACTTCGGACGGGGCGCGGCGCGGCGCGTCGAGGGCCTGCATCAGCATGGCGCGCCCTCCCTCGCCTTGACCGCGGCGATGAACGCTTCGGCCCGGTGCGCGTAGTTGCGGTACATGTCGAGGCTGGCGCAGGCCGGCGACAGCAACACGGCATCGCCCGGCCGCGCCTGGCCGGCGCAGAAGGCGACGGCGGCGTCCATGTCGGCGCAGCGCTCGACCGGCAGGCCGCAGCCGGCGATGGCCGCCGCGATCGCCGGCGCGTCGCGGCCGATCAGCGCGACGGCACGGCCGTGCGCGGCGAGTGCCGACTGCAGCGGCGAGAAGTCCTGCCCCTTGCCGTCGCCGCCGAGGATCATCGCCAGCTTGCGGCCGCCGCCCATGCCCAGGATCGCGGCGAGCGTGGCGCCGACGTTGGTGCCCTTCGAGTCGTCGTAGTAGTCGACGCCGCCGATGCTGGCGACGAATTCGACGCGGTGCGCCAGCCCGCGGAATTCGCGCAGCGCCGGCAGGCAGTCCTGTGCACGGATGCCGGCACCTTCGAGCAGGGCCAGCGCGGCCAGCGCGTTGGCGGCATTGTGCAGGCCGGCGAGCTTCATTTCGGCGGCCGGCAGCAGGCGTTCGCCGCCGCGCATCAGCCAGCCGTCGACCAGGCCGTAATCGGCGTCGCGCGGCGGCTTGTCCAGACCAAAGGTGACCAGCGCCTTGCCGCAGCGGCCCATGCCAAGGCTGCGGTCGTCGTCGCGGTTGAGCACCATGCGCCGGCAGCCCTTGAAGATGCGCGCCTTCGCCGCCGCGTAGTCGTCGAGGCCGGCGTAGCGGTCGAGGTGGTCCTCGGAGATGTTCAGCACCGTCGCCGCATCGGCGTTGAGATTGTGCGTCGTCTCCAGCTGGAAGCTGGAAAGTTCGAGCACCCACAGCGCCGGCAGCGCGTTGCCGGCTATCGCCGCCATCAGCGCATCGAGCGCCGACGGCGAGATGTTGCCGCAAGCCACCGCCGGGACGCCGGCCGCGTTGGCCAGATGCGCGGCAAGCGCGGTCGTCGTCGTCTTGCCGTTGCTGCCGGTGATGGCAACGATCTTCGCCGCCGGAGCGTATTTGCGCACGCCGGCCGCGAACAGCTCGATTTCCGAGATCACCGGCACGCCGCGGGCGAGCGCTGCCTGCACGTTCGCCTCCTGCACCGGCAGGCCGGGCGAGATGGCGATGAAGTCGACGCCGGCGAAGGTGGCGGCAACGAACGGCCCGGCGACCAGCTCGGCCCCCGGCGCAGCGGCAGCGAGTTCGTCGACGTTCGGCGGCACGGCGCGGCTGTCGGCGACACGCGCGCGCGCGCCTTCGCGCGCCAGCCACGTCGCCATCGCCAGCCCCGATTCGCCGAGGCCGAGTACCAGTGCCTGTCTGCCCTTGAGTTCCATTTACCTGAGCTTCAGCGTCGACAGCCCGAACAGCACGAGCATGATGGTGATGATCCAGAAGCGGACCACCACCTGCGTTTCCTTCCAGCCGCTCAATTCGTAATGATGGTGCAGCGGCGCCATGCGGAAGATGCGCTTGCCGCCGGTGAGCTTGAAGTAGAGAACCTGCGCCGCGACCGACAGGGTCTCGGCGACGAAAACGCCGCCCATGATCGCCAGCACGATTTCCTGGCGGACGATGACGGCGACGGTGCCGAGCGCGCCGCCGATGGCCAGCGCGCCGACGTCGCCCATGAACACCTCGGCCGGGTAGGCGTTGAACCAGAGGAAGCCGAGCCCGGCCCCGGCCATCGCGCCGAGGAAGATGCACAGTTCGCCGGCGCCGGGGATGTGCGGCACGAACAGGTACTTGGCGTAGACCGCGTTGCCGGCGACGTAGGCGAAGATCGCCAGCGCCGCGGCGACCATCACCGCCGGCATGATCGCCAGCCCGTCGAGGCCGTCGGTCAGGTTCACCGCGTTCGAGGTGCCGACGACGACGAAGTAGGTGAGGATCATGAAGCCGACGATGCCGAGCGGATAGGCGACGGTCTTGAAGAAGGGCACGATCAGTTCGGTCTGCGCCGGCAGCGTCGCGGTCATGCCGAGGTAGACGGCGATGGCGACGCCGATCACCGACTGCCAGAAATATTTCCAGCGCGACGCCAGCCCCTTCGGATCGCGGTAGACCACCTTCTTCCAGTCGTCGTACCAGCCGATGGCGCCAAAACCGATAGTGACGATCAGCACCACCCAGATGTAGCGGTTGGTCAGGTCGCCCCAGAGCAGCGTGGTGATGGCGATGGCGATCAGGATCAGCACGCCGCCCATGGTCGGCGTACCGGACTTGGCGAGGTGCGTCTGCGGGCCGTCGGTGCGCACCGCCTGGCCGATCTTCTTCGCCGCCAGCCAGCGGATGACGCGCGGGCCGGCAATGAACGAGATGATCAGCGCGGTCATCGCCGCCAGCACCGTACGCAGCGTGATGTAGCCGAAGACGTTGAAGGCGCGCACGTCCTGGCCGAGCCACTGGGCGAGCATCAAGAGCATGGTTTGTTCTCCGTTGGCAACAGCGCGATGGCATCGACCACCCGCTCCATGCGCATGAAGCGCGAGCCCTTGACGAGGACGGTGGTATTCGCCGTCAGCTCAGGCTTCAACGCCTCGATCAGGTCCTCGACCTTCTTGTAGTGACCGGCACCGGCGCCGAAGTTGCGCACGGCGACGGCGCTCGCCTCGCCGAGCGCGTAGAGCGCGTCGATGCCGGCGCTCTTCGCGTAGCCACCGATTTCGTCGTGGTACTGCGCCGAGGCCTCGCCGATCTCGCCCATGTCGCCGAGCACCAGCACCTTGCGGCCGATGGTCGAAGCCAGCACGTCGATGCCGGCACGCATCGAATCCGGGTTGGCGTTATAGGAATCGTCGAGGACGACGGCGCCGTTTGCGCCGGCGCGCCGCTGCAGGCGCCCCTTGACGCCCCGGAACGCGGCCAGGCCGCGCTCGATGGCGGCCAGCGGCACGCCGGCGGCGTAGGCGGCGGCGACGGCGGCGAGCGCGTTGCGCGCGTTGTGCAGGCCGGGCAGCGCCAGGTCGACGGCCGCCTCGCCGAGCGGCGTGATGAAATGCAGTTCGGTATCGAGTCCGTGCAGCCGGACGCGGCCATGCACCTCGGCCGCCGGATCGAGGCCGAAGCCGACGATGCGGCGACCGGCGTTCTTCGCCCGCCACAGCGCCGCGTGCGGATCGTCCATGTTGACCACGGCAACGCCGTCGTCGGCAAGACCGCCGTAGATCGTCCCCTTCTCCAGCGCGATCGCGTCGAGCGAGCCCATGCCCTGCAGATGCGCACGCTGCGCGTTGGTGATGACGGCAACGGTCGGCCGGGCCAGATGCGTCAGGTAGTCGATCTCCCCCGGCCGGTTCATGCCCATCTCGACGATCGCCGCCCGATGCCCGGCGTTCAGGCGAAGCAAGGTCAGCGGCAGGCCGATGTCGTTGTTGAAGTTGCCCTGCGTCGCCAGCACGGCATCGCCGTAGGCAGCGGCAAGGATGCTGGCGATCATTTCCTTGGTCGTCGTCTTGCCGTTCGATCCGGTCACCGCGATCAGCGGCAGGGCGAAACCGGCGCGCCAGTGCGCGGCAAGGCGGCCGAGCGCCAGACGGGTGTCGGCGACGGCGATCAGCGGCAGCCCGGCGTCGGCGAGCGCTGCCGCCGCATCGTTGGCGACGACGGCGCCGACCGCGCCGTCGGCGGCGACGGCGCCGACGAAGTCGTGGCCGTCGAAACGCTCGCCGCGCAACGCGACGAACAGGTCGCCGGTGCGGATGGCGCGGCTGTCGGTGGCGACGGCGTCGAATGCGGCATCGGTGCCGACCAGGCGGCCATCAAGGGCGGCGGCGGCGGCGGACAGGGTCATCATCGCGCTCATGCGGGCTCCTGGCGGGCGACCAGCGCGGCCTCGGCCTCGCGCAGGTCGGAGAAGGGATGAAAGGTGCCGGCGACTTCCTGATAGGCCTCATGCCCCTTGCCGGCGAGCAGGACCACGTCCGCCGGCGTGGCGGCGGCGATGGCGGCGGCGATGGCCTGCCGGCGGTCGACGACGACCTCGGCGGCCGGCGCGCCGGCGCGGATTTCCTCGATGATCAGCGTCGGCGATTCGCCGCGCGGATTGTCGCTGGTGAGCACGACGCGGTCGGCGAGGCGCGTTGCCACCTCGCCCATCAACGGCCGTTTGCCGTGGTCGCGGTCGCCGCCGCAGCCGAAGACGCAGACCAGCCGGCCGCCGCGGGCGGCCGCCTCCTCGCGCAGCGCGGTGAGCGCGTTGGCCAGCGCGTCCGGCGAATGCGCGTAGTCGACGACGACCAGCGGCTGCCCTTCGCCGCCCAGGCGCTGCATGCGTCCCGGCGGCGCATCGAGCGCGCCGAGGCGCTCGGCCAGCAGTTCGAAGGGCAGACCGCCGGCGAGCAGGACGCCGGCGACGGCGAGCAGGTTGGCGACGTTGTAGCGGCCGACGAGGCGGCTCCGCACCTCGGCGGCGCCCTGCGGCGCGCGCAGCGTGAAGGCCATGCCGCCGGCTTCGTGGCGGATGTCGGCGGCGGCCAGCAGCAGGTCGACCGAGGCGGTGGCGTCGGCCAGCGTATAGCCGACCTTCAGCCGCGACTTGGCGACGCCGGCCAGATGGCGGCCGAACGGGTCGTCGAGGTTGAGCACGGCGGCGCGCAGCCCCGGCCAGAGGAAGAGTTTTTCCTTCGCCGCGGCGTAGGCCGCCATCGTGCCGTGGTAGTCGAGGTGGTCGCGCGTCAGGTTGGTGAAGGCGGCGATGTCGACGTGCGCGCCGTTCATCCGCCCTTCCTCGATGCCGATCGAACTCGCCTCCAGCGCGCAGGCGTCGGCGCCGCGGTCGAGGAAGTCGGCCAGGCAGCGCGCCAGCGTCGTCGCCTGCGGCGTCGTGAAGCCGGTTTCGTCGAGCGCGTCCGGGAAGCCGGCGCCGAGGGTGCCGACGACCGCGCAGCGGCGCGGATGGGCGCGGGCGATCCACTGCGTGCAGCTGGTCTTGCCGTTGGTGCCGGTGACGGCGATCAGCGACAGGCGCTCGCTCGGGTCGCCGAGGACGGCATGCGCCAGATTGCCGGCGAGCGCGCGCAGGTTGCGCACGGCCAGCGCCGGCACCGGCAGCGCGTCGCCGGAAACGTTGCCGCCCTCGAAGAGGACGGCGGCGGCGCCGCGGGCGATGGCGTCGTCGATGTAGCGACGGCCGTCGGCCTTGTCGCCGGGATAGGCGAGGAACAGGTCGCCCGGGCGCACCAGCCGCGAGTCGTCGGCGACGCCGCCCGGCTCGGCGCCGAGTTCGGCCAGACGGCGCAGCAGTTCGGCGGCGGCGCTCACAGCCTCTCCTTTTCCGTGGCGGCGGCGCGCCCCTGGGCCACCGTCATCGGCGCATCCGGCGGAATGCCGAGGGTGCGCAGCGCGGCGCCGGTGATCGCGGAAAACACCGGCGCGGCAACGGCACCGCCGTAGTAGGCGCCGGCGGACGGTTCGTCGATCATCACGGCAACGATGAAACGCGGGTCGGACACCGGCGCGAAGCCGACGAAGGACGAAACGTACTTGTTGGCATAGACGCCGCCTTCGAGCTTGTGCGCGGTGCCGGTCTTGCCGGCGACGCGGTAGCCCGGCACCTGCGCCTTCGGCGCGGTGCCGCCGGGACCAGCGGCCATCTCCAGCATCGCCCGCACCTCGCGCGCGGTCTGCGGCGAAAAGACCGGAACGCCGGTCACCGGGCCGTCGTCGATGCGCGTCAGCGACAGCGGCAGCAGTTCGCCGTCGCGGGCGAACACCGAGTAGGCGCGCGCCAGCTGCATCAGCGACACGGAAATGCCGTGGCCGTAGGACATCGTCGCCTGCTCGATCGGCCGCCAGGTCTTCCAGGCGCGCAGGCGGCCGGTCACCTCGCCGGGGAAGCCGAGGCGCGGCACCTGGCCGAAGCCGATGGCGTCGAACATCTCCCACATTTCCTGCGGCGAGAAATTGCCGGCGATCTTGGCGGTACCGACGTTCGACGATTTCTGGATGACCTGCGCGACGGTCAGCTGGCCATGCCGGTGCGCGTCGGAGATGGTCGCGCTGCCGATGGTCAGGCGCCCCGGCGCGGTGTCGATCACCGAGTCGAAGCGGAACTTGTTCGATTCGAGCGCGAGCGCCACGGTAAACGGCTTCAGCGTCGACCCCGGCTCGAAGGTATCGGTCACCGCGCGGTTCCTGAGCTGCGCGCCGGACAGGTGCTGCCGGTTGTTCGGATTGTAGGTCGGCCAGTTGGCCAGCGCCAGGATTTCGCCGCTCTTGGCATCGATGACGACGGCGCCGCCGGCCTTCGCCTTGTGCTCGGCGACCGC
>JANJTW010000260.1 GCA_024710925.1 Rhodocyclaceae bacterium | reverse complement strand
GCCCGGCTGCACACGATGATCCTGGACGACATCCAGGTCGCGCTGGCGCGCGGCCACACCGAACACGCCGGCGAGCTGGTATCGACCTACCGGCATTTCCAGCACGCCCACCCCTTGCAAGTCTCCTCCCTCTGAGGACTGCGCCGGCCCCAAGCCGGCCGGGTTCCCGTTGGCTGCCCCTTCGGCCACGGGAACCCTCTTTGTTTTCCGCGCCCGGCACCACCGCCGCGGCGCTCAGCCGTCGAGCGCGCCTTCGCCGCCGCGACCGCGATCGAGCCAGCGCAGCAGCGCGGCGTAGAGAAGGTCGGGAACCACCGGCTTGCCGATGAAGTCGTCCATGCCGGCCTCGGCGCAGCGCCGCTGATCCTCGACGTAGGTGTTGGCGGTCATCGCCAGGATCGGCACGTCCGCGCCGTTGGCCAGTTCGCGGATGCGCCGGGCCGCTTCCAGCCCGCCCATGCGCGGCATCTGCAGGTCCATCAGGATCAGGTCGTAGCGTGCGGCACGCACGCGTTCGACGGCGGCGGCGCCGTCCTCGGCGACGTCCACCGTCAGCCCCGCCTCGTCGAGCAGCGCCAGCGCGACCTCGCGGTTGATCGGCTCGTCCTCGGCAAGCAGGAGGCGCCGGCCGCGGTGGCGCTGCGCCAGCGCCGCATCGAGGGCGTGCCCGGCCGGCCGGGCGGGCGTTTCCGGCACTGCGCCCTTGCGCAGCACGGCAGTGAACCAGAAAGTGGCGCCCTCGCCCGACACGCTGTCGACGCCGGCGGCGCCGCCCATCAGTTCGGCCAGGCGGCGGGTGATGGCAAGGCCGAGGCCGGTGCCGCCATGGCGCCGCGTCGTCGAACTGTCGGCCTGCTCGAAGGCGGCGAAGAGGCGAGCCTGCACGTCCGGCGCGATGCCCGGGCCGCGGTCCTCGACCGAGAAGCGGACGGTCGCCGCCTGCGCGGTCTCGGCAACGAGGACGAGGCGCAGCACGACGTCGCCGTCGGTGGCGAACTTGATCGCGTTGCCGGCGTAATTCACCAGCGCCTGCGTCAGCCGCGTCGGGTCGCCATGCAGTCCGGGCGGCATCGGATCGGCAGCGACGACGAGGCGCAGCCCCTTGCCCTGGGCGACTTCGCTGAGCATCGAGACGACGTTGCCGAGCAGCGCGTCGAGCTGTACCGGCGCGTCCTCGAGCACCAGCTTGCCGGCCTCGATCTTCGACAGGTCGAGGATGTCGTTGATGATGCCGAGCAGATGGCGGGCGGCGCTGTCGATCTTTTCCAGCCGTTCGGCCTGCTTCGGCGGCAGCCCGTCGTCGCGCCGCATCAGGTAGGCCATGCCGGTGATGGCGTTCATCGGCGTGCGGATTTCGTGGCTCATGTTGGCGAGGAAGGTGCTCTTCGCCAGGCTGCCGGCCTCGGCCGCATCGCGCGCACGGGAAAGGTCGGCGTTGGCGGCAACGAGGTCGCGCGTGCGTTCGGCCAGCATGTCCTCGATATGGTTGCGGTGCCGCTCCAGTTCGCACGTGCCCGATTCGATGGCGCCGGCCATGGCGTTGAACGAGCGGCCAAGGGCGTCGATCTCGTCGCTACCGCCGATCGCGCAGCGCGCCGCATAATCGCCGCCGGCGAGGCGTTCGGCGGAGCCTTCGAGGGCGAGCAGGCGGCGTGTGACCATGCGCTTGATCACCAGGCCGAGGGCGAGCAGGAGCAGCGCGTAGCCGACGAGGCGCACCGAGAACCCCTGCCACCACTCGGCATGCGTGCGCGCGCGCAGGGCCGCCGTCGGCAGCTTGATGCTCATCACGCCGCGCAGGTCGCCGAGCTTGTAGCCGTAGGCGCCGTCGTAGGCGGCGGCGACCGAGGGCGGCGCCGCGCTGCGCTCGCCATGGCACTGCAGGCAGTAGGATTCGATCCAGATCGGCGCGGTGTAGAGGTAGAAGCTAGTGCCGTCCGGACGGCGGATCTCGGTAAGGCGTTCGCTGCGTTCCGGGTTGCTGCGGAACCACGCCATCGCCGCCAGTTCGTCGGCATCGGCGCGGTTGGCAGGGTTGCGCGGGCGGTCGCTGACGTTGTTGAAGGTGAGGCCGCTGTCGCTCCAGCTGGGGAATTCGGCGGCGATGCGCGACATCGCGTGCGCCGGCAGGAAGCCGATGGTCTGCTCGTTCACCGGCAGGCCGCTGGCAAGGAACTGCTGGTGGTAGACGCGGCGCGTGGCCATCAGCGTCGCCCGGATGCTGCGCGCGTCGCTTTCGAGTTCGGTGCGGATGCTGTGCTCGGAGAGGCTCCGGCTGACGAAGAAATCCGCCGCGATGATCAGCGCGATCATCAGCGACGCGACCAGCCAGACGCGTGTCTGCAGCTTCATGGGCGGCCTTCGGCGAGAAAAGGGCGGATTCGCGGGCCGGCCCCCTGCCGTCCCGCTATCCATATGTCTTATACCGCCATCCGCCGCCGCTGGCTATGGGGCGGATCAAGCGGCCGCGCTACGCCGCCTGCTTCTCGTGGTGCGCCTGCTTCTCGTAGAGGAAGGAGAGCACGGCGGCGCGGTAGTCGATGTAGCGCGGATCGTGCGCCAGCTCCAACCGGTTGCGCGGACGCGGCAGCTCGACCTTGAGGATCTCGCCGATGGTCGCCGCCGGGCCGTTGGTCATCATCACGATGCGGTCGGAGAGCAGCACCGCCTCGTCGACATCGTGCGTGACCATGACCACGGTGGCGCCGGTGGCGTCGCAGATCTTCATCAGCTCGTCCTGCAGCCTGGCGCGGGTCAGCGCGTCGAGCGCGCCGAAGGGCTCGTCCATCAGCAGCACCTTCGGCTGCATCGACAGCGCGCGGGCGATGCCGACGCGCTGCTTCATGCCGCCGGAGATCTCGTGCGGATACTTCTGCTCGGCGTGCGTCAGGCCGACCAGCGCCAGCGCCTCCTGCGTGCGCAGCTTCAGCTTCGGCTTGCCTTCCTTGGCACCGAAGACGCGCTCGACGGCGAGGTAGACGTTCTCGAAGCAGGTCAGCCAGGGCAGCAGCGAGTGGTTCTGGAAGACCACCTCACGCTCCGGACCGGGGCCGGCGATCTCGCGGCCGTCGCAGATGAGCACGCCGTCGGTGGGCACGGTCAGCCCGGCGATCAGGTTGAGCAGCGTCGACTTGCCGCAGCCGGAGTGGCCGATCAGGGCGATGAACTCGCCCTTCTCGATGGCGAGGTCGACATCGCGCAGCGCGACGAACGGCCCTTTCTTGGTGTCGAAGCGCATGCCGACGTCTTCCACTTGCACGAATTTTTTCATGGTCCTGCTCCTTATTCGTAGGAGAAGCGTTTGGCGATGGCGATCAGCATCTGCTCGAGCAGCAGGCCGACGATGCCGATGACGAAGATGGCGATGATGATGTGCTCGACCTTGAGGTTGTTCCACTCGTCCCACACCCAGAAGCCGATGCCGACGCCGCCGGTGAGCATTTCCGCGGCGACGATGACCAGCCAGGCGGTGCCGATGGACAGGCGGATGCCGGTCAGCATGTAGGGCAGTACGGCCGGAAAGAGGATCTTCGTGAAGATCTTCCACTCGGAAAGGTTGAGCACACGGGCGACGTTCATGTAGTCGCTGGGCACGCGGGTGACGCCCTGCGCGGTGTTCATGATCATCGGCCAGATCGAGCAGATGAAGATGGTCCACGTCGCCGCCGGGTCAGCCTTCTTGAACACGAGCAGTCCGATCGGCAGCCAGGCCAGCGGCGACACCGGCCGCAGCAGGCTGATGATCGGGTTCACCATGCTGGAAAGCGTGGCGAAGCGGCCGAGCAGGAAGCCGAGCGGAATGCCGATCAGCGCCGCGATGCCGAAGCCGATGCCGACACGCTGCAGCGACGAGAGCACGTTCCAGCCGATGCCCTGATCGTTCGGGCCGTTCGAGTAGAACGGATCGGCAAAGAGCTTCACCGCCGCCTCCCAGGTCTGCACCGGCCCGGGCAGGCTGCCGCCGGCCGACAGCGTCGCCAGGTACCAGATGCCGATCATCACGGCGAGACCGATGGCCGGCGGCAGCGTCGCGCGGGCGGCGGCGCGCAGCCATTCGCCGGCGCGGCTTTCCGGTTTCGGCGACGGCGCGCCGCCGTCGCGGGCGACGGGCACAGCGCTACTCGCCACCGATGCGGTCGATGCCGCCGAGGCCGCCGGTTCGCTGCGGGCGACGGCCACTACCGCCGGTTCGGCAACTGCCGCGGCGGCACCGGCCTCCAGCGCCTTCTCGAAAGTGATTGCACTCATGACGTTTCCTTTCTCAGGCCTTGACCTTGAAACCGGCGGCGTACTTCTTCGGGTCCTTGCCGTCCCAGACGACACCGTCGATCAGCTTGTGGCTGCGCATGTCGCTCTTCGGCACGCTGACGCCGACGCGGGCGGCGGCCTGCCGGTAGAGCTCGGTCTGGTTCACCTTCTTCGCCACGGCCAGGTAGTCCGGGTCGTCCTTGAGCAGGCCCCAGCGCTTGTGCTGCGTCAGGAACCACATGCCGTCGGAGAGGTAGGGGAAGTTCACCGCGCCGTCGTTGAAGAACTTCATGTGGTTCTTGTCGTCCCAGCTCCGCGCTTGGGTACCTGACAGCCCGTTCGAGTAGCGGCCGAGCATGCGTTCGAGGATGACGTCGGTGTCGGTGTTGACGTAGGCCTTCTGCGCGATCGTCTCCGCCGTCTCGCGGCGGTTGGCGAGCGAAGCGTCGATCCAGCGGCCGGCCTCGATGATCGCGCACATCATCGCCAGCGCCGTCTTCGGGTACTTGGCGACGAACTCGGCGGTGGTGCCGAGCACCTTCTCCGGGTGGTCGACCCAGATGTCCTGCGTCGTCACCGCGGTGAAGCCGATCTTGTCGATGATCGCGCGGTTGTTCCACGGCTCGCCGACGCAGAAGCCGTCCATGTTGCCGACGCGCATGTTGGCCACCATCTGCGGCGGCGGCACGGTGATCGTCTTGACGTCCTTGAACGGGTTGATGTCGTGCGCGGCCAGCCAGTAGTACAGCCACATCGCGTGCGTGCCGGTCGGGAAGGTCTGGGCGAAGGTGTATTCGCCGGGCTTGGCGGTGATCAGCTTCTTCAGCCCGGCGCCGTCGGTGACGCCCTGGTCCTTCAGCTTGTTGGCGAGCGTGATCGCCTGGCCGTTGTTGTTCAGCGCCATCAGCGTCGCCATGTCCTTCTTCGGCCCGCCGATGCCCAGATGCACGCCGTAGATCAGGCCGTAGAGGACGTGCGCCGCATCCAGTTCGCCGTTGACCAGCTTGTCGCGCACGCTGGCCCAGCTCGCTTCCTTGGTCGGCACGATCTTGATCCCGTACTTCTTGTCGAAGCCCTTGGCCGCGGCCATCACCACCGACGCGCAGTCGGTCAGCGGGATGAAGCCGATGCGCACCTCGGCCTTCTCCGGCGCGTCGGAACCCTGCGCCCAGGCGGTCGAAGCGAGCGCAGGGAACATGCCGAGCAGCGAAGCGCCGGCGGCGGCCTTGACGAAGCCGCGGCGGCTGACGATTTCGCTCTTCTTGTCCATGGTGTCTTCCTTTCTGTGTGGGGGTTCGATGTGCAATACATCGCAACCGCCGTGCCAGGCCGGAAAACGGGACGATTACATCAGAAAATCAGTAACATAAACACACCTATCACGCCACGATAGATATGCAAATCGCACTATTGCAGTGCAACATTCCGGTGCATGCGCACGCTCGCGTGCATCGTGCACGCGGGTGCCGGGAGACGGTGGGGAAGCGCGGCTCAGGCGGCGCGGTCGCTGTGGCGGAGGACGCGGGCGAGGGTTTCGCGGCCGAGAAGATTTTCCGCTGCCGCGAACAGCTCGCGCTCCTCGAAGCGGACGTGCTCGGCCATCAGCTCGGCGAAGCGCAGGAGAATTTCCGGGTCGGGGATTTCGAGTTCGCGGACGAGGCGCTGCAGCGTGCGGTGCTCGATCAGCGTGCGGGCGACGACGGCGCTGCCGCCAGCCGATTCCAGGCAGGGCAGCAGGCACTGCTCCTCCTCGCGGAAATGCGGCAGCAGCTCCTTGTCGAAAACGGTACGGACATGCGCGCAGGCGGCTTCGACCTGCGCCTCGTCGCCGCTGGCGACGGCGCGCTTCAGGTGCAGCGCGAGCTTGAGCGCGGTGTGGTGTTCGCGCGAGAGATCCTGGAGTTCGGGACAGCGTTTCATGACGTCAGTGTTGCGCCGGGGAACCGCGAATTCCTTGAGTTCGATCAAACCTTGATAGACCGCATCAAATCGGCGGCATAGCCGGCCATCGCGCGAACCATCGGCTCGGCTTCGCCGACCGGCGGCGCGAGGTCGAACGCCACCCGCGGATGACGCTCGCGCAGGCGCTCCATGAGACGCGGCACGTCGTTCTTCAGGTGACCGCCCTGGGCGATGAACATCGGCACGACGACGATCCGCGCGAAGCCTTCTTCGGCAAGCGCGGCGGCGCAGGCTTCGAGGTCGGGCGACATGAATTCGAGGAAGGCCAGCTCGACGCGCGCCGTCGGCGCGTCTTCGAGGATGGCGGCGCGCACGCGGCGCATCGGGTTCGCCCATTCCGGGTCGCGGGCGCCGTGGGCGAAGAGGATCAGTGCGGTGTTTTCCATGGCCGACAGTGTAGCGCGGCGGGCCGGCGCGCGGCGACCTCAGCGCGCCGCCGGCGGCTCCGTTGCCACCGGCTGCACGGGCAGCGTCAGCGCGAAGGTCGTCCCTCGGCCGGGTTCGCTGTCGACGGCGATGTCGCCGCCGTGCCGGTGGACGATGTCGCGGACCAGGGCCAGGCCAAGGCCGGTGCCCTTGCCGACCGGCTTGGTGGTGAAGAAGGGGTCGAAGATGCGTTCGCGGAGTTCGGGCGCGATCCCCTTGCCGGTATCCGAGATCGATACGCGGACGGCATCGTCGCCGACGCGTTCGGTGGCGACGGTGATCTCGCCCTGCCCCTCGATGGCGTGGGCGGCGTTGACGAGGAGGTTCATGAACACCTGGTTGAGCTGCGAAGGCAGGCAATAGACCGGCGGCAGCTCGGCGAAGCGGCGCGTCACCGTGCAGTGGTACTTGAGTTCGTTCCAGACGATGTTCAGCGTCGTTTCCAGCCCCTGGTGCAAGTCGGCCCACTGCCATTCGCCGTCGCCGGCGTGCGAGAAGGTCTTCAGGGCCTGCACGATGCGGCTGACACGATCGATGCCGTCGCGCGATTCGGCGATGAGGTCGCCGATGTCCTGGCGCAGGAACTCGTAGTTCAGCGACCGGGCGAGCGCCTGCGCGCGGGCGCGGGCCGCCGCGTCGTCCGCCGCCGCATAGGCATCGAGCAGCGTCAGCAGATCCTGCAGGTAGCCGCCGAGCGTGCGCAGGTTCGAGCCGACGAAGCCGACCGGGTTGTTGATTTCGTGCGCGACGCCGGCGGCGACGAGGCCGACCGCCGCCATCTTTTCCGATTGCAGCAGCAGCTGTTGTGCCCGTTCGAGCGCATGCGCCCCTTCCGCCATCTGCCGGCTGAGGCGCAGGTTGGTCTTCCGCAGCATGTCGCGTGCCGCCTTGGCATCGAGCTGGGCGCGGATGCGCGAGAGGACGACCGTCTCGCGGATCGGCTTGTGGATGAAATCGGCGGCGCCGAGTTCGAAGCCGCGCTGCTCGTCCTCGATGTTGTGCATGGCGGTGACGAAGATCACCGAGATGTCGCGCGTCGCCTCGTCCGCGGACAGGCGACGCAGCACCTCGAAGCCGTCCATGTCCGGCATCACGATGTCGAGCAGGATGAGGTCGGGGCGCGGCTCGCTCACCCCGCCGGCAGCGCGGAGGCGCCGGAGTTCGCCGTGCGGACGCGGTACTGCGGCTGCAGCAGCGCGGAGAGCAGGCTCAGATTCAGCGCCGAGTCGTCGACGAGGAGGATCGTCGCGCCCGGTTCGACCGCCCCGCCCGGTTCATCGCTTGCGTCATTCATTGCGGCCTCCGCCGGTTTCGATGTCCGGCCAGTTTACGCCTCCCGTGCATTTTCGCCAGCACGCCATCGGCATGGCGTGCCGGATCAGCGCAACAGCAGGACGAGCAGGACGAAGTTCGCCAGCAGCGAGGCGATGGCGATCAGCCGCCAGGCGCGCAGCGGGTTGCGCGCGAGCAGCGGCTGCCGCGCCGGCGCAGCGAGCGGGCGGGCGGCGCCGCGTTCGAGCGCGAGCAGGAATTCCTCCGCCGTCTCGAAGCGTTGCGCCGGGTCCTTCGCCACCGCCTTCAAGAGCAGGTTCTCGACCCAGGCCGGCACCTCCGGCCGCCAGCGCGTCGGCGGCACCGGCTCGCCGAACTTCGGGTGCTGGAAGGGCTCGATCTCGCCGTAGGGATACTTGCGCGTCAGCAGGTGGTAGAGGGTGACACCGGCGGCATAGAGGTCGTGGCCGGGGCCGGCGGCGACGCCGGCGAACAGCTCCGGCGCCATGAAGCTGGGCGTGCCCGGGTTGCCGGCGCCGCCGCTCTCGCCGGCACTGGTGGCGACGCCGAGATCGAGGATGCGCAGGCGGCCGTCCTGGCCGAGGTGGATGTTGGCCGGCTTGACGTCGCGGTGCGCGATCTCCAGCCGGTGCAACGCGGCGATGCCCTTCAGCAGCCGCACGCCGTGCTGCACGACTTCGGCGACGGTGAAGTGGTGATCGGCGTCGAGCATCTGCTGCAGCGTCGCGCCCTCGTGCCAGGTCATCAGGAAATAGAGGCAGCTGCGCTCGTCGGCCGGCACCACCTGCGGAAAGAACGGCGAGACGACGCGCCGGGCGCGCCACTCCTCCATGATCAGCGCCGAGATTTCCTCCTGGTCGCCGTCGCATTCCGGACGCAGCGTCTTCAGCACCAGGCGGCGGCCACTCTGCCGGTCGCGCACGCGATAGAGCAAGGTCACGCGCGAGTCGTGCAACAGCTCCTCGACCGCCAGCCCGTCGAGCTGCGCGCCCGGCTTCAGGCGCGGCGGCAGCGGCAGCTGGGCAACATGCTCCAGACTGTCGCGCAGGCTCGGCGGCGGCAGTTCGCGGGCGTCGACGACCACCGCCGAGGCGTTGTCCTGGCCGCCGCTGGCCAGCGCCAGGCTGGTCAGCGCGGCGGCCGCCTGCTGCGGCTCGGGCTGCGCGAGCAGCACCTCGGCCAGCTTGGCATCCGGCAACACGCCCCAGACGCCGTCGGAGAGCAGCACGAAGCGGTCGCCCGCCTGCAGCTCGCCCTCGGCGTAATCGAGCAGCAGGTGGGCGTCGAGGCCGACGGCGCGCGACAGCACGTTCTTCAGCTCCGGGTGGTCCCACAGGTGGTCGGAAGTCAGCCGGAACAGCTCGCCGCCGCGCCACAGGTAGATGCGCGAATCGCCGATGTGCGCGCTGTACCAGCGGCGGCCGCGCAGGACGACGGCGGAGAGCGTCGTCGCCATGCCGGCGAGTTCGGGGTCGCGCGCCGACTGCGAGAGCAGCCAGCGGTTGAGCGCGGTGACGACCTTGTCGATGGCACGGTGCACACCCCAGGTGTCGGGCGTCGCGTAGTAGTCGCAGAGCAAGCCGCGCACCGTGTATTCGGACGCCTCGCGGCCGCCCTTGTGGCCGCCGAGGCCGTCGCCGAGCGCGGCGACCAGCCCCTTGTTCTCCAGCTCCTGCCCTTCCGGCGTGACGACGCCGCAGAAGTCCTCGTTCCGCTCGCGCGGACCGGTGAGCGAGGAATGACCGACATCGACTTGCAAGGGCATCAGGAACTCCAGTACGAGATTGATGCGCTCACGTTCTGCCGTTCAGTTCCTTTTCGATCCACAGGATGCCATGCAGCAGATCGTCGAAGAATTCGTGGGGCGTCCCGTCGGCGAGCAGGCGCTCGTGAATCGCGGCTTTCAGATCGGGATGGCAGTTGGCGCCGATGACGATCGCCATGATCGTCGATTTGAGGAGATCGGCACGGTCGCGCATCCGGCGAAACGTTTCGACGGCACATGGCGTTACGACATTGACGTTGCTGAAGACCAATGCCTCGGCCCAAGGCTGGCCGTCCGAATCCAGCAGGCGCGTGAGCGGCTGCTGCGCCTCGAAGCAGGCGGCGACCAGCGCCCCGTCGATGGGACCGGAAATGCGAGTGAAAAGCACCCGACCAACGACCTGATAGTCGGCGGTGGCATCTAGTGCGAATCGGTAGCGCTCCCTGAGTTGATCGACGGATTGCTGATACATGAGAACGCCCGCATAAAGGTCTGCGACCAATATCCGTTAGCGGCCTGAAAAAATCAAGGCACAGGGAAGCGGTAGACTCCCGGACGGCGCGCTGGCGCCGCACCGGGATTTCCAAGCGCTTGCTATCGCCAGAAGTGCCCAAGCGGCGCGGGGTATGGCGTCATATTTTCGCACTCGTCAGATGCGAGGCGCCCCAGGTCGTGCGCCAGCGCGTCTTGACGCCGGTCAGCCCGACCAGCGCGACCACCGCCAGCCCGGCGAAGATCAGGAAGCCGATCTGGTAGCTGCCGGTGAGCTGCTTCGAGTAGCCGAGCGACGACGCCAGGTAGAAGCCGCCGACGCCGCCGGCCATGCCGACGAGACCGGTCATGACGCCGATTTCCTTCCTGAAGCGCTGCGGTACCAGCTGGAACACCGCGCCGTTGCCCATGCCCAGCGCCAGCATCGCGCAGACGAAGGCGGCCAGCGCCATCCACGCCTGCGGCAGGCCGAAGCTGACGATGGCGAGGAAGATGGCGGCGATCACGTACATCAGCGACAGCGACTTGACGCCGCCGACGCGGTCGGCGACGTTGCCGCCGATCGGCCGCACCAGCGAGCCGGCGAAGACGCAGGCGGCGGTGAAGTAGCCGGCCATCTTCGGGTCGAGGCCGTACTGCGTGTTGAAGTAGATGACCAGCGACGAGGCCAGCCCGACGAAGCCGCCGAAGGTCACCGAGTAGAAGAACATGAACCACCAGGCGTCCTTGTCCTTGAGCACCTTCAGGTATTCGGCCAGCGACTTCGGCGGCGGCGCGTCGGGCGCGTCCTTGGCCATGAACAGGAAGAGCACGAAGACGATCGACAGCGGCACCAGCGCGATGCCGAAGACGTTGGTCCAGCCGTAGGCGGCGGCCAGCCCGGGCGCCAGCAGCGCGGCGAAGGCGGTGCCGGAGTTGCCGGCGCCGGCGATGCCCATCGCGGTGCCCTGGTGCTCCGGCGGATACCAGCGCGAGGCGAGCGGCAGCGCGGCGGCGAACGAGGCGCCGGCGACGCCGAGGAAGCCGCCGAGGATCAGCACCTCGCCGTAGGAATGGACGCCGACCAGCCAGGCGTAGGTCAATGCGCCGAGCACGATGACCTGGCCGATGATCGCTGCCTTCTTCGGCGACAGGCGGTCGACCAGGATGCCCATGACGATGCGCAAGAGCGCGCCGGCGAGCACCGGCACCGCCACCATCAGGCCCTTCTCGGCGTGCGACAGGCCGAGGTCCTTGGCGATGCCGACGGCGAGCGGACCGAGCATGACCCAGACCATGAAGGCGAGGTCGAAGTAGAGGAAGGCGGCGAGCAGCGTCGGCGTGTGCCCGGCCTGCAGGAAGGATTTCTTGTCCATGTCGTTCGCCTCAGACCTTCAGGTAGACGCTGCCGGCGTCGAGCCTGACTTCGAAGCGGTTGCAGTGGCCGACGTCCGGCGCGACCGCGTCGCCGCTGTCGAGCTGGATGTTCATGCCGTGCAGCGGGCAGGTGACGCGCTTGCCGTGCACGATGCCCTGCGACAGCGGGCCGCCCTTGTGCGGGCACTTGTCGTGCAGCGCGAAGACTTCGTCGTCCGAGGTGCGGAAGACGGCGATGTCGCCGCCGCTGTGCTTGACCACGCGCGAGCCGAGGCGCGGGATGTCTTCCAGCGCGCAGATTTTCGTGAATTCACTCATTTCATCTCTCCCAGATTGCTCAGGCCGGCTGCACGGCCAGCATTTCGAATTCCTTCTTCAGCTCGCCGTCGAGGCGCTCGGCCCACGGGTCCTTGAGTCCCGAGAGCGAATCGAGCAGCCGCGCGTAGAGCGCCTTGCGCCCGTCAAGGTCCTCGACGATGCGCTGCTTCACCGAGTCGAGGCCGACGCGCTGCACGTAGTGGCAGGTGCGCTCCAGGTACCAACCCTCCTCGCGGTAGAGCTGCAGGAAGGCACCAGAGACTTCCATCACTTCCTCGTCGCTGGTCACCTTGCACAGGAACTCGGCGACCTCGGTCTTGATGCCGCCGTTGCCGGCGACGTAGATCTCGTAGCCGGAATCCACCCCGATCACGCCGACGTCCTTGATGCCGGCCTCGGCGCAGTTCCTCGGGCAGCCGGAGACGGCGAGCTTGACCTTGTGCGGGCTCCACATGCCGAACAGCATCTTTTCGAGCTTCACCCCCATGTCCATCGACTTCTGCGTGCCGAAGCGGCAGTGCTCGGCGCCGACGCAGGTCTTCACGGTGCGGATCGACTTGCCGTAGGCGTGGCCGGAGACCATGCCGGCGGCGGCGAGGTCGGCCCACATCTTCGGCAGGTCTTCTTTCTTCACGCCGAGCAGGTCGATGCGCTGGCCACCGGTGACCTTGACGGTGGGCACGTGGTACTTCTCGGCGGCATCCGCAATGGCGCGCAGCTCCGACGGCGTCGTCAGGCCGCCCCACATGCGCGGTACCACCGAGTAGGTGCCGTCCTTCTGGATGTTGGCGTGCGCGCGCTCGTTGATGAAGCGCGACTGCGGGTCGTCCTTGGCCAGGTGCGGCCAGGTCGAGATCAGGTAGTAGTTGAGCGCCGGCCGGCACTTCTCGCAGCCGTCGGCGTTCTTCCACTCCATGAACTGGGTCACCGCCTCGATGCTGGTCAGCTCGCGCTCGCGGATGGCGCGGCGCACGTCCTCGTGGCTGTGCTCGGTGCAGCCGCACATCGGCTTCTTGTCCGAGGCGGTGGCCTGGTAGGCACCGCCCAGCGTCGAGGCGAGGATCTGCTCGCAGAGGCCGGCGCACGAGCCGCAGGAAGACGCTGCCTTGGTGTGCTTCTTCACCTCGTCGAGCGTGAACAGGCCCTTCTCCTTGATCGCGCGGACGATCGTCCCCTTCTTGACGCCGTTGCAGCCGCAGACCTCGGCGTCGTCGCTCATCGCGGCGGCCTTCGACTGGCCGGCGTGGCCGACGTCGCCGACCATGCTCTGGCCGAACAGCAGGTGGTCGCGGATCTCGTGGATGTCCTTGCCGTCCTTCAGCAACTGGAAGTACCACGGGCCGTCGGCGGTGTCGCCGTAGAGCACGCCGCCGACCAGCTTGTTTTCCTTGATCACCAGTTTCTTGTACACGCCGCCGGCCTGGTCGTTGAGGATGATCTCCTCGTAGCCGTCGCTCTCCTTGCCGCCCATGTAGTCGCCAGCCGAGAACAGGTCGATGCCGGTGACCTTGAGCTTGGTCGAGGTGACCGAGCCGGTGTAGCGGCCGATGCCGTAGTTGGCGAGGTGATTGGCGGCCACCTTGGCCTGCTCGAACAGCGGCGCCACCAGGCCGTAGGCGATGCCGCGATGGGCGACGCATTCGCCGACGGCGTAGACCTTCGGGTCGTAGGTCTGCAGCGTGTCGTTCACCACGATGCCGCGGTTGCAGTAGATGCCGGCGCTTTCGGCGAGCGCGGTGTTCGGGCGGATGCCGGCCGCCATCACCACCAGCTCGGCCGGGATCTGCATGCCGTCCTTGAAGCGGATGGCGGCGACGCGACCGGATTCGCCGGCGATCAGCGCCTCGGTGTGCTTCTCCAGCAGGAACTTGAGGCCGCGGTCCTCCAGCGACTTCTGCAGCATGCGGCCGGCGACCTCGTCGAGCTGGCGTTCGAGCAGCCACGGGCCGATGTGCACGACGGTCACGTCCATGCCGCGCAGCTTCAGGCCGTTGGCGGCCTCCAGGCCGAGCAGGCCGCCGCCGATGACCACCGCGTGCTTGTACTGTTTCGCCGCATCGATCATCGCGTCGGTGTCGGCGATGTCGCGGTAGCCGATCACGCCGTCGAGGTTGTTGCCGGGAATCGGCAGCATGAACGGCGTCGAGCCGGTGGCCAGCAGCAGCCGGTCGTAGGCCTCCTCGGTGCCGTCCTCGGCGATCACCAGGCGCCGGACGCGGTCGATCTTCGCCACCTTCTTGCCGAGGTGCAGGTTCACCTTGTTCTCGCGGTACCAGTCGTGGTCGTTGAGGATGATGTCCTGCACCTGCATCTCGCCGGCGAGCACCGGCGACAGCAGGATGCGGTTGTAGTTGGGATGCGGTTCGGCGCCGAAGACGGTGACGTCATACATCTCCGGCGCAATGCGGAACAGTTCCTCCAGGGTGCGCACACCCGCCATGCCGTTGCCGACCATCACCAGTTTGGGTTTGCTCATGTTGCGACTCCAGTGCGTTGAGGTTGCTGACGCACTTATCGCAACAGCCGTGCCAAGCAGGCAACGCCTTGTTTTTATTCG